>NZ_JBEOVF010000033.1:0-101882 GCF_040295365.1 Streptomyces sp. NPDC002838 | reverse complement strand
GTACGCGGTTCGCGGTTCGCGGTTCGCGGTTCGCGGTTCGCGGTTCGCGGTTCGCGGTTCGCGGTTCGCGGTTCGCGGTTCGCGGTTCGCGGTTCGCGGTTCGCGGCGATGATCCACTGGCCCTTGCTGGGGTTGTCGGGTTCGGGGACGAGGCTGGTCCACAGCCGCAGGCAGGGGCTGGTGGCGAAGGCCGGGCCTTCCGCGGGCTGGTGCAGTGACCAGTCCTCGTCGAAGGGGAACGGCCAGGCCGCACGGAGGTCGGTCAGCCCGGGACCAGCCAGGTGGCGGGGCAGGACCCTCAGCGCGTGATCGGGGGCGAGGTTCTTGAAGGGGTCGGACGACACGAGGGGTTCCTGTCGGGACGGCGCGCGGGACGCTGGGCGTGGTGGCGAAGGGCCGGCGACTCAGCGGGCGCGGCCACCGCTGCGGGCGGCCGGCGGGGACGGGGCTTTCCGGGCAGTGCGGCCCAGGGCTCGGGACGACGCGGGCTCCTGCCAAGCGCCGGGAAACCACACAGACGCGTACCGCTCGACGGCATCACGCAGTCCGTCGGTATGGGCGCCTTCCCACGGGACCCAGTCGGGTCGGTCGCGGAACTCCTGAAACCTGCCGTACCCCGACTCCCGAGGGGTACGGCCCTGAGCCGCATCGCGGTGGTCGAAGGTCTTGTGCTCCTCGAACCGCAGTGCCACGGCGTCGAGTTCGCCTCCGTCCCGGTGAATGGTGGCGAGGCGCAAGCCGTCGTATTCGTGCTCACGGATGGAACGGGAGAAGTCGATCCGCAGTCGTAGCGGGGCACCGGAAACGGGTGTAGCGAAGTAGGTGGTGCCGACGACGGCGGCCTCGGCGAACGGGAGCTTCAGGTGCTCCATGAAGAATTCGCGTGCGTACATGGCCAAACGGGTGCCTCCAGTGGGACGGCGGGTGACGGGTGGTCAACGGCGTGCGCCGGGCAGTGCCGGTCGGCTGGAGGTGCTCCAGCGCGGGACGCTGGACGCTGGGAGCGCGGCCGGGCGGCGCGTGGCGCGCTGCACGTCGAGCGGAGTCGGGGCCGGTGGGCGTGGCGGGATGACCGGGGTGAGCTGGGCCATGCCCTGGACGTAGCTGTACGTTTCCTCCCGCCAGCGAGGCAGCGGCGCGGGATCGGAGACGCATTCCGTGACGGCCTTGATCAGGGCCACGGGGGTGTCGGTGCTGGCGGTGGCGTACCAGGCGGGGCGGTCGATCGAGGTGCCGGCCCACAGCTGCCAGCGGGCGTCGCGGGTGGTCAGCTCCGCTTCGGGGTCGAGGCGGCCGGTGGTGAACTCCAGCCCGGCGAGGCCGTCGGCCGACTGGATCGCGAACACGCCCCAGCGGGGGTGTTCGATCTGCCAGCCGCGGGTGATGAGCGGTACGACCGCGAGGAACGGATCGCGGTCCGCGCTGCCCGGGTCCGGCACCGCGAGGTAGGCGTTCGGGCCCTGTTCGTACGCCTCGGCGAGCGCGGTGGTGAACGCGGCGACGAACTCGGTCGGGCATCTGTCGTTGAAGCAGGCTCCCCAAGTCGGCGGGCCGAAGGGATCCTTATAGGCGTTGATGCGCCACAGGCCGTCGTCCTCCCCTTCGGGGAGATAGCCGAGGCGGACCTTGCGGTCGGGTGCCTGGATGTAGACGTTGCCGAGGTCGTCGTGCTCCAGTTCCCAGCCGAGGTCGAGAAGGGGCGCGAGGCCGGGGTCGCCGATCGCGGTGGCGGCGGCAAGGTAGCGCGGGGAGACGTAGACGTCCCCGTCGATGGTGCGAAGGTCGTCGTGGGGTGACACGCGGGTCCTGAGAGATAGGCGTTGGAGAGCGGCTCAGCCGGTGCTGGGCAGCAGTGCTGCTTCCAGGTCGGCGGGCTGGCCGGTGTAGTGCAGCATGCGCAGCCCGAGGCGGGCGGCGGCGCGGCAGTTGTCCGCCCGGTCATCGATGAACAGCACGCGCTGCGGGTCGACGGCGCCGGTGGCGTCCAGGGCCTGCCGGTAAGCAGCCGGGTCCGGCTTGCACACCTGAAGCCGGGCTGAGTACAGCGCCTGGGTCATCAGCCGTCGGCACCAGTCGTGGGTGTCGAGGACGTCGCTGAGAGGGTGAGGGGCGTTGGACAGCAGCACCATGGGCAGCCCGCGCCGATGGGCGCTCTGCAAGACGGCGAGGACACGGTCGTCGGTGTGCGTCCACATCGCGGTGTCGGCGGCGCGCAGTTCGCGCAGCATGCGCGGGCCGGGGTGGTAGCCGAGTACACGGGCCCAGTACGCGAGATCGCTCAGCTGACCGGCGTCGTATGCCTCGCGAGCTCTCCAGAACGCGTTCTGGAACGAAACGACGTCGTCGTCGGGCCAGGCGGCCAGGCGGGCGAGGTGACGCCACTGGTCAGCGCCGGGCTGGTGGCCGATGACGCCGTTGTAGTCGAGGATCACAGCGTCGAGGGCGGTGGTCGTGGTGGTGAGGGTCAAGGGGAGGTGTTCTCCAAGGCACGATGGGACAGGGCGGCGACGGCGGCTGCGAGCAAGGCGGGCAGCAGCAGCGCGGTGGACAGGGTGGTGACGGTGGCCAGGGCGCCGATGAGGGCGGGGCCGGCGAGCAGGCCCAGGTAGCCGGTGACGGCGACCGTGGCCACGGCCCTTGGGCCGCCGACTCCGGCGGCGCTGATCAGGCAGGGAACGGTGATGGACAGACCGAGCCCGAAGACCGCCCAGCCGGCCAGAGCCAACGGGGTGCTGGAGGTGACGACGCCGGTGGTAAGCCCGGCCGCGGCGAGGATCGCGCCGACCCGTACGACACCGGGGGCGCCGAAGGCTGTGGTGAGCCGGTCGCCGGCCAACCGTCCGGTCGTCATGGCCCCGCTGTAGAGGGCGAACGCGGCTGCACTCACGGCCGTCGAGGCATCCAGACTGTGCAGGTGGACGGCGGCCCAGTCGGCTGCCGCTCCCTCCCCCAGCAGGCTCGAGGCAGCCAGCGCGCCCAGCAGCCACAGCTGCCTGGACGAGAGTGCCGGCCGGGCCTCACCCTGGCCGAGGTTGGCGGGTGCAGGCGGTTGATCGGTGCCGTTCAGGGAGCGGGTTGCCGGTGCGGCAATGAGCGCGGCCCCGGTGAGTACCAGGCCGGTGGCGAGGAAGAGGGTGCTGTGGGCGGTGTGGGCGGTGACGGCGGCCAGAGCGGCTCCCGCGAGGGCGCCGATGGAGTAGGCGGCGTGCAGTCCGGACATGATGGGTCTGCCGTAGGCGTTCTGGCAGCGCACCGCCGCCGAGTTGGCGGCAACATCCAGCACACCGTGCGCGACACCGAAGGCAAGGGCGGCCGTGAGCAGGGACGGCAGGCTGTCGCACTGGCCCAGGAGGGCGAGGCATCCAGCAAGGCCGGCGGCGCCGGAGGTGAGCAGGGCAGGAAGGCGCGTCGGCCGGGCGAGACGGCCTGCGGTCTGCAGTCCTGCGACCATGCCGAGCGCGGCGGCCAGCAGCACCAGGGCCAGGTGTGCGGTGCTCAGGTGGGCGGCCTGCTGAACGGCCGGCATCCGGGTGCCCCAGACGGCCATCACCGCGCCGAGGCCGAGGAAGTAGCCGGTCAGCAGCCCACGGCTACGGCGGGCCATGAGGGGTGCCGTCTTCAAGCGAGGAGATCCCTACCGCTGTCCTGGCCGGCCTGGTGGGGCGCCACCTCGAGGGTGAGGGCGCGGAGCGCCTCCTGGCCGCAGTGCCGGGCGTCTTCAGCGGAGGCGCCGGTGGTGATCAGGAAGCCGATCCGGGCGGAGAACATGTCTCCCTCGGGCGGGAGCAACAGCCGGTCGCCGACGCTGCGCTGGAAGGAGATCCGGTCCAGCCACGGCGGCCGGGGACCGTCGAAGCAGAGGGCGGTGAGGGTGCCGGAGGTCTCGGGGTAGATCAGGTGGATCGCGGCAGCCGAGCGCTGAGTGGGGGTGAGGTCGGGGGCGCGGTCGCAGGCGATGTCGGCAGCCACACGGGGCAGGTGGATGCCGGTGGCGAGGCGGACGAGATGGCCGATCATGTCGCCGGCGATGCGGCCGTTGACCTCGACGAGTCGCGGCCGGCCGTCGACGAGCCGCATCTCGACGTGGCTGACGCCGTCGGTTATCCCGAGCGCGCCGATCGCGGCCCGCGCCGCCGGGGCGACCACGTCGAGGAGCGGGTCGGACGCGTCTACGGAGTGCGACAGTTCCTCAAAGAAGGGCGGTGCGCTGACGGTCTTGCGAGTGATGGCGACGACTGTGGTGTGGCCCTGGTAAGTGACGCATTCGACCGAGACCTCGGGTCCGTCGAGGTACTCCTCGACCAGCACGCTCGTGTTCTCCGCCCCCAGAGCGGCAGCGCGTGCCGCGAAGTCGTACGCGGCCGTGAGCTGGTCGTGGTTGTCGACGCGGATCACGCCGATGCTGGCCGCGTGCGCGGCGGGCTTGAGGACGACCGGGTAGCCGATCCTCTCCACGGCGGCCTGGGCCTCTTGCCCGGTGCGGACGCTCAGCGATACGGCCGATGGGACACCGTGGCGGGCGAACAGGCTCCTTGCGGTGGCCTTGTTGCGGCATGCCTGCATCACTTCGGGCGCCGTGGTGGGAAGGCCCAGCTGGCGTGCGAGGCGGGCGACCGGGACGAGGTACCACTCGGTCCAGGTGAACAGGCCGGCCAGCTCGTAGCGGTCGGCGAGGGCCCGGCCGGCGGCGGACAGCGCAGCCTGGTCGGTGGGATCGGGCACGACCACGCAGTCCTGGATGAACGGCACCTCCCACGAGGGTTCCTCACTGGTGATCAGAACGACGTCGTACGCGGCGGCCACGGAGGCAAGGCAGTAGCCGCGATACGCCTCGGCTTCCATGTCGGCCGCAGCCACGACCAGAACGACAGGACGATCGGACAAGAAGGTGCTCCTCGAAGAATCAGGTGAAGGGAGGGGTTTGGCGGGCCGATGGTCACGGGCTGCGCCGACGGCGGACCGCGATCGCGGAGGCCCACTCCGGGTGATCGGCGAGCAGCCTTCTCGCGTAGAGCGCGGTGTAGTTGTTGTTGAGGCCCTTCACGCCGTGCGGGTGGCGGTAGCGCAGGGCCTCGAACAGCGCCTTCATGTCGACCCGTGTCACGCCGGCGGCGAGGCGCTGGACGACGAGCTGCTCCAGGGCCCGGTACACCCAGGGGTGGCCGGCATCGAAGGCGTGGAACTGCTCGGTGATCGGGGACCGCACGTCCTGGTGCGGAAGGTCGAGGCCGGGCAGTCCGGCTTGCGTGATGGTGGACATGAGCGGCGAAGGCTCCTTTCGTACCGGGAGGGTCAGGCCAGGGATGTGGGCAGGGTGCGCAGGCGGGTGAAGACGATCGCGAAGCCGAGGGCCTGCAGGACGGCGGCGACGGTGATGGCGTGCCCGAGCTGGGCGGCTGGCACGGCTGCGACGAGCAGGCCGGCGGCGGGGAAGGGCAGCAGGAGCAGCAGAACCGTCACGGCGAGGGTGCTGCCGAAGACGTCGGGCGGGATCAAGTGGGAGCGCAGGGTACGGAAGACGACCGTGAGGCTCCCTTCGCCGGCCATCACGACAGCGATCAGCAGGAGGTAGCCGCGGTAGGTGTCGGCCTGGGCGACGGCGAACGTCGCTGTGGCCGCGACGGCGGCAGCCACGGCGCCGACCGGCCACAGGCCCCAGCGGTCAATCGCGCTGCGGGATGCGGTGATGGCGAGCAGGGAGGCGACGGCTGCGGCGGACCAGATGAGTCCGGCATCCGCGCTGGAGTGGTCCAGCTCGGTGACGACGACGACCGGGACGGCGGCCTGCAGGAGGGCCATGGCTGCGTTGGAGACGATGAGGCCGCCGACCAGCCAGGCGAGGGCGGGCAACGAGCGAAGCGTCGCCCAGCCCGTCCGCAGTCCCCGCTTGACAGGAGCCACGCCGAGCGGTGCGGTGCGCACGTGGGGGCCGAGTGCGGCGGCGAGGAGGGAGAGGCTCGCGAGTGTTCCGAGCATGACGGCTGGACCGGCGTGCTCCAGAAGCAGGCCGGAGAGCGCAGGCCCGGCCAGAGTGGCGGTCTGGTCGATCCCCAGCAGGACGGACTGCACCCGGTGCGCCCGGGGGCCAGCCTTCCGGCTTGCCTCACTGCCGGCGGTTTCAGTCGCCACAAAACTGAACTCGGTGAGCACGCCGGTGGACGCGGCGAGCAGCATCACCGTGACTGTCGCGGCTGGTGTCCGGGCATCGAGGGCCGTGAGAACGACGGCGGCGGCGAGCACGACGAAGGCTCGTGCCAGACAGGCTGCGCGGAAGATGCGGGCCGTGCCGTAGCGGTCGACGACGGTCCCGGCCACGGTGAACGCGCCGATGCGCGGGATCCACTCCAGCGCGAAGGCGAGCCCGGTCAGGGTCGCCGATCCGGTGGTGGCCAGGACGAGCAGGGGGATGCCGTAGGTGGTCATCGCGAATGCGGCGGCATCCGCCCCGCGCGGCAGATAGATCCTGCGCACCAGGCCCGCGGTGGGACGCGCCACCGCGTCCGGCGTCACGCGGCGACGCCGTAGGTGCTGCGGATCTGCTGGGACTGGTGCGTGTGAATCCACTCAGCCAGCAGCTGGTGGACGCGGGCGAGTTCGGCGGTGGCCTCGCCGCCGGTGGGGCGAGGATCCGCCGCGGCCGGCTCGGCCAGCAGGGCGAAGGTGTGGCGGATCCGCCCGGCGAAGTCGCAGATCGGCGCTGGGTGGTTGTGCCGTCGGGCCCAGCGGGCGGTCGCGTCGTAGACGTCGGCGAGGTCCCCTCCGGCTGCGGTGAGTCCGAGGCCGGAGTGGGAGCGGTCGAGGAGTCCGAGTACGTCTGCCTGCTCGGTGGCCTGCCGGATCTGGTGGGTGGTGAGGTCGGTGAGGGTGCGGGTCAGCGCGCGGGGCGGGATGGCCCCGTGGTCGTCGATCTCGCTGACCAGGCGGATCAGGGCGGCGGACGACAGCGCCGTGCACGCGTGCTTCAGCTGCTGAGGGGAGAGGGCGGGGATCATCGGCGGGCTCCTCCCGTCGGCAGGGCGGCCTTCGAGCGGACTGGGGTGGCGTGGGAGAAAAGGTCGCCGTTGTGCCAGGCAGGGCGGCGGGCGGGCTGGGTCTGCCCAGCAGGGGTCGGCCGGGCGGAGGGGGCCGGAAGCCGGGAGGGGTGGCTGACCCAGGTACGGGGGGCGGTATTCGCGCTCGGGTCCAGCCGGCCCCAGAGCGGGTGCCTCGCGGCGTGGTCCACCGGGCGTCCGGCGGCCCACATGGACAGCGCCCCGAAGACGTGACCGAGTCCGTCGCCGGACGGCGAGAGGCGGTAGGGCTGTCCCAAGCCCGCAGTCGCCACCAGGCCGTCGTCAATGAGCTGGCGCAGCGGCGGGTAGATGTTGGTCCAGTAGCTGTCGGGTATGACGATGCGCGCCAGGGCCCGGGCGCTCGCCTCCTGGCGCGCTTTCAGCACCCACAGGATCGCCGGGGCTTGCCGACGGGTGAGGAGGGTGAGGCAGTCCTCGACCTGCTCGATCGCGGACAGCGGCTGCTCCGGCTGCTCCAAGTGCTCCTCGGCCCAGGCGGCCATCACCGGGAGCACCGCCAGAAGCTGTCGGCCGCGCTGGGTGAGGCCGTAGGTGACATGGCGGGCGGAGTACTCACTGCGCTGGGCGAGGCCAGCGTCGCAGAGCGAGCGGATCTTGGGGTGCAGCTGGCCGCTGTGGAGATACGGCAGCTTGGCCGCGATCTGCGTGTAGCGCTGCGGCGGCTCGTTCAAAGCCAGCAGGATCCGCACGTTCCAGCGCGGGGTGATCATGTGGAGGGCTTCGGTGACCCGGGCGATGTCGGCATCGGCGGCGGGTGGCAGACCGGTGGTGGCCAAAAGGGGGAACTCCTGGGTGCGAAAAAGGCCGGGGCCCGTTCGGATCAGCGGCTCGGGGCGGCGCTCACGGTCGGTACTGGCGGAGCGGAAACGGCAGCAGGCGCACCGGTGGTGGGCGGCTGCGGCGAGGGGGTGCGGCCGAGGCTCTGCAAGACCGCTTGGGTGGTGACGGCTTGGGTGTCGCGGACGGCGACGGCCTCTGCGAGGCGGCGGGCGCAGTCGAGGATGTGCGACACCTCGTGGGTGCCGATCTGCCGCTCGGGATGGACGAACTGCTCAAGCCGTTCGCGGTACACGGTGATGCTCTGCTCGGCGAGGGCGAGCTGGTCGTGGCTGCCGAGGAGGGCGGCGAGCATGCCGGGCGGCTGGTCCTGGGCGTGTGCTTGGAGGTCGGTCAGAGCAGCGCCGTACAACTCCTCGATCCGTGCGGCGATCTCAGCGGACGTGGGCTGGGGCAATCGGCGAGGGCTTTCACGGTCGGCGGGGCTGGGCCGCCCCGGCACGCTGGAGTGCCGGGGCAGCGGTGGCAGGGGGCAGGGTGGTCGTGAGCGTCTGCTGGGTCGTGCGGGCAGGCCGGGTCTGCTGGCCGGGCGGAGGCATGCTGCGCAGCAGGTCGCCGAGGGCTGCGCGGTAGCCGTCGCGGGCATCCAGCGCCGCCTTCAGCCACTGCGCGTCGAACCGAAGGTCGTCGGCGGACAGTTCGTCCATGTCGCGCTCGGGCGCCATCGCCTCGTGCACGCGGTCGCGGATCCGGGCGACCTGTTCCTCGGCCAGGGCCAGGAACGAGCGCAGTTCGAGCGCCCGGGTCAGCGCGGCGGAGGCGTCCGGGGTGGCTGCCGTCTCGTACAGCTTGACGACCGGGGCGCCGAAGACCTCCCGGAGCCGGGCGTCCTGCGTGCAGGGCTTGTCGCGGACGCTCACCGCAGGACTCCTCGGCCTGTTGTGGGCGCCGTCGCAGGTCGGGCCGGCGCACTGGTGTGCACGGCCGGGCCTCGGGGAGCCCCGCGGCCCAGGCGGGCCAGACGCTCGGCGGCGAGGTCCTTCTTGCCGGGAGCGCTGGGGTCCAGGAGCCAGCGCACGACCATCGCCCGTCCGTCACGCGTGGTCACGGCCGCGGTGACGCGGTGGGCAAGGGTCATCGTCGGGTCGTCGACCTCGCTGGGCTGCGTCTGAAGCGCGGCGAGGAGGTCGTCCTCTGCGCGCTGGAGCGCCGCCTGGGACTCGGTGAGGAGCCCGTGCCACTTCACAACGTCGGTGGCTTCGGGGTTCGCGTCCGGCGCCGCAGCGACCGCGGCGGTCAGTTCGTCCATACTCATCTCGAAGCGGCGCTCGATCTGTTCGGTGAGCACGCCCACGACATCCTCTATGCCGTCGGACACAGAGAACTCCTTTCCAAAGGCACGGGAAATGCTGGTCTTCTGCGGAGAAGGGCAGCGAAAGGAGACGGATCAACTCGGCTATTGCGGGGTGGAGTTGAAGGATTTCTTAGTCGAGGCACATACGGACATCGCGGTAGACGTAGGTGCCGGAAACCCAGCCCTTCACACCGGTGGTCTTGTCCGTGATGTAGTGCCAGTTCCCGCTGGTCTTGTGGACGGTGAACTTGTGACCGCGGTAGAGGATGCCGAGGCTGGTGGACTTCGCGGACGCCTTGGAGCGGATGGTCACGGCCTTCGTGTGGACCGTGTACGGGAGCGGCGGGAGGTTGTAGCAGCTGCTGGCTGTTGCCACGATGGAGACGGTGGCCGCACTGGCGGTTGGGGCGGACAGCCACGGCAGAGCGAGTGCTCCGAGCATCGCGGCGGATATCGCTATTCGGGTGGAGCGCATGCGGAAATAACCTCCGTACGGGGAAATGGGAATGCCGAGAGATGCGGACCGGGCTTGCGCCCCAGCGGCTGTATAAGAGTCCGCGGATTCGCCGGTTTGGCTAACCGGCGATCGTCGGCTATGTTCCGGCCGACTGAGCGGATTTGAGGGTCAGCGGCTGCGGCCTGGCGGACGCCGCACAGGAGCTGTCGGCACCGTGCCGGAAGGCCGGGTGGACCGGGCCGTGAGCCTGACCGGCGGCAGAGGAGCGGCTTCGCCGCCCAGGCGGTCGTCACACCAATGCAGGGCCGCGCCGATCGTGGCGAAGCCCCCCTCACGCAGGGTGTGCGTCCACGTGTCGGTGTCCACTTCCTCGTGGAGCACGCGGAACGGCACCGGGCTGCGCTCGTCGAGGGCACGCAGGACCACGACGGTGGTCATGTCGTCAGGGTCGTCCCGGGTGTAGCTGTGCAGGAGGGCGAAGTGGTCCCCGTCGCCCATGAGTCGCTGCTCCAGCGCGCGGGTCGTCTCATCTGCCGGCGCAGTTCCCATGCCGGGCAGCAGGCCGATAGCACCTGGCGGGCAGCCGCGGTGAATGAGCCAGGACTGCGCTATCGCGGGCAAGGGCAGTTCGGCATGCTCGAAACGGAAGGTCCGTCCGGCCAAGTCCCGCTGCAGGTGCAGGGCGACGAGCTGAGGTTCACCTGGGATTCCCCAGGTGGCGGCGCCGTTGTGCAGGACGTAGAAGCTCTGCGACCCGTCGGGGGTGTGGTGCTCGGCGAGCGCGGTGAGCATGTCCTGCTCGATCCCGATCGCGTGCCAGAACGCGTCCACGGTCCGCTCGTCGGCGGACTCGAAGTCGTCCAGCCGAAAGTCCAGTTCGGGCGGGGGCATAGGGTCTCTCGGTCGGTGGGCGGGGGTCAGCGGCGGTGCCCGGCGGTGCCTGGCCAGGCCCCGGGCCGGGCACGGGCCGGGCCTGCAGTCGTGCTCGGGCGGCGGCTGCCGGCGAGAGCGGCGCGGCCCGCGTCGGTCAACGCGACCGGCTGCCCGGCATGCACGGGATGGCTGGCATCCCGGAAGACCAGCCCGGCCGATTCGAGCCGCTGCAGGTGGGCGTACGGGATCCGGGTGCCGGAGGCAGTGGCCACGGACCTACGCCCCGTCACGAGGTGTTCGTGGAACTTGGCGCCGCCGGCGATGGCCAGCAGCGCCGCCTGGTCGGCTACCGAAAGCGCCTCCCGGCCGCCCGGCTGTGTACTGCGGGCGGCGGCCTCGATCGGCTCCAGGACGGCGATCACGCACGCCGCGGCATCGTCGCGTTCCTCAGCGGCCTCCTCCAGCTGGTCCACCGTGCGATGGATCCGCGCGAACAGGGCGGAGTCGACGGGGAACTCACCGCTGCTGAGCCGGTGGAGGAGTGTCCGGTAGAAGGTCACGCTGATCTCGGCCTTGGCCAGCTCGCGGTGCAGGTCCACCAAGCGGGCGTGCCCCTCGTCGAGGGCACCGCGGTCGCGGCGGGCCCAGAGGACGTCGACGTCCTGGCCAGTCGCGGCTTCGACGCGGTGGTCGAGTGGGGAGATGGCACGCCGGGCTGTTCCCGGGGCGGGATCAGGGGGCATCGGCGAGTGCTCCTTGGGTCAGCGGGCATGGTGCTGCGATGAGGGGCCATGGGCCGGGCGGGGCAGGCCGGGCATCACGGAGGGCAGCGGCCCCGGCTTCGGCACAGGCCCACGAGCCGTGAGCTGCGGCGAGCGGGAACGGGCGGCGTGGGTCCGGGCACTTACCGGCCGGCGAGCCATCCCCAGGCGCTGGCCGACGGTGTCGTAGACGTCGTTGCCTGCTCGCGGCCGTACGGCGACGACGTGGATCTCGTTGCGGTGCGCGGACATCGGCGGCGCCGGACGCAGGGCGTAGACGACGCGCCATTCCTTGCGTGCGTCCACGACCAACTTGCGGTAGCCGGACAGATCACCGGTCAGCTTGGTGCCGAACTGCTCGGCGTTCACCACGTCCTGGAGCTGGGCGAGTGCCAGGTCGCGGATGTCGCTGGTGGCCTGGAGGAGGTCGGTCAGGGCACGGGGGTCGAAGCTGAGGCCGAAGGCCGGCTGCCCGGCGCTCATGACGTCGGCCGGCCCGGTTCACCGGAGCCGGGCGGGTCGGTCTCCGTCGTGTTCGCCTTCTCCGCGCGGGCCGAGGGAGGCGGACCGGGCAGGAGCCGGTGCGCGGGCCGTTCGGGGGAGGTCATGCACGCCGACAGCGGACCGCCGGGCGCCCGGATCGCCGCGATGGCGTGGGTGAGGAAATCCCGATGCCAGACGAACAGCCCGCTCAGACCGGCTTCGGGGTCTTTGTGCTGCTGGTAGGCGAGCCAGAGCGCGTGGAGCCAGGCCACCACATCGTCGTGCGCCTGCCACTGCAGGCACCAGGGCGCCGCCGTGGTGACCTCGGCTCCGTAGACCGGCAGGAGGAAGTCATCGACCCAGTCGCTCAAAGCATCGAGTTCGTCCTCGTACTCCTCACCCTCCAGCTCCAGAATCGGGTGCGGCTCGGGTGGAGCCGCCGGGGAAGGTCCGCCGAGCCCCGGCAGGCCGAACGCCGCGAACGGCGAAGGGCCGGTGTCCGGGACGGAGGCGAGGTGGTCGAGCTGCTGGGCCTGCTGGGCAGACTGCTCCATCAGCTTCCGGACGCTGGCCTCAATTCCTTCAAGGCGAGGGTCAGGAACCCGTATCGGCTCCAATTCCCCAGCTTCGTGGGGTTCTACGGATTCAGGCATGAAAAAGAGGGCCTCCTTGAAGCCGTGGAGGAAAGAAGGGGGTGAAGGGTCATCGACGATGTGCAGACGACCGCCTGGGAGCACCTCAGCGACGGCCGCTGGAAGGGCCCCAAATACATTCCAGGGGAAGGGCTTTGAAGACTCAGGCGGTCAGGACGACGTCATCCTGGGTGAGGGTCTGACGGACGGCCTCCGTGAGCCGGTCAGCCGCGACGGAGGCGTAGTGCTTCGTCTTCTCCACGCCGATGAAGTCGCAGCCTTCTAGCAGCGCGGCGACGCCCGTGGAGCCGGAGCCGGCGCAGAAGTCGAGCACCGTACCGCCCGGCGGGGCGATCTTGACCAGCTCGCGCATCACCTCAACAGGCTTCTGCGTGATGTGCTGGCGCTTGGCCCCCGAGGGCTGCGAAGCCGAGTACATGCCCGGCAGATAGACGGGGTTACGGGAGCCGTCGATCGGCCCGTTGGACGCCCAGACGATGAACTCACAGTTCTGCGTGAACCGGCCCTTCTGCGGCCTGGCCTGCGGCTTGTGCCAGGCCAGCACCCCGCGCCACAGCCAGCCGGCCGCCTGGATCGCGTCCGTCGTGACGGGCAGCTGACGCCAGTCGGTGAACAGCAGCGCCGTCCCGCCGACCTTCGTCAGCCGGTGGGCCTCGGTCATGATCTGCGTGAGCCAGAAGCCGTAGGAGCGCTGGTCCATGTTCTCGCCGGCGAAGTCGGCCAGGCCGTGGCCGGCGTCGGCGGAGGTGTACTTCTGCTTCGCGCTGCGGGAGGTGCGCTCCTTCGCGGTGCGACCGCCGGAGTTGTACGGCGGGTCGGTGATGACCGAGTCAACGCAGTCATCCGGCAGAGTGGCAAGGACGCTCAGCGCGTCGCCCTGGTGCAGGGAAAAAGGCAAAGAGGTACCCCGATTCGGGTGTGAGAGTGCGGGAGGAAACCCCGTTCGCACGAGAGGAACCCCGCGGGCAGGAATCGGGCATGCAGAAGCCCAAGGCCACAGCCGGGGAAAGGCGAGGGGAGTCCCAAAACTGTAGAGGCGAATCGCCGGTCAACCAAGAAGTGCACTGAAAAGGGGTCGGAATCCGACCCCTCGCGCCAACTTTTTGGTCAACCGGCGATCCGGGCCTAATGTTTTGGAACCGCCCGGCGCACACCGCCGCTGGCCCATTTCTCTCCACGCCTCGCAGAGGTTCCCCCCTGCCCCGGCACACCTAGCTCACGGCCCGGCCCATTCAGCGAGCGGCAACTCGCCCACGCTGGCCCGCCCCTATCGCCCAGCCACCGGCCGCCGCGCTCCCTTCCACCACGCCCCGCGCACGCGGCACGCCGGACACCGCACCCCGAAGGACCCGTCCATGACGCCTCGTTACTCACACCTGCCCCACAACGTCGCCCCGCGAGCGGGCCGCACCGTTTGAAGGCGCTCGCCGCCGGTATCGGCGTCGTCTTCCTCTCCCCATTTCTCCTCGGCGGCGCGGCCATGATGATGGCCTCCTCCAGCGAAGCCGCCCAGACCAGCACGTTTCAATGCCTGGCCGACCTGGACACCGACGCCGTCGCCGATCAGGTCACCAAGATCCTCGACGGTGCCTCCGGCAAGGACGTCCACATCGAGGGCCTCACTCTGCCCGATGAGCAGATCCCCAACGCCCAGACCATCGTCGCCACCGGCATCAGCCTCGACGTGCCCAAGAAGGGCCAGATCATCGCGCTCGCCACCGCGATGCAGGAGTCCCGGCTGCGCAACCTGGGCTCCGGGGACCGCGACTCGCTGGGTCTGTTCCAGCAACGCCCCAGCCAGGGGTGGGGCACAGCTCAACAGATCCACGACCCTGTCTACGCCTCCGAGCAGTTCTACAAGCACCTGCTGAAGGTCGACGGCTGGCAGCAGATGACCGTCACTCAGGCCGCCCAGGAAGTGCAGAGGTCTGGCTATCCAGACGCGTACGCCCAGTGGGAACCGCTCGCGACCGCGCTGCAGAAGGCCATCGCCGCAACGTTCCCCACCACCGGCAAGGACACCGCCGACAAGGACATCGAGACCCCGCCCTCCACGTCCGACTGCGGCACCACGAGCGACGGTTCGGCCTTCGGGCCAATCCCCGAGGGGGCCATCCCCAAGGGCTACAAGATTCCGAAGGACACCGACCCTCGGGCGCGCAAGGCGATCGTCTGGGCGATGCAGCAACTCGGCACGATGTACCAGTGGGGCGGCTCCTGCACCAACCCCCGCGGTGAAGACCCCATGGGCCGCTGCGACTGCAGCTCGCTGATGCAGCAGGCGTACGCAAAGGCCGGGATCACGCTCACCCGCACCACGTATACCCAGGTCAATGAGGGCAAGGCCGTCTCTCCGAAGGCCCTGCAGCCCGGTGACTTGATCTTCAGCCGCGGCACCGCCGCCCGCCCCGAGCACGTCGGCATGTACCTCGGCGAGGGCCTCGTCATCGAGGCCCCGCGCACATCCAGGCCCGTCCGGATCACCGCGATCAAGGACTGGGCCGTCCTGGCGGCGCGCCGCGTCCTCTGACGCCGGCCCCGCTCGCGCCTCTCGCGCTCTTTCCCTCTCTCTTCACCTCTGCCGGGCCCTGTGGCCCGCGCGCAAGGAGCCCCGCCACACCCATGACCCCACTCGCCGACCGCTTCATCCAGCTCGCCTACGACCCGGGTATCTCCCCCAAGGGCGGTGGCCTGCCTGGCCTGGCCGTCCTGAAAAACGTCGTCAACTCGATCAACTTGTTCGGCATCGTGGCCGTCGTCGGCGCGCTTGCCATGTCGCTCGGCGTCTGGGCGTGGGGCCACCACACCGGTGGCCACCAAGCCGAGGCGAACGGGAAGAAGGGCGCGGTCGTCGCGGCAGGCGCCGCGCTCGGCCTCGGTGCCGCCAACGGCATAGTCGCGTTCTTCTCCGCCCTCGGCTCCCAGGTCCGCTGATGCGCAAACCGTCTTTCTCCCTGACGGGCTACGGCGTCGGCTGGTCTGCGAACCGTCGTGCCGCCCTGGTGGCAATCGGTCTGGCCTGCCTGCTCGCCGTCGCCGGCGCGACCGCCTACCTCACCGGCCGCGGCGAACAGCACCGTTCCTCGTCCAGCAGCCCTGCAGCACCCTCGTCGACCAGCCCGGCAACCTCGGACGGCACGCAGAAATCGGCGGCCGACACAGGGTCGGTGCCCCGGCCGCCGCGAATCTCGGATCCCCTCGCGTTCGCCATGGCCGCCGCCGAGATGCTCTGGTCCTACGACACCCGCGACACCAGCAACGAGCAGCAGCTCACCGGCATGCAGGCGTGGATGACGACTGAGAGCGAGTACAGCGACTGGGCCTCGGTCTCCGCGCAGATGCCCACCCCGGCGCTCTGGGCGCGCATGGCCGACCAGCAGCAGCGCGCCACCGCCACAGTCTCTGAGGCCCACTACCCGGCCGCCTTCAAGCAGGCCCTCGCCGAAGATCCTTCGGCGATCACCGAGGCGTACATCTACGCCGTCACCGTTACCGGCCAGCAGACGATCGCCTGGGCCAAGGGCGGCCACGGGGCGGAGGACCGCTCCATCACCCTCGCCGTGCAGTGCCGTCCCTCGGCCGACTGCTCCCTCGTCGCCATCGCCCCGCGCGTCGCGCCCTGACCGAAAGGAATCCCCATGGGGTTCTGTGACCTCCCCCTCGCGGACAAGGTCTGTGCGGTCGGCGAAGCCGTGGATTTCGCCTCCGACCCCGGCAAGGCCATCGGCGACTGGATGGCCAAGAGTGCCGGCGAACTCGCCGCAGCCTCGGCCGACCTCGCCGCCAAGGCGGTCGACGCCACCACCCGCGTCGACCTCAACGCATCGTGGTTCCGCGACAACTACGAGACGATCCTCCCCATCGGCCTGGTCATCCTCGTGGCCACGTTCTGCGCCCAGCTCGTTCGCGCCGCGATCCGACGCGACGGGCAAGCCCTGACGCAGGCGTTCACCGGCACCGCGTCCGGCGTGATCTTCGCCTTCGCCGCCATCGCGCTGACCACCGTCGCGATCGAAGTGGTCGACGCGCTGTCGGCCGGGCTCCTCAAAGCCTCCAACCTGTCGATCGAGACCGCGGTTCGCCGCATCGTCAAGGTCAGCCAGATCAGTGCCCTCTCGGGCCTCGGATGGCTGGTGATGGTGTTCGCCGCCCTCGGCGCCGCGATCGGCGCCGTCCTGTACTGGTGCGTGATGATGGTGCGCAAGGTGGGCATCCTGGTGATGGTCACCCTGGCCGTCTTTGCCGGGGCCGGCGGCGGCTGGGAAGCCGCGCGCCGCTGGCGCAAGGGCTGGATCGAGGCCACCGCCACCCTCGTCGTCTCGAAACTGTTGATGACGATCATCTTCGTGCTCGGGATCGCCGCGATGGGCAAGACCGAGTCGAAGGACGGCCTGGCCGCACTCGCCGACGTCATGGCCGGCATCGTCATCATGGTCTTGATCCTGTTGTGCCCCTACGCAACCTTCAAGTTCGTCCACTGGGCTGCCGAAGGATCCGACGGAGAGTCCCTGCACCGTGCCGGCGGCGCCGGTGCCCAGCTCGCCAAGCAGCATGCCGAGCGCGCCGGGAAGAAGGCCGCCGCGATGGCGGCCGCCGCCGGAACCGGCGGCGCCGCAGCGGGCGCCGGAGCCGCCCCGCAGGGCCCGGACACCATTCCCGGTGGCGGCGGATTCCCTGGCGACATCGCGCCCAGCCCGAGTGGTGGAGGCGCAGGCCAGGAGGGTTCCCAGAACGGCGGCACAGGTGTCTCGTCAGCGGGCGAGGCCGTCAAGTCCGGCCTGGAGAAGGCCGTGCAGCCCGCGCCGACCAGCGTCTCCGACGACACCAGCGGCCAGATGGGCGGCGCCCCGGGACCGGGCGGCTCCGGAGGGGGTGCCGCAGCCGGTCAGGCCGGCGGATGGCAGTCCGCCCCGCCGACCACGACCCCGCCGCCGCAGGGCGCCCCGCCGTCCCCCGGCTCACAGACCGCCGGGAACAGCGGCACAGCGTCGCCGCCGCCCCCGGCCGGCCTCTGAGCATCTGTCCGATCCCTTGGGGGCGGGACGTGCCCATCACCTCCCGCCCCCAGGGCCCCGCCCGCGCCCTCCAGGACCAGCCCCTTGTCTGATCTCTCCGTCGCCCCGGTCACGGTGAAATTCCCGCACCGGTCCCGCCGCGGCATCCTTCTTGGCCTCTCCCTCCCGCAACTCGTCCTCGTTTCCTCGGCGTTGGCGCTGCTGCTGGTGACGGTCGTCTCCACCGGTCTGCTCGGCGCCATCGCGCTGACCCCGCTGTGGGCGGCGGTCGCCGCGCTCGTCGCGATCCGCCGGCACGGCCGCTCCCTCATCGACTGGGCGCCCATCGTCGCCCGCTACGCCAACCGCCGCCGTACCGGGCAGACACTCTGGCTCGCCCGGCCCGTCACCCGGCCCCGGCAGGACGGCGTCCTCCACCTGCCCGGTACCACCGCCTCCCTCAAAGTCGTCACCCCCGGCGACTCTGCCAACGGCGCCGCCGCCGTCCACGACCCGCACCGGCAGACCCTCACCGCCGTCGCCCGCGTCACCTCCCGCGCGTTCGCCCTGCTCGACCCCGCGACGCAGAACCACCACGTGAACGGCTGGGGTCGGGCCCTGGCGGGCATCGCCCGCACCGGCCACGTCGCCACCGTGCAGGTCCTGGAGCGCACCGTCCCCGACTCCGGCGACACCCTCACCCGCCACTGGACCCAGCACGGCCAGCCCCAGACACCGGTCGCCGGGCAGATCTACTCCGAACTCGTCGCCTCCGCCGGCCCCGCCGCCGCCCCGCACGAGATCTACCTCGCCATCTCCCTCGACCTCAAGGCCGCCAAGCGGCTGGTCTCGCAGGCCGGCGGCGGGCTCCCGGGCGCGTTCACCGTCATGGAACAGACCACCGCCTCCATCGCCCAGGCCGCCCGCAACGCCGGACTGATGGTCACCGGATGGCTGAACGCCCGGGAGATCGCCGCCGTCATCCGTACCGCCTACGACCCCAAGTCCCTCGCCGCCCTCCAGCAGTGGTCCCCCACCGGCCGCGCCGAGGCCGACCCCGCAGCCGCCGGGCCCGTCGTCCAAGTCGAGGAGTACGACCGGCTCGCCACCGACACCGCCCGCCACGCCACGTACTGGGTGGAGAACTGGCCGCGGACCGAGATGGGGGCCGGCTTTCTGCACGGGCTGATGTTCACCGCTGGGGTGCGCCGGAGCCTGTCCCTTATATACGTGCCGCAGGGGCTCGAATCCGCGCTGCGGGATGTCCAGCGGAAGAAGGCTGCGATCATCGCGGATGCCAGCGAGCGCGCCCGCCGCGGCCAGGTCGACAGCGAGGAAGACTCCGTCGAATACGCCGACGTCAAACAGCGCGAGCGCCAGCTCATCGCCGGGCACGCCGACGTCGCCCTGACCGGCCTGGTCACCGTCACCGCCGAGACCGACGCCCTCCTTGACGCGGCCTGCGCCCAGATTGAGACCGCCGCCGTCACCGCCGGCGTCGACCTGCGCCGCCTCAACTACCAGCAGCCCGACGCCTTCACCCTCGCCGCGCTGCCCCTCGCCCGCACCGCCCTGTGAGGAATCCGCTCACAGAACGCCCCTGTCCCGCCACGGCGACAGGAAGGAATCGCACCCGTTGACCTCTCGTACGCGTCCGGACGACGCGCACCCCTACCTCCGAGCCGCGAGCGCCGGGGTCCGCCATCACACCCGTGCCCTGACCCGGCCAGCCCCCACCTCCCCGGCGCAGGTGGACCGCGTGCACCTCGACGTACTCCACGCCCACCTCACCGCCCTGCACCAACTCCTCGACCTGCTCGCCGAATCCGCCCGCCCGCCACATCCCGCCGCAGGCCGGCACCTCGCCACCGCACACACCCGGCTCTGGCAGGCGACCGCCGCCGTGCACGACGCCTTCCACCTCCTACCCGCCGCCTCCGCAGACGCGACCGAGTGCCATCCGGAACGGCTCCCGGAGGGACCGCCGGTCCTCACGATCTGCCAGCGCCACCTGGCCGCCGGACACATCGTCCGCCGCAAGACCACCCCCACCGACCTCAACCGCCCGCACACCACCGCGTGCGTGCGATGAGCACCACCCGCCGAATCGAGGGCCCCCGATGAGCCACCGGCCCGCCCGTCGCGCCCGCCGCGCCGCCGCCAGCCCTCTGTTCACCCCGCACGGCGCGGACCGGGCCAGCCGCAGGGCAGCCCGTCGCCAGCTCGCCGAAGCCACCGCCAAGGCCCGCGCCGAAGCCACCGCCCACCCGGCAGGCGCCGTCCCCACCGCAGACGACTCACCCGCTCCCCTTTACCCGCCGAGCGGGCGCCCGGGGCCCGCCTCCGCCCGCGGGAACCGGCTCCGCCTGCCCTCGCATCGCATGACCACCGCCATCGCAGCCGGCGCATACCCCTTCCTCGCCGAAGGCGGCCTCGGTGCCCAAGGCATCTACGTCGGCCGTGACGTGCACGCGGAAGCCAGCTTCGTGTTTGACCCCTTCGCGCTGTACGGCAAGATCGAGGGGTTCACCAACCCCAACATCCTGCTTGCCGGCGTGATCGGTCAGGGAAAGTCCGCACTCGCGAAGTCGTTCGCGCTGCGCTCCGTCGCCTTCGGCTACCGCGTCTATGTCCCCTGCGACCCCAAGGGCGAATGGACTCCCGTCGCCCAGGCGCTGGGCGGCACGTCCGTCGCTCTCGGTCCCGGACTGCCCGGCAAGCTCAACCCCTTGGACGCCGCCCCGCGACCGGACAGCGTGGCCGAGGCCGACTGGGTCGGGGAGATCCGCAAGAGGCGCCTCCTGCTGCTCGGTTCGCTGGCCCGGACCGTCCTGGGCCGGGACCTGCTGCCGATGGAGCACACCGCCCTCGACGTCGCTCTCGACGCCGTCGTCATCCGCGCCGCCGACTCCGGCCGTACACCGCTTCTCGGCGACGTCGCCGCCGCTCTCAACAACCCGACCGCGCTCGACGAGGCCGCCGGGATGATGTCCGGACGGCTCGGGGAAGCGGCCCGCGACCTCGCCCATGCCATGCGCCGCCTGGTCCACGGCGACTTGGCCGGCATGTTCGACGCGCCCTCCACCGTGGCGTTCGACCCCCGCTCGCCGATGCTCACCATCGACCTGTCCCGGCTCGGCGGGTCCGGCGACGACACCGCGCTCGTCCTCGCCATGACCTGCGCCTCCGCGTGGATGGAGTCCGCCCTCACCGACCCGAACGGCGGCCGGCGCTGGATCGTCTACGACGAAGCATGGCGCCTGATGCGCCACCCCGGCCTTCTCCAGCGCATGCAGGCCCAGTGGAAGCTGAGCCGCGGCCTGGGCATCGCCAACCTGATGGTGATCCACCGACTGTCCGACCTGCTCACCGCCGGCGACGCCGGATCACGCGGACGGGCCCTGGCCGAAGGTCTGCTCGCCGACTGCTCCACCCGCATCATCTACCGGCAGGAGACCGACCAACTCCACGCCGCGGCAGGGCTTCTGGGCCTGACCTCGGTGGAGACCGACGCGATCTCCCACCTCAACCGGGGCCGGGGCTTGTGGAAAGTGGCCGGGCGCAGCTTCATCGTGCAGCACCTCCTGCACCCCCACGAACTGGCGCTCTTCGACACCGACGCCCGTATGCACTGAAAAGCAAGAGGCTCATGAATTCCGATGCCCAGCGCGAACTGATACCTCGCGACGCTACCCTCCACCTTATCGGCGCGCTCGACGACATGAAGGCCAAACTCCTCGACGCCGCCGAGCAGTGGCAGCTGCTGGACGAGACCGGTCATGTGCCGGCCACGCCGTCCTACGCCGATCTGCTCCAGCATGCCGCCGACGCGCAGGCCCTCTCCCGCGACGTCGTCCGCATGACTGCCGAATTCGCCCGGACCGCCCACAGCACGAACCGCGCCGGCAGCGCCGTACTCGCCCACCTCGCGACTGCGGCCACCATGTCGAGCCACGCAGCCCCGTACTTCGCCGAGACAGCGGAGACCGCCCTTTCCCTGCCCCGGTCCTCCAGCCCGACCGACCGGCACCACCGGGAAAACCGCATGGTCATCGACCATGCCACGGCGCGCGCCTATCTGCGGCGCACGTCGGAATCGCTCCGCGACGCGGTCAAGGAACTCGACGACCACCTCAACTTCCACCGCTTCTTCCGCACGCCTTCCCGGCGGGAGAGCCCGCCGCCCCCGCCGCCGAGGCCGAGCGCACGCCACCGCTAGCCCGCGCCGAAGCATCCACGCCGGCATCACCCTCTCAAGGAGTCCCCTGAACCGCCCCGCCCATTTCAGCGACGCCGACTGGGCC
Source organism: Streptomyces sp. NPDC002838 (assembly GCF_040295365.1). Lineage (NCBI taxonomy): Bacteria > Bacillati > Actinomycetota > Actinomycetes > Kitasatosporales > Streptomycetaceae > Streptomyces > Streptomyces sp. NPDC002838. The sequence goes on along the minus strand of NZ_JBEOVF010000033.1, from coordinate 80,153 downwards.
GAGTACCAGCGATGCCAGGCCGAGCACGACGACCTCATGGCGCAAGTCGCCGAGCGCGAAGCCCAGATGGAACACGGCCTGATCAACGCCTACGACGAGTACGAATTCGACTTCACCCCTCTTCCGGAGCCAAAGCCCAGTCCCACTCGCCCGACCCCGCCGCTACGCCACGCACCCTCGCGCCGGAGAAGCCGTGGTCGCTGAGGACAAGAACACCCCGACCGCCTCCCACACCGACGCCCGCCGCACGTCCGCGCTCGCGCCGCTCCCCGACCACCGCAACGTGGACACCGCCTGGTGGCAGGAGCTGTGGCGCCGCCACGCGCACATCACCACGCCGCTGCGGCAGCGCGGGCTGGAGTGCGACATCGAGTTCGGCCTCAGCGCGTACATCGTGCACGTATCACTCCCCGACGACAGTTACCTGATCATCGGCCCGCCGCAGGAGCCCTCCTGCGACCGTCCGCCAGGGGACCCGGAGGGGTGGATCGTGACCCGCCAGCATCCCGACGACCAGGCGCTGTTCGAAGTGATCTACGACTCGGCCCCCTCCGCCGACCCCGGTGCCCCTGAGCGGCCCGAAGCCCGTCATGGCGGCAACGCCACGCACCTGATCGAGGCGATCGACCAGCGGCTCATCCAGCTCGTGCTGCTGCCCGCTCCCTCCTCGTCCACCGCAAGCGCGCACGTGTCCGCAGCCACGCCGACGCTCCGCGCGCCCAAGACCCCGGACGTCTCCGACAACGCGGACCGCACCTCCGTCTACGTCTACGGCGACGCGCTCCTCGCTCTCACCGACCGGCTCAACGCAACCGAGTCGCATGCGGACGCCGCCGCCCTGCTGCACCAGGTCCTGGACCCCACCAGCGGCCTGCTGGAGCGGCTCGGCGAGTTCTTCGAAGCAGCCGGGGAGAAAGCCAAGGAAGCCGAGCAGGACGACGGATTCGACCTCCACTACGACCTTGAGGACGCCGCGGCCACCTTGCGTAGTCTCGGTGAGGACCTGCACACCGCTGTCGACCGCATGCGTGCCCTGGCCCCCGCGCGCCAGGCCACCAGCGCTGCCCTCCCTTCGGGCCCAAGCCCGGGGCTGCCGACGGCGAATATCCCCATGCCGGGTCGCACCCGGTGAACCAGGCACGCACGACGCTCACTGCCCAGTCGTCTGCCTCGAAGACCTGGAACGTGTCGCCTTCGGCGGGATGGTGAGGTCCAAGAGTCACGGGCCCGACTTCGTGGCCTCCCGCCTGGCCGGGGGCCCGGATGACGGTGCGCGTCGCCGCCGGGGAGGTGCACGCTGCGCTACCTCGGCACTCCCTCGGGGCCTGAGATACGGGCCGCGATGAGCGCCGGACGCATCGGCTGCATGACCACCCCCGCGCAAGGCAGCCGGATCCCCGAGGGCGCGCTGTATGCCTGCGACAACTCCAAGTTCGGCAGCGACGGCAAGGGCCGCTACTGGCCCGGCGCCGAAGCGTGGTTCGCCTGGCTGTACCGGACCGTTGAACGGTACGGGCCGGATCGCTGCCTCTGGGCGCTCGCCCCGGACCAGCCGTTCGACGCCGCCAGCACCCTCACCGAATCCCTGCCGTGGCTGGCCCGCATCCGCGAACTGGGCATCCCCGCGGCCTACGCGGCCCAGGACGGCTGCGATGCACCCGGGCTGCTGCCGTGGGACAGCTTCGACGTCCTGTTCCTGGCCGGATCGACCGAGTGGAAACTCGGTCCCGTCGCCGAACGGCTGGCCCGCGAGGCGAAGGCCCGCGGCAAGGGCGTGCACATGGGTCGCGTCAACTCCCGGACACGTCTGGGGATAGCCGAGTGGTTCGGCTGCGACAGCGCCGACGGCACCTACCTCGCGTACGGGCCCGACAAGAACCTGCCCAAGCTCCTCAACTGGCTCGCCGAACTCGACGGCCACCCCTCCCTCATCGGCGGCACACAGCCCTTCGCCGTCCCCGACGCAACCTCGACGGCTCCGCCCCCGCGAGCAGACCTCCGACGACGCGTACTGCCAGGTCACGAGGCTGCCATGAGATCAAAGAAACACCCGCCCACGGCGACAAGCGATGCAGCCCCCGCATTCCCGACACCACGAGGTCCACGTGCCAAAACCCGCTGAACAGACGACGCCGCACCGGACTGCAGCAACTGTCCTCGAACCTCGCGGTGCCTCCGAGCCCCTCGGACTGCTCGACCACACCGGCCACTCCCCCGCCCCCTGCCCGTGCGCACGCCACGGACGCGGACGATGGCGGGTCGCCGGCCGGACCTTCATCGTCCACCATCAACTCCACCCGCACGGGCTGGCGTTGTTCGACACTGACGGCCCTACAGAAAAGCCCTATGCCCTCTATTAGCCTCGGCGATCACGACCAGATCGGTGTCATCGCCCTCACCAGCAACGACGCCCCCGCGGCAGCCCACACGCTCCTGACCGACCACGGCTTCTGGCGCCCACGAGGCGTCTTCGGCTACATCCTGATCCACGACAGGTACGACCACGACGTTCCGGCCCGGCTCGAGCGGTTCCTTGCCGCTGCCGCCCGGCAGGGCATCGGCGTGGAATACCACTTGCCCCGTATCCTCCCGGACGCCGGCTCTCCAGCTGCGGGGAAGCGCGTCGAGGAACTATGGCGCGATAACCAGGAACGGGAGTACCGCCGTTCACGGCGTGAGGCCGCCCGGATCGTCACCTCCGGCAGCGATCTGGAAGCCCTTGCCCATGGCCTTTCTCGCCGCCTGCCCGGCGAATGGACGTTCCACGTAACCGACTTCGACGAGCCGGCCAGCCAGCTCGACTTCCTCGACGAGCTGTGGGACAACGCATGCCTGGCCAGCGCCTGGATGCAATTCCACGTTTCCCGCGCCGCGATTCTCACCGGCCCCAGCCGCCTCCAGCTCGTCGTGATCGACCGCCCGCTGCACCATGAACAGGTCCTCGTCGGCGCGCTATCCCTGCACGGCATCACCCACGACTACTTCGGCGACCACAACGCCCCGCACGCGATCGCGGTCCCCTCCGAGGCGGCCCGCGCCGCACACACGGTCACCCGACGGCTCCTGCCCCGCTACCACCAGGCTGCCCGCCGCCTGCGTACCAACCAGCGCGCCACCAGCACTGTCGAGGAATGAATGCGCTGTCCCGCAGGTCTCACCCACCGCACCGATCTGTCTGCCTTCGCCCGCGCCCTCGCCCAGCGGTTGCCGGGTACCTGGACGAGCACCTACCACCGCTATACCGACGACGAGTTCCCACTCGACCACGGCGTCTGGGACACCGGTGAGCCCAGCTGGGCCGTCGGCCAGAGACTCGGCCAGCACGCCGTGCTCGACGGACCCGACCGCCAGCAGCTGTACGTCCTCGACCGGCAACGCAGCCCGGGCCAGTTCCTGGTCGTCCCGCCCATCCCTGACAGCTTCCAGCCCCACCACTTCCGCCGTGTGGACGAGCCAGGCGGCATCGCTGTCCCGGGCGATCCCGCGCGCGCCGCCGCCGACGTCGTACGCCGCGTCCTGCCGCGTTACCAGCACGCACTGGCCGCGGTGCGCCACAACGCCCGCCTCCAGCCCGACCCCGTACGCCGTGCCGAACCCACCGCGGTCACCCATACCGTCACGCTCATCTGGTACCGGGACGGAGCCTTCGGCGCCCCGCACGACAGCGTGCCCGCCGAGGTCCGCACGCTCTTGTACGGCTACGGCTTCCAGTACCGCCCGCCCGAAGGCGCCCTCCTCCTGCCCGCCGACTTCAACGGCATTGACGAGGGCATGGCGCGCATTCAGGCGGTCGCACGCCGTCTGACCGAGCAGGGCTTCGGCGTGAACCTCCGTCCCGCCGCATCGGCCGCCTGCGCGCCTCCGCCACCGCCGCCCACGAAGACGGCGCCGACACGCAGCCGCTGACCGCGAAGGCACCAACCCCGCACGAGCCACACCTCCCCTCGCCCGCCCCAGAGCCTGGAGTTGCCCTTGGTGTCTGATCTTGACCAGCGGATGCTGCTGCACGACGTGGCCGACCGGCTCAACACTGTGGCCGACCACCTCCCGCTCACCGACCAGGTCCACCCCGACCCGGGGCTGAGCGAGATCTTGGACGACGAAGTCCGGCAACTCGCCCGCCTGCTGGGCTACCTGGTCGGCGAGAGCGCCTTTCGCCACCGGGCCGCCATCCGCTATCCCCACCAGCCCACGGCCACCGACCGCCGCACCACCCTCGCGCTGGCGAGCGCCGCCCAGCCAGTCGGTGCCGCGCTCGCCGCCCTCGGCGCCGCCGTCCGCCACCTCGGCCTCCTGGCCCACCTCACCCACCAGCCGCCCAGTCCCGCCCGCGACCGGTCGATCACCACCGCACATCAGGGGCTAGTGGACCGCGTCGGTGACGCCCGTACGCACCTCGCCCGCGCCGCGAAACAACTGCGCGCTGCCGCCGACACCCAGGTGACGCCCGCCGTGGCCGCGCCGCGCCCGCCCACAGCTTCCGCTGCCACATCCCGTAACCGCTGACCCGCCCCCTTCCCCGGAGCATCCTCATTCCCCTGCACACCTCCGCCCGCCGCACCGCCTTGCTGCTCTCCGCCGCCGTATCCGTCACCCTGACTGCGACCGCCTGCGTTTCTTCCGGCAGCGCCGACGACCCCGCCACCGCCCGTGCCACGCACACCGTCTCCCCCACGCCGACCGCCGAGCCGGCGCTGACGAAGAAGGCGGCACTCGCCCAAATCGCCCACTACTCCAAGATCAACAACGAGGCCAACGCCGACAACAACCGCCAGTTGCTCGACACGATCGAGGACGGCCCGCTGTATGCGATGTCGGTCGCGGACTACAAGCAGGACGAGGGCCTGCCCAAGGGCGACCGCGAGAAGTACAAGCCGTGGTCGTACTACCTCGCCGCCACCGACGTCTACATCCCCCGCTTCACCGCCGGCCAGCCCAAGTGGTTCGCTGCCGTCACCTACAGCGGCAAGGACAACAAGTACGCCCGCGTTCTGATCATGACCGAGCAGGACAAGTTGAAGCGGTGGGAGATGGTCGCCGCCGTCGACCTCGACGACAAGAAGCAGATCCCGGAGATCGCTCTCGACGCGGACGGCTACGCCACCGCCGTCGACGCCACCTCCACCAAGGCCGTCGCCGCGCCCGTCGACGTGCTGCGTACGGCTGTCCTCGACAACTTCGCCACCGGCGGCACAATGAGCGGCAAGAAGGTCTACGCCACGACGAAGACGTCCACCCGGCAGATCAAGGTCCACGACGAGACCATCCACAAGTTCGGCAGCCGCGGCACCACCGAGTTCACCTCCGCTGCCACCGAGTTCCCTGACAGTTACGCGCTCAAGACCACCGACGGCGACGCGCTCGTGGTCTTCGCGCACACGCACACCCAGCGCGACGCGGTTGCCCACTCCGGGCTGCAGATCGTGCCGGAGAAGGACGACCGCGCCTGGCTCAAGGACAAGCCGAGCCCGTACTTCGCCTACACCTTCAACTGCTCCGACGTCGCCACCGTCCCGGCCACGCCGGGCAAGTCGAAGCTGATCGGCTACACCTGCCGCCGCACCGCTGCCGAGGGCCTGTCCACTTCCTCGGCAGCGTGAGCATGAGCCACTCGCGCCCCGAATCACCCTCGCCCGTGGCCGGCTTCGCCGCCGCGCTCGCCGAGCACCTGCCCGGCCGCTGGCAGGCCGGACCGGCCACCACCCTCGTGGCGCAGGAGGCCGGCAACGACCGGATCTGGCACAGCGGTCCGCTGGCGTACGCCGCCCTCGACGCGGCCGACGTCCAGCGGTGCGTGCTCACCTCCCCCTACGGCCTGCAGCTGTACGTCCTGCCACGGCCACACCGATCCGGCCAGTTCCTCGTGCTGCCGATGCTGCCCGCCGGCTGCCATCAGGAGCACGTGAAAGGACTCCCCAGCCCTCGCGGCATCGCGGTGCCGGCCGACCCCGTCAGGGCCGCATCCGCGGTGCGCCGGCGGATGCTGCTGGAGTATCGCTTCGCCTCGCTGCCCGCACTGCGAGCGGCCAGCGTCGGCCACCTCCAGGTACAGGTCACCTTCGACGCCGAGCGCCGTCCCCGCATCCGTACGACCTACGTCCGCGCCCTGATCGAGCTGCTCGCGCGGGACGGCTTCCTGCTGGACCCTGCCACGGGCGACTGCCACCTGCCGGACAGCCTCCCCGACGAACAGATCAGCCGCCAGCTCATCAAGAGCCTCGAACGCCTCCGGCACCTCGACTTCAACGTGTCCGTGCGCTCCAGTGTCCCGCCCGGTTCCCCCTCCCGCCCACCCGCGCCGCGGGCGAACCTGCCGAAGGGCCCGAGCCGATGAGCATCCCTCACGGCGATTTTGTCCGCGGGCGCCTGGGCCTGTGGCAGCGCCGCATCCAGGAAACCGCCGACTTTCTGGTCCTGGCACAGACCGGTACTCCCCACGCGGGCTTGCTGCCCGTGCTCGACCAGCTCGTCGCCCTGCACAACCTGGCCTCCGGTCTCGTCTCCGAAACCTGCGCCAGTCTGCCGAGAGTTCCCTCGCCGGCACCGACGTCGGTCGTCAGTACCTGTCCCAGCTGGCCACCGCGCTCGTGCACAGCAGCCGCGCCGCCACGCACCTGAGCACGGCCGTGACCGGTCTTGCCGACGCCCACCGGCTCACGTCCCGGCCCGGCGGAGCCGAACCAGTGGAGAGCCAGCTGAACACGACGCTCGGCCACGCCGCTGCGCTGCGCAGCCTCAACCGGGCCCTGCGTCCTCCGCTGGTCAGGACCGCCGACTGGGCCCCCGACGCCGGCAGTCCGCACCCCACCCGCCGACGCCCCTGAGCCTCAGCGGACTCCCCACTGCATCCGCCCGTGTCCTTGGAGACCCCCTGTCGACCCGCTCTTTCATCGCCCGCCCCACCGGTCTCGGCTACAGCGGCATCTACGTCCATCTCGACGGCGTGCCGAGCCACCACCTGCCCCTGCTCCTCACCGCGTTCCAGCACCGGTTCCGCCGCGATCTGGAGGCCATGTCCCGTCACCTCGTGGACGATGTCGCGGTCGGCTGGGACGAGCTGGGCACCGATCTCCTCGACGGCGCCCCGCCCGCGCTCGCTGCCGCGCTGACCGGAGGCGAAGACTGGCCCAGCAGCACCCTGGACCACCTGATCAGCCCGGACGGCTCCCCTCCGGTGCGGATGACGGTGACCGACAAGACCGCCGACGAGCAGGACATGCAGTGGGGATACGTTCTGCACCCTCAGGGGATCGAAGTGATCAGCCTGCTCCACAAGGACATCGGCCGGGTCGTGGACTGGAACACCGATCCGCGCACCGTCTTCAGCGACAGTCCCGCGCACTGGGCCTCCATCGCGCCTACCCCGCTCCTCACACCCGTGCGCGCCGCAGTGCCCCAGGCCACTCCCGCGACGCCCCCGGCGCAGGGCTCCCCGGCCCGCCCCGGCGCTCGCCGCTGACGCTCCATGCCAGCCCTCCCGGAGGAATTCCCCTGCCCACGCCAGCCTCACCCCTGATCACGGTCGTCATCGCCACCCGCCTGTGCGAGGACCGGCTCGGCTACCTGGCCGCCATGCACGCCAGCCTCACCCGGCAGTCCGTGCCGTGGGAGGCAGTGATCGCGCTTGACGGCGCCGCCCCCGAGCGCCTGCCCGCGCCGCTCGCGGATGACTCGCGCATCCGCACCCTCGCGCTGCCCCGCCCGGTCGGCGCCGCCTGCGCCCGCAATCTCGCCCTCACCCAGGTCCGCACCCCGTACGTGAACTGGGCGGACGACGATGACGAGTTCACCGACGACGCCATGGCGGCGCGGCTGACCACCCTGGAGTCCACGGGCGTGAGCTGGTGCGCCGGGTGGAGCGAGGACCTGCACCCGGACGGCTCGACCAGCCTGTGGCGCTGCCCCACGCCGCCGGGCCGGCACGAGGCCGGCGACGTCATGAACTACTGGGTGCAGCCGCAGGACACGATCCCGATCGGGCCGACCACGATTCTCGCCCGCACCGACCTGGTGCGCGCGGCCCCCATGGGCGGGCTCGTCCAGGGCGAGACTACATGGCCGCCGTCGGCGTCACCTGCCTCGCGCCGGGGATCCTGCTGCCCGTCCCGGTCTATCGGTACCGCAAACACCCAGGTCAGATGACTCGCCAGGACTCGTACGACGTCCTGGAGTCGCCTGTTCGGCAGCACGCGTGGAACTACGGATGCAGCCTGCGAGCCGCCTTCTCCACGCGGGAGACGAGCGATGCAGCCGGGGCGGTCTGAAGTCTTCCTCCATCACCCAGGCCACCTTGGATTACCTGGCCCTGCGTCTGGACGAACTGGCCGCGGTGTTCCCCACCAGCCCCGCGGCGGTCGACGTGGTCACGCTGACGGATGACATCGGCGTACTGACCCACCATCTGCAGTACGCCACCGAGCGCGCACAGGAACGATTCACCGCGCCGGAGACGGTCTACCTGCCCGAACGCGTCGCGTTGGCTCGGCTCGCACAGGCAGCTGCCGGGATCGCGGGCGCCCTGGACGTGCTCGCCGAGGCCCTGACCTACGCCACGACCGGCTTCCAGCGAGAGGCCATCGGACCTCGCCACCTCTCCTCTGCGCAACGACCCCGAGGCCATGCGGATCGTCACGGCCGAGAAATACGCCGAGGCCGGCGCCCGGCTTCGCGAAACCGCCACAGCCCTGCGCCCCACGCCTGCCCCGGCTGCGTCTTCCCCGCCGCGATCGGCCGCGCTACGGACGCACCCGCCTGCCCTGCCCGCGCCTCCCGGTGCGACGCCCGCGCGCCGGTGACCTGAGAAGAAAGGCCCCCGCACCTGTCTGACCACTTCCGCTTCGGCGCTCACCCCGAACACGGCTTCGTGGCCACCGCCACCGCGAACATCCCCGCGCACCTGGCCCACTGGTTCCTCGTCCGCGAGCAGTTCGAGCCCGTCCCCGATACTCCGGGCCTGTACCGGCTCACCCGCCCTGAACAGGACGGTTTCCGCCGCACGTGCCAGGCCGTCCACGACCTGCGCCGCCACGGCTACGAGGTGCAGGCCGATGACGCCCTCGACCCCGCCCTGACCGCACCCCCGCCAAGGCCGGCGGCACGCAACGGGCTGACGGATCGCCGCACCCGCATCGCGCAGGCCGCCGCCCGCTCCCCGCAGCGACCCTCCGTTGTGGCGGCCACACCCGGTCGGCCCATGCCGCAGCCCGCGGCCGGCCATACCCCGGCAGCCGACAAGGGACGGGCCCGGTGAGCAGGAGCGACGAGGCGATCCGCATCACCCGCGGCCCGGGTGGCGAAGTCGAGGTCGCGGGCACCTTCAACGCCTTCGCCGCAGACGTGCTGCGCCGGGCGGGCTTCCTGTTCGAACCGTCCCTGCGCGGCCACTGGATCCGCCTCCCCTTCGACCTGGGCCGCGACTGGGAGAACGAGCACGCGACCTGGGCCGCCGAGATGCTGACCGCCGCCCGCTACCCGGTGCACCTCGACCCCGACCTCCGCGTCCCCCGTCCCGGCCAGTCCACCCCGAAGTGTCCGCCGGCGATGACCACGCAGGCCCCGCCGGCAGGGCGTCGGCCACGCCGCTGACAGCCACCACCAGGAGGAACCGATCCCCGACTCCCCCACTCCCGCGGCGAGCGAACTCGCCCGGCGAGCACGTGACTTCCGGCTGCGGATGGCTGTCATCGACCGTGAGGTCGAGACCGCGCTCGACACCACACGGGACCGCCACGGGCGGACCATCTACCACCACGCCGCAGCAGCCGCTCGTGCCCGCCGCAACCAGGCAGTCACCCAGGCGTACGCCACCTACCTCGCGCCACACGCCGACGAACTGCTGGATGCCGCCCACCGCGCCCTCGACGAGCTGCCTCCGGCGCGGCACACCACCGGGTGGCGCACCCTGCTCGACAGCCTCGCCACCTCCCACACCGAGATCATGCGTGTCCTCAACCGGCCCGCCGCACCCGGCTCGACCGCCGAGCGCGAGCAGCACACGACCGTATGGCCGCACCTCGCCTCGTGGGCGGACCACAGCTACATCGCCACCGACCTCGCCGGGCAGCGCCACCAGCCCAAGGCTCCGCTGACCGGCGAGGAACAGCAGATGTGGACCGAAAGGGCCCAGGCAGCGCAGCGGCGAGGCGAGCTGGATCTGATCGAGTCGTGGTACGCCGCCGACGGCCGGCCGATCACCCTCGCCTACCTGGTCGAGGACGACACCTCGACCGTGATCGCCCTGGCCGGCGACCCGGACGCGCCGGGCTGGCAGGTCATCGGGCACTACCGCAACGAGTACGAGGCCGGCCAGGCGCTGCCCCCTGCGGTTCCGCCGGGCGTACTGCGGCCGGACGTCTCGCGGTTCAACCGCCCAGAGCCCGCACCCGAGGTGTCGCTGCAGGAGCTACTCCGGGACGTCGTCGAGGCCCGGGCCGCCGGTGACGTCTCCGAGGCCCTGCTCACCGCCACTCAGCACGGCCACGACGCGGGCCCGATGGTCCGCCTCGAGGAACTCCTGGACACCGCAGGCCAGTTCGCACACGCCCTGGAAACCGTGCAGGGGCGGCAGATCGCCGCCCGGCTCGCCGCGCTCGGCCGACAGGTCGACTTCCTCACCCGCGAAGTGCACGAGGCGGCCGAGGACCTCGGCGCCACCGTCGCCGTTCTGCCGCCGCACCGCACCCCCAGGCCACGGATCCGACCGCGCCCCGCCCTGGACACCACGCCGCCGTCGGCACCGTCCCGCACCCCGGCACCCACACGCCACCGCTAAACCCCAATACACCCGTTTCTGATCAGACTTGAGGAGATTTGTCTATGGCTGTCCGCATGAAATGGAACGTCGAGCACGCCTGCGGCCACGAGATCACCCATGATCTGTCCGACCGCCCCGCCGACCGACGGGCGGGTTTCGCCCGCTGGCTGGCCGACCGAGACTGCACCGACTGCTGGAAGGCCGCCCGTGAGGCTGACACCGAGTCCACGGAGCAGTGGCTTGCCGCCAAGCGCGCCGAGGAGCAGAAGGCCGCCGCCGAGTGGGCCGAGAAGTTCGGCATGCCGCCGCTGGAGGGGCCCGAGAAGGCACTGGAGTGGGGCGAGCGCTCCCGCCACCAGCTGATGACCTCCGCGCACACCGCCCTCGTCGCCGAAGGCACCTGGGACGAGGCGGACTGGGCGGAGCTGGAGGACAAGGCCCGCGCGATCATCCGGGCCGGGTGGTGGATCGACCAGCGGGACGCAGAGGGCTCTGACCTGCTCGAACTCCTCGACGCCGCCAGCGAGTCCGACCGCGGGACGGAGAACCCGTTCCGCTGACAGCGGCCGGACCATAGCCGGGGATCGCCGGTTAGCCAAACCGGCGATCCTGCGGACTATTGATCCTCCCGCCGCCACCCCGCTCCGTGTGGAAGGACCTGCATGATCCCGCCCTCCTGGACACCTCCGCCGACCCCGGCCCTCGCGCCGACGCCCGACCCGCTCACCCCCGCCCGGGACATCACCCACGCCCACTTCCAGGCCGGCGACCAGGTCGTCGTCCTCAAGGGGGTGGCCGGCGGGGAACTGTGGGGGGACTCGATGCGCGTCGTCGCACCGTCCTGGCACACCCCGACCGACGAGGACGGATGGCGGCTTCGCGACGCCACCGGAGGCGCGCAGACGTACCTCACCGCCCACCCCCGCTACCTCGTGCACCTGTCGCGCCGCTGCCCGGACTGCCTGATCTATCTGCGCGCCATGGAAGACCGCCTCCTGCCGAAGTACGCCGAGCACAACGCGCTGATCGACTGCGGCTGGTACGCCACCACGGTCCTCGGCCAGCTCGTGCACGTCGCCGACGCGCGGGGCGGCCGGTGAGCCTGCCCGTCCGCCGCCCCGGCCGTGCGCTCGCCCTCCTGCAGACCCGGTCTCGAGCCACCGCTACTCCGGCGGACCCGTCCTGGCCTGCCCGCCTGGCATCCGACCTGCGCGAACTCGACGCCGACTGGCGGGAATCGGCCGAGGTCTGCGCAGATGCCGCCTGGACGGCTCGCGCCACCGGACACAGCATCCTCAGCCTGCTGAGCCCGGAGCAGATCACCGCCGCTGCCCCCCCATCCGGTCACCGCCCGCACCTACCGGCATCTGTACCTGAGCGCCCTGCGCTTCGACTTCCGCTGCCCCACCCTCCAGGCACTCATCGAGCAGCTTCCCCCGGCCGCACGCGCAGGGCTGGACTGCTACAGCCGGGCCCTGTACGCCTTCGCACTGCTGGGCCAGTCCCGCCCCGAGGGCCTGGACCTCTTGGACGAGGTCCTCGACGAGGCCGGCGAGCACGCCAAGACCCTGCACGTTCTGCTGCACGGCCTGTGGCTCGGCCAGGGCCTGGACCAGGGTGCGGAACGGCTCCTCGCCCTCAGCACCCGGCCGCCCTTCGACACCGGCAAGGACCCGATCGTGCTCTTCCGCGTGGCCGGCGCACTGCGCCGGCTTGGCCGATACGACGAAGGGCTCGCGGCAATCGACCGCGCCCTGGACCTTCTGCCACCGGGTGACATCGCGGTACACGCCGATCTGGTGCGCGAGCGCTCCCTGGTCGACGCCGCCAGGGACCTGCACAGCCACACCCAAACCATCGGAGGCATACCGACGTGATCCCACGCGTCAACGAACGCGCCCACGCCCCGCACGACCCACTCGGCGAAGCGCTGGGGCGTTCGGTGACACCGGAGGAGGGCCTGACCGAGCACACCGTCGTCGCCTACTGGCCGGGCCTTGATTCGTACACCCTGGATGACGAGCAGGCGACGTGGACGTCCGCCCAGTGGGCCGAGCACCTCGAAGATCCGCTTCTGGAGAACCCGTTCGCCGCCAGCCCTCGCGGGGACCGGCATGCGATCTTCCACCTCGACACCTGGCTCCATCCCGACGACCGTGACCTGAGCGGTGCGGAGTGGGCCGAGGTCGCCCACCGCCTCGCCCGCGCCGCCGGCATCGAGATCCCCGGTGACGAGAACGGCTGCCGGTGGATCGCTGTCCAGGCCAAGCCCGGACGCCTCGACCTGATCGCCAATCTCATCCGCCTCGACGGCAGCTGGCAGCAGCAGCCCGGCAACCTTCTGCGGCGGCTCTCGGACGAGGCCCGCCGCATCGAACAGGACCTGCGCCTCACACCCGTACCGATCACACCTGAACACTGGGCCATCACTGAATCGGTGCCGACCGCATCGGCCCAGCTCGCGGCGGTCCTCTCGCAGCTCGCCGACGAGCAGTCCGGCCCGCTGGCCACCGTCCGCGGCCTCGTCGAGCACACCGCGCACCGCATCGCCCGACAGCCCGGCACCGCCGGCCCCGGCACCGCGCGCCGCCTGGAGCTGATCGCCCGTCGTCTCCACGGCATCCAGCAGGACCTCGACACCACGGCCGCCCATCTCAACACACAGCCCCGCCCGCGCGTCGCTGCCCCATCTCCGCCCGCCGCCCGGACCTCCGCCTGCCGATCATCGTAGGAGAAACGTTTCTTTGCCCCATGCCGACCGCTTCCTGACCGTCCGCCGCGATCCGCACTCCGAGGAGGTCCTCGCCCGCGGTGGCGACCCTGAGGCCCACAGCCTGCTGCAGCGCGCGGGCTTCGTGCCCGTGGTCCGCCTCCACGAGACCTACCACCGCGCCCCCACGGGACTCACTCAGGACGACGAAATCCGCCTCGCCACCGAGGCGGTGGCCCGGCTCCGGGCTGTCGGCTACCACGTCGACTGCGACCAGGATTTCGACACCGACCGCCGCCCGGCCCGCGATCTGCCGCTGGGCGCCTCGGTCGTCCACCTCGCCGAACGCATCCGCGAGGCCACCACCACCGAGGAGGTGGCCGACGCTCTGACCGAGCTGACTTCCTCCCACGACGGCGTCCTCGCCGCCATTGAGCAAGTCCTGGACGCCGCCGCTGATTTCCACGACGGCCTCGGCGACGCGGCCGACCCGCACATCGCCGGGCGACTGCGCTACCTCGCCGACGAGCGCCTGCAGGTCATCCGGACCGACCTCGCCCACACCCGCAACGCCCTCGCCGACCGTCACGCCCCGCACCCCGGCCGCAGCACCTGCACCGAAGAAGTCCCCGCCAACGAACGCGAACGGTCCGCCGTGTGTGCCTGCCCGCCACCGCCGCGCATCGTGCCGGCCCCACCACCGCCTCCGGTGGCCGCTGGGCTGCGCCGCTGACACCGCCTCACCCCACCAAGGACACCATGCACAACCACGAAGACTCCGAGCGCCTCGCCTCGTACGCCGACGTTCTCGCCAGCGAACTGCCCGGCGCCTGGGCCAGTACCTACCACCCGCCTGAGCGCAAGGACGACCTGGTCGAACTGGCCGACCGGATCTGGGACCTGGACCTTGTCGCCGAATCCCTCGCCGGGCACCTGCTCCAGCAGGCGGCCGTCCTGACCCGCCAGGACGGCGCCCAGTTCGTCGTCCTCGACCGGCACGACGAACGCGATGGATTCCTCATCGCCGCCGTCGCCCTCCGTGATCTTCCCGACGAGGCATACCGCGGCGTGCGCGAGCCCAACGGCATCGTCCTGACAGATGATCCCTTCCTGGGCGCCGAACAGGTCGCCGGTGATCTGCTGGCCCGCTACGACACCGCGCTCGCCCAGGTCCGCCACAACGCCGTGGCCGGCGTCCAGCCGTCCCAGCCGGAGCGGGTCGTTTTGACCTGGCAGCCGGACGGAAGCCTCGCCGCCGCCCCGGTCGGCGAGACGGCCACCGCCGTGCTGGCCGCCAACGGCTTCGTCCAAGACCAGCAGACCGGGATCTACCGGCTGGGCGGCGACGACACCGCAGCTCAGGCGCGCGCCGTTCGCGAGACCGGTCGGCAGCTCGACGCTCAGGGCATCGCCACCGCGCTCCAGCACCCCTCGGGCCGGATCGCGCCCACCGCCACACCGCCGGCCGCGCCGCCGGCCCCGGCTGCGCACCGGGCCTCGACGACCAGGGCTCGATGAAGCAGAACGAGCCCGACTTCCTGGTGCTGGAGTACCTCACCATCACCAAGGACCCCCGCACCGGGCTGGTCGTCGCCATCGGCGGCACCCAGCCAGTGGCCGGCATCCTCCAACGAAGCGGCGGCTTCCTCAACGTCCCCGGCCCCCGCGGGGACTACCACCGTCTGCCGCACGGCCTGACCGTCGAGCAGCAGCGGCTGAAGGCCACGGCCGCGTCGCACGCCCTCCTCGCCGCCGGCTACAGCGTCCACCTCGACCCGGCTCTGAACTCTCTTGCCTCGCCGGACGGCGAACGCGAAGCCGCCCTGCGCTACCTCGCCCAGCTCTCCGAACGGGCCGTCCGCGCCAGCAGCAGGGCGGAGACCGCCGAAGTCCTGACCGAAGTCGCCGGACCCAGCGCAGGCCTATTGCCGCTCGTCCGGGAGGTCGTCGTCAGTGCCTGGATCACGTGGTCCCAGCTTCTGGACGCCGACGGCGAAAACCCGGAACCGGCCTCACAGCTCGGCAACACGGCGGAGGCTCTCTCGCGCGCCGCCGACCGGATCCTCCTCGCCCGCAATCACGCCGCACGCACCCCCGACCGACCGGCACCCACCCCTGTGCCGCCGAGCCCGGCGAAGCAGCCGGCCACTCCCGTACTCCGCCACCGCTGAACTGGAGAACCGTTCATGGGCAACCGTGCTGACGAGTACGGCACCGACGTCGAGATCTACCGCAAGGCCCTGACCACCACCATCCACGCCGACACCGCCACCTGCGCCCCCGACAAGCTCCTCGACCTGCTCGACCGGCTCGGCCTGGAGCGCCAGGAAGTCCGCACCGCCGGCCCCGTCTACATCTGGCACGAGGTCCCCGAGCACCTCGATGCGGACGAGCAGAAGCGCCTGGCGAGCCGCGCGATCCCCGCCCTCCTCATGACCGGATACAAGGTCAACTGCACGCCCGAGGTCTTCGACCCGAACGCCTACGAGCAGGCCGTACACGAGATCTGCTCCGGCCATCCCCGCCCCGCCACGCAGCACCCGGCACCGGCCGCTGCGCCCGAGCGCCCCGCGCCGCCCCGTCGCACCCCGTAAGCCGAACGGCGGCCCCGGCGCGCCGCCGGGGCCGCCCGCGCCCGCACCGCACACCAACCGGAGAAACCCGTACTACCCCGCACACCCCCACCGATCACGCACCGCCTGAAGCCCCGCCTCGCGACCGCGCTGTTCCGCCGCTACCTGCGCGCCTGCATCGCCACCGGCCTCGACCACACCTCACCGCTAGCCGGCGCACGCCCCGAGACCGTCCCCGCCGAGACCCAGCGGACCGGGCACCGCCACCACCACTGACCAACTCCGACCTGGAGGAGCATGCCTCACCCCACCCCGTACCCGGTGCGGCTGGC
Organism: Streptomyces sp. NPDC002838; assembly: GCF_040295365.1. NCBI lineage: Bacteria > Bacillati > Actinomycetota > Actinomycetes > Kitasatosporales > Streptomycetaceae > Streptomyces > Streptomyces sp. NPDC002838. The sequence continues at coordinate 63,785 of NZ_JBEOVF010000033.1, read as the reverse complement.
CGACGAGATCACCCGCCAGCTCGGCCAGCTCGCCGACCACCTCGCCCAACTCCCCCCGCACCAGGCCACGCAGGTCATCGCCCGCGTCCTCGATCCGGACGACGGAGTTCTCGGCGGCGTCACCCACCTCGTCTCCACCAGCAGCGTGTTCGCCAAGAACCAGGCCGAGCGCGGCGTACTGCCGGCGGAGGTATGGCTCGCCCTCGGCCGGGCAGCGAACGAACTCGACGCCATGGGCGGGGACCTGGACGAACACCGCGAGGCTCTGCGGCACGTCAGCACGCAGCCCGCCACCAAGACAGCGAAGCCTCCAGTCCCTGCACCGCTCGTCGTCCGGCGGCGCCGGTGACAAAGAAGCAGTGGCAGGGCTGGGGACCGGGCGAGCAGGCCGAGCAGCACTACCTCGTCGAACCCCGCGTCCTCGCCGGCGGCGGCGACATCCGCCATGTCTCAGAGTTCCTGCGCGCCTCCGGCTGGCGGGACAAGTCCACGGCGGGCGGCCCGCTCTTCCTGGAGAGCCCGGACCGCACGGTCCGCATCGCCTACGACCCCTATGTTCTGCCGGGCGGGTGGACGATCCACGGTAAGGCGACTGGGCACCAGGACGAGTGGTGGGCGAACCTCGGCCGGCAGACGCCGGTGGAGATCGTCGCCGGCCTGACCGACGCCCTCACCCGCCCCCGCTCCGCCCACGCCCCCAACGTGTGGGCGCCACTTCAGGAGCAGCGCTGGCGCACTGCGCCCGACGCCGGACACGTCACCGCGACCAGCCCTGACAAAACCGCCTGGATGCAGTTCCACCAGATGCCCAACGGCGATGCCATGTGGTGGTCCGGTGCCAAGGACCAGCAGGGCAACGGCTGGACCGCGCAGTTCACACCCAGCACCCCGATGCACCTCGTGCAAGCCTTCTCCACCGCGCTCGCCAGCCCCGAACCCGTGATGCGCCCGCGCGGACGTGTCCCGCACAGCAGTCAGATCCGCACCACCTCCGTCTCCGTCCTCCCCTCCCAGCTCAGCGCCTGGCAGCAGGCCCGCGTCCAAGCCGCCCGCGCCGCCACCTGGGCCCGCAACTGGACTGCCAACCGGCCCCGCACCACGGCCCGCCCCCACGCCACCACCCACCACGCCCGCCGCTGACCGGTCCGAACCCGTTCCCAAGGAGCCCCGTGCCCGCACTGACCCCGGACGACGTCCACACCGCCACCGAAACCCTGTCCCGGCTCACCGAGTACCTGCGCGACACCCCTGACCCGGGCGAGGCGCTCGCCCTGGTCGAGCCGCTGCTGGATGAATACACCGGCATCCCCGTCCAGCTCGGCGACACCCTGCGCGCCCTCGCCCGCGCCGTGCTCGACCACCCGGACACCCCGCGCACCCCCGACCTGCACATGCTGGTCGCGGAGCTGCGAGACGCCGCGTGGGAGCAGAGTGACCAGCACGCCCTGCACTACGCGCTGGACGACCTGCGCACCCTGCTCACGATCGCGACCTCCAACACGCCGGAGTACTGCCAGTGCCGGTGACCGAACGGCAGCTCGCCGAGTTCGCCGACAAGCACGCCTGGCGGATCCCGTTCGACACCAGTCCCCGCCACCTCGCCGGACCCGGCGATGCCCGCCACGTCACCCACGGCCTGGCTGCGGCCGGATGGACCGGCACGTCCGACCCGCTGAGCCCAGAGATCGTCCTGCGCAGCCCCGACCACCGTCACCGCCTGCAGTTCGACCCGCAGTCCGCCACCTCCGCCTGGTGGCGGCTGCGGGCCGAGGCCACCGACACCGAACCCAGCTGGTACGCCGAGTTCGGCGAACTCGTCCCCGCCGAGATCCTGGCCGGCGTCACCGACACCCTCATCGCCCCGCCGCCCCAGGAACAACCGGATCCCTGGCAGGCGGTGATCTCGGCGGGCTGGCTGCTCGGCCCACCGGGCAAGGCGCACTCACCGGACGCCATGTGCCATATCGAACTGCGCCTCCTCGACCACCACGACACGTGGTCCTGGCACATCGAGACCCGCGAGGAAGGCCACGGCCATCCCGTGGGCCCCCGGATCTGGCACGCCTGGTTCGACAGCCGCACCCCCTCCCACCTGGTGACCGCGTTCGTCACCGCGCTCACCGACACCGGCCCGCTCCAGCGCGGCATGTACGACCACACCGCCCACTACAGCGCCGTGCAGGAGCCGAGCCCGCTCACCCCGCAGCAGGTGGTCGCCGCGCACACCACCCGACTCGACACCCTGCGCGCACGGGCACGCGCCGCTCGCCGCCGTCAGCAGCCGGCGACCACCACGGCCCCGGCACCACCACCGACGACCGCGACCGCCCCCGTCCGGCGCTGAGTTGCTGAACAAGGAAGCCGCCATTCCCACACCCCCCGACTCCCACCGTGCTCTGCTCCAGCAGCTCCGCCGCTACCTGCGCGAGAGCAAGAAGATCCTCGATGCCTGGGACGCGTACTCCGACGAGAACACCGATCTCGACGGCTGGCCGTACGACGACCACGCCTACGGCCTCCGCGCCAGCCAGCGCGACGCCGACACCGCCCAGGCATTCGAGACCGTCCGTGCGGGAGCACACCATCTCCTCGCCACGGCCCAGACGCAGCTCGCCATGCTCCCTTCCCGCGCCGTGCAGAACCGCTGGGTCTGGCAGCTCGGCACCCTGCGCGACGGGCTCGACCGGCTCGACGCCCTGCACGAGCAGTGGCTGCAGACCCGCGACAGCCTCCCCGCGGACGCCCGGCCCGGCACCGAGGCGTTCGACGACGCGCTCGCCGCGTACCACGCCGATGCCTGGAGCTGCCTCGACGACTGGGCCACCCACGGCCACGCCGTCCACGACATCAACGCCGCTGCCCGGCACGCACCATCGCCTCTGGCCCCGCCGCCGACCGCGACCGCAGCCCTCTCGACCGGATCTTCCGGCAAGGTGCGGAGCTGACGGTGCCTGAGATCCCCGAGACGGTGGAGGTCGGCTTCGTCGCCCCGCGTCACCTGGCCGGCGGCGGCGATCCCGCCTGGGTCACCGTCCCCCTGCACCATGCCTGCGGCTGGAGCTACAGCCACGACCCCCTGATCCCACGCGTGATCCTTTCCAGCCCCGGCCAGAAGGCCCTCGTGCGTCTGGAACCCGACCCCGACGGGCAGTGGTGGACCCTGCACCACGCGCCCGAGCCGGACCGACCCGCCTGGTATGCGAGTTTCGGCGCCCGCACTCCGGTCGAGATCATCGCGGCCGTCACCGACGCCCTGACCGACCCGGGCGACGCCGCAGATACCGACCCGTACGAACCGCTCATGAAGGCCGGCTGGACGCCCGCTTCCGACAAGGACGGGCTCGTCTCACCCGATGGCAAGGCCCACGTAGCACTACGTCAGCGCCACGTCCGACTGCTGGTGGGCCACCATCATGCTCAGCGAGACCCAGGGCCCGGTGTGGCAGGCCCGTTTCGGCGAGCACGCTCCACGACATGGGATCACCGCGTTCACCGGCGCGCTCGCCGACCCAAGTCCCCTCCCGCGCACCGGCAGCCCGCTCAACATCCCGGCCTACGGCACCAAGCTCATCACCCGCACGTTCCGGAAACTGCCCGCCGCCCAGGTCGTCTCCGCCTTGGAGGACCGTGTCCGCTCGCTCGCCGGCCGACGGGCTTCCCCGCTGACGAACCCGCCGGCCCCGCGACGTCCTCCGACCGGCCCTGGCCGCACCCGCTGATCTCCGACGCCCTTTCCCTCCCAGAAGCGCACACCGCCCTTGCCTCCTCCCGCTAACAGCTCCTCCGACGGGTACGACATCGCCTTCCGGCTCCTTCTCGGAGTGCTCGCCGTCGTCATCCCTCTTTCCCACCTCGCCTGGTTGTCCGGCAATGTCACCGCTTGGCTGACCGGCCACGACTGGGCGCCCTACCAGCCGACCACCGCTCTCCTCCACCCCGACCAGCTCTGGCCGCAGGCCGGTGAAACGTCCCTGCTGATCGGCGCACGCATCGTCCCGACCGCAGCCCTGCTCGCGCTCGGTGCCGTGGTCGGTGTCCTGTGGTCCCGCCACAACAACCGCAGTGGCGGCCGGAAGAAGAAGATCGCCGGGATGGCGGAGCCGAAGGACATCGAGCCTCTGATGGCCAAGGCGATCACCGCCAAGGCCCGTTCCCTGCGCCCGAGCCTGAAGACCGCCAAGCACATCGATACCAAGGACACCGGCATCCTCCTCGGCAATCTGCAGGGGACGCGGCACGAGGTCCGCATGGGGTACGAGGACGTCGCCGTCGCGATCATGGCCCCACGGTCCGGCAAGACCACCAGCCTCGCGATCCCCTCGATCCTGGCCGCACCGGGCCCGGTCCTGCTGACCTCCAACAAGGCGGCCGGCGACGCCTACACCGCCACCCTCGACGCGCGCGCCGAGGTGGGCCGGGTCTGGTCGATGGACCCGCAGCAGATCGCGCACGCCGCCCGCCAGATGTGGTGGAACCCCCTCGCCGACGCCAAGACGCTGGACGGCGCCGGACGGCTGGCCGGCCACTTCCTCGCCGCGAGCGTGGACGCGAGCCAGCAAGGCGACTTCTGGTCCAAGGCCGGCTCCAACATCCTCTCCCAGCTCTTCCTCGCCGCCGCGCTCGACGAGCGGCCCATCACGGACGTCATGACCTGGCTGGCCTTCCCCGCCGATCGCACGCCGCTCGACGTCCTGCGCGACCACGGCTTCACCGCCGTCGCCGCGCAGCTCAAGGGCACGGTGGAGGGCCCGCCGGAGACGAGGGACGGCATCTACGAGACGGCCCGCCAGTACGCCGCCGCCCTGCTGAACTCCCAGATCGCCGCGTGGATCACCCCGCAAAAGGACGTCCCCGAGTTTCGCCCGTCGCAGTTCGTCACCTCCACCGACACCCTCTACCTGCTGTCGAAGGACGGAGGCGGCGGTGCCAGTGCACTGATCGCCGCGTGCGCGGACTCCGTGATGCGGGCCGCGACCGCGCAGGCCGAACGCGCCGGCGGGCGGCTCGATCCGCCGATGCTCGCGATCCTCGACGAGGCCGCCAACGTCTGCAAGATCAGCGACCTGCCAGACCTGTACTCCCACCTCGGCTCGCGCGGGATCATCCCGATGACCATCCTCCAGTCCTACCGCCAGGGCCAGAAGGTCTGGGGCGACGCCGGCATGGACGCCATGTGGTCCGCCTCCACCGTCAAGGTCATCGGCTCCGGTATCGACGACCCGGACTTCGCCGACAAGCTCTCCCGGCTGATCGGCGACCACGACGTCGAGACCACCTCTACCTCCCACTCCGAGTCCGGCAAGTCGACCTCCGTGTCGATGCGGCAGGAACGGATCCTGCCCGCAGATGCGATCCGCGCCCTGCCCAAGGGCACCGCGCTGTGCTTCGCCACCGGCATGCGCGCCGCGATGCTCGACCTGCGTCCCTGGTACCTGGAGCCCGGCGCTGACGAGCTGTCCGCCGCCTCCGCCCGCGCGTCGAAGGCCATCACCGCCCGCGCCATCGCCAAGCACGCACCCCAGCAGGGCGACTACGGCACGGCCGCCTGACCGGGCTGCGCCACACCCCCGGTTCGCGCTCACCGCACCCCGACTCTCCGGAGCACCATGGCTCTCACCGACCACCACGACGTCTTCATCGGCTCGACCGGCGACGGTTGGACCTTCGTCGTCCTCAACCGCCCTCTCCGCAACGCCGCCCGCATCCTGACCGGGGCGGGATTCACCGCCCGCGAGCACCAGGGCCGCACCCTCTTCCTCCTGCCGCCCGAGACTGCCGAGGACGCGCACGAGCGCGCCGGTGTCGCGGCTTATGGGCTCATGGCCCACACCCTGGACCTCGTCGACCTGGCCTGGACCACGCGCCAGCACGGCGCAAGCCCGGCTGCCCAGCCCGACGTGACCATCCGCTTCACCGACCATGCGGTCACCGCGAGCGCGGCCACGGGCCAGGCCGACGCTGTCCTCGTCCAGTACGGCTTCATACCAGCGGGGGCGAAGCGGCAGTACGCGCTGCCACCCGGTCTCGGTGAGCGCGATGCCCTCAGCGCTGTTGTCCGCGCCGAGGCCCACCTCTACGCCGACGGCATCAGCGTGCGCATCGACCTCGGCATCGCGGCCTGGCAGGACATCCCGCCGACGCCATCCCGCCCCGGTGCCGCCCTCGCACCGCCGCCCACCACACAGGTTAAGCGGCGCAGCCGCTGACCACCGTCCGCCTTCCCCGGAGCACTGCACCATGCGCCAGATCGACCTGCAAGCCGAGATCGCCCGACTGCGGCAACTCGGCAGCGACTTCGAGGACTTGCACAGCGAGATCCGCTCTCTCGCCCTGACACCCGGCACCGACGCCCGGCAGCAGCTCACGGCGAAGATTGTGGACACGAACGAGCTGGTCCAACAGGCCATGTTCCGCCTCGCCGCCCTCGACGGCAGCCAGTACACCGCCATACCCGGCAGCCGCCCGGCTCTGGAACTGCTCGCCTCCGTCGTCTTGGCCGCCAGTGTCGCCGCATCCGACCTGGCCTGCGCGCTGGAGGCCAACCCGCTGGAGGGCGCCCCGTTCCCCGGCCCGCCGGGCGATGATGCAGCCGTGCGCACGGCACGGCACGCGGAGGCGGTCCCCGCCATGGCGGAGCACCTCGCAAACGCCGCCCACCAGCTCGACCTGGCCTACACCGGCTGCTACTACCTCGCTGGCGGCATCACCCGGGACCTGAAACAGCACGCCGAACAGCAGCAGGCGATACCCGTGCCGGAGATCACGGCCAGCCAGTACGCCGTCCTTTCCCGTCTGTCCACCGGAGGCGGCACCCGTTACATAATCAGCCGGCACGGCGTGCTCAAGGCCATCGACAAGGACCGGGCCACCGTGAACGTCGCCACCCTCAACGCCCTGATCAAGCGAGGACTCGTCGAGGTGGACACCACGACATCCCTGCATCAGGGCCAGCGCCTCGATGTCACCGCGGAAGGCCAGCGTGCCCTCGCCCTGCACAAGCCCGCCACGACCCCCGCCCGAACAGCGGCCGTGACGCCTCCTGCGACCAAGCAGGCCGCCGCAGGACGCACGCGATGACCGACTTCGCCCCGACGGCCCGCGTCCTGGTCAGCCCCGTCTACATGGCCGGCCCCGGCAACTCCACCATGGTCACCCGCCCGCTGCACGCAGCCGGTTGGGCTGAGGCGCGCACGCCCGCCGGGCGGATGTTCTCCAGCCCCTGTCTGCGCGCACAGATCGCCGACCTTCCCTACGGCTGGACGATCTCCTACGCCCGCGAGCCGCTGGCCCTCCCCCACTGGACCGCTCATTTCACCCGTGACACCCCTGCCGAGATCGTCTCCGCCTTCACCACCACGCTCGTCCGCGGTCTGCCCGACGACCACCGTGACCATCGGCCCGGTGGTTCCCACCACACCCCTGCCGGCCCTGGCGATGTTCTGATCGCGCGCGGCTGGAGAGATGACCACAGCCCTCTCTTCCACTACCAGCACGCCCCGGACGGCCACGCTTACCTCCGCCTCAACCTCGGCGAGGCCGACGTCCACACCGAACTGGAAGGTGAGGTCTCCGCAGCCTGGACCCTGTACGCCCGCGTCGAGGCCGCGTGCGGACCGCGCTGGTACGCCGACTTCACCAGCCGTACCCCCGTGCACCTGATCACCGCCACCGCCGACGACTTCTCCCGCCTGGACCCCGTACGCCGCAGGCCGCGCGACCTCCCCGAGCGCCACCTGCCCTTCCTGGCCATCCGGTCTGCGGCGGCCCGCCCCCAAACTCACGCTGCCCGCGCCACCGCCCAGTCATCGGCCAGCGCTGTACCCGTGGCCCGAACACCAGCGCACATGCGCCTTGCCAACCCCGCACGAGCACGCCGCTGAGCTTCCCGCCCGGCCTCTTCGGCACAACTCAGGCTCCGCCACTTGGGCCGTTGAAAGCCGACGCCTGGTGACGGTCCGAAGCGTTCTGTCTCTTCCCCACCACTGGACTCCCCTGTGCCCGAACCCCGCCCCGACCCCGGCCTGCGCCGCACACAGCGGGCCAGCCGTGACCGTACCGATGACGATGTCCTCGTCGCCCCTGGCTACCTCGCCGGCAGTGCCTATTGCGGTGACGACGCCTTCGTCCCGCTGACCCATCACTACTGGCACGCCATGAGTGACGAGATGGGCAACTTCTACGTCACGACCATGGGCAGCCAGCTCCGCATCGCCTACGTCCCGGAAGCATCCGAACTGATGCCGGACGCCACCGCGTTGTGGCAGATCCGCTGCCGCACGGATCTGCACGCCCCACCGACGTGGACCGCGGCCTTCACCGACGAGACCCCTCCCGAGATCGTCGCCGCCGTCACCGCCGCCCTGGACGCCGACGTCACCGCGGGCCGATGGGACGACGAGCCCTACCGCGAGCGCGATGACCATCCGGAGATGGTGTGGGAGGTCCTGCGCGCCGCCCGCTGGCAGATCACCGTGGACGGCTGGCACATCACCGCGACCTCGCCCGACCGGCTGGCCCGCCTGGAATACCGCCCTCCCTCCTCGTTCGGCGGGCACACAGTGGCCCGAGACGAGGCGTGGCGCGCGAGGATCCTTGCCGCCCCGGATGCGCGACGGGCGCTGTGGGAGGCCGACTTCCACAGCGCCATCCCTGCCCACCTGGTCGCAGCCTTCGCCACGGCTCTGGCCGATCCGGCGCCGGTCTCCCGTGAACGCGCCTGCGTGCCGCGCGAGTGCCACGCCCACCTGCGCCCGCTGAAGCCGGACGCCCCCGCGGCGCCCCGGGCCGTGGCGGTGCCCACGCCGCGGGACCTCGCCCGCGCCCGGGCGGCTCGCGGTCCTGCACTGGCAACCGTCAGCGTTCCGCGCTGGTCAACCACGACACAGCCGCCCGCCGTTGCCGCCCCCGCCATCAAGCCGGGCCCGCGCCGCTGAACATCTCCGCCGCCGCGATCCAGCGCGACACAGCCGCCGAAGGCCACCGCGCGCTCGCCCACCACCAGCCCAGCCGCAAGCGTCTCCTTGCCGCCTCCTACGGCAACGGCACCACCTTGCCGTGGTACGAGCCGGTCACCGGCAGCGCCATCCCGTCCCGCCGCCCGAGCACGCGGCCGAAGGCGACAGCCGTACGGCGCTGACTGCCCGAGCCCCTTCGGGGTCGCCTCCTCGCTATCCGCCCACCCCGTACAGCGGCAAGCGCAGTGCACTGCCGAACGGCCGGTTCCACCAACCCTGCGCGAACGGCGAACGGCTGCCCCCTACTGATCCCCCCTTCCGGAGTTCTACCTGTGCGCAACCCGCCATCTGCCACTGAAGTGTTGTCGGTCTCCACCGCGGACGGCACTCGCCTGTCCGTCTACCGCGACACCCCTGTGCGCCCGCGCCCCGGCGGCGCGACGGTCGTGCTGGTGCACGGCGCGTCCGTCACCGCCGACCTGTGGCGCGTCCACACCCGGCACCTGACCGGCCTGGGCTTGACCGTCGTGCGCTACGACCAGCGCGCGCACGGTCACACCCCGCGCGGCCAGGCACCGCTGACGATCCGGCAGCTCGCCGACGACCTGCACCAGATCCTGACCCACCTCGTCCCCGCCGGACCGCTCGTGCTCGCCGGCCATTCCCTGGGCGCCCTCGTCCTGCAGGAACTCGCCGCCCTGCACCCCCAACACAAGGCCCGCATACGGGGCATGGTGCTGCTGTCTCCCACCGCACGCGGGGCGAGCGTGCTGCCCGACTGCAGCCCGCGTGCCCTGCTTCTGGCCGCCGGACGCAGCCTGTTCGCCCTGACCTGCACCCACGCTCCCCAGGCTGTGGACTTCCTGCGGCACCGGCTGCCCACCACACACCCCTACAGCCTCGCGCCCCACCCCGACCGACCGGCCGACGGGCCACCGCTGTGCCGCCACGGCATCCGCCACACCCACACCCGCGATCTCGCCGGCCTGTGGCAGTGCCTGCGCCGCTACCGGCCGCGCGACGCCACCGTGCTCAACCAGTTCGGCGACCGGCTGCTGCTGATGGCCGGCGCGGACGACCGGCACATCCCCGCCGCCCACACCAAGCAGCTGGCCGCCCAACTCCCTGCCGCCCGCCTGGAGATCCTTCCCCGCACCACGCACGCGCTGCCGATCCGGCACCCCGCGCTCATCAGTGACCGCATCGCCCGCCTCGCCGCCGATCCGGGCCCCCACCCTCCTCACCCCCAGGACCGATCATTTCCGAACTCCCTGCTTTCCGAGCAATTTCACTAGGTGCCGGTATACAGTCCAGCGCCATGCTCGCCCTCTCCGCACAAGGCATACTCCCGAAGGTCGACTACGCAATTTTCGCCGACACGGGCTGGGAACCGAGAGCCGTATATTCCCATCTCGACCGGCTGGAGCGAGAAATAGCCAGACCCGCAGGCATACCCGTTCTCCGCGTATCGTCCGGAAACATACGCAAGGATGCCCTGGACCCCGACCACAGATTTGCGTCAATGCCGCTCTACGTCCTGAACAAGGACGGAAATCCGGGTATGACCAGGCGCCAATGTACCGGGGAATATAAAATTAAGCCGATCAAGAAAAAGGTCCGCGAAATACTCGACTACCCCTATCCGACACGCATCCCCAAGGGCGTCTTCGTCGAGCAGTGGGTCGGCATCTCCACCGACGAATTCCACCGGGCCAAGGACTCCGACGTCAAGTACATGCGCAACCGGCACCCGCTCATCGACATGGGCTGGTCACGGTCCGACTGCATCCGCTACCTGACGTCGCTCGGCCTGGCCGACACCCCGAAATCTAGCTGCCTCGGGTGCCCTTTCCACGGAAACGCTCAATGGCGCAACATCCGCGACAACTCCCCACAGGAATGGGAGGACGTGGTGGAGTTCGACATGGCCATCCGCAAGGGAAATGCCCGCGCCAACGCGACCGGCAACCGTCTGCTCGGCGAGGCGTTTCTTCACCGCTCCCGCGTCCCTCTCAGCGAAGCTCCCATCGATCACGTCACCGCCGCCGAATGGGCGGCGATGCAGCAAGAACTCACCGAGAGCGGACCGGACCTGGAGGAGCTGGAGCAAGGAGTCGTCGACGGCTGTTCCCCGTGGGCCTGCCGCGGTGAAGTCGAGCCAGTGCAGGACGACTTCGGACTGGCTTCTTGACCATCCTGGACCTGTTTGCGGGTCCGGGGGGATGGAGCCACTCACTTAACGTCCTCGGCGTACGGGACGTGGGCCTGGAATGGGACGAGTGGGCCTGCAAAACCCGTGCGGCGGCAGGGCAGTTGACCATTCGCACCGACGTGGCGATGTACCCCGTCTGGCCCTTCCTCGGAAAAACCGCCGGGCTCATCGCGAGCCCGCCCTGCCAGGCATGGTCCATGGCCGGCAAGCGCCTCGGCCTGGTGGACCAGCCCCTGGTCCACCAGGCGGTCGCCGACCTCGCCACCGGCCGCGACACCCGCGCACACCTCCTGGCCGCCTGCCGTGACGAGCGCTCCCTGCTGGCCGCCGAGCCGATGCGCTACCTGCACGCTCTCAACACGGTCGGCCAGCCGGAGTGGGTGGCCATGGAGGAGGTCCCCGACGTGCTGCCGCTGTGGCGCCAGTACGCGCAGGTCCTGCGCACCTGGGGCTTCTCGGTATGGGCCGGCATCCTGAACGCCGCCGACTACGGGGTTCCGCAGACCCGCAGGCGGGCGATCCTGCTCGCCTCCCGCACCCGCACCGCCGAACCGCCCCCTCCCACCCACGCCAAAACCGCCGAACCGGAGAGCCTGTTCGGGCCGGGCCGCAAGGAATGGGTCTCCATGGCCGACGCCCTCGGCTGGGGCGCCACCGACCGCCCCGTCCCCACCGTCTGCGCAGGCGGCGGCCCCGGAGGCGGGCCCGAGCCTTTCCCCTCCGGCTCACGCAAGACCCTCACCGACGCCCGCGACCGCGGCACCTGGACACCACGGCCCGGCTCGGGAGTCGTCCTGCAATCCCGCCGTGAAAGTGCCGGTCGGGCACAGCGGCACGGGACCCGGGAACAGCGCTCGGCAGTCGCCCCGGCACTGGCCTTCACCGCCGAGGAGCACCGCTGGTCCTGGTCGCTGCGCAGCAACAACCAGGCGAACGCCACGGTCCGCAGCCTGGACGAACCCGCCGGCACCTTGTTCTTCGGCCACCGTGCCAACGAATGCACCTGGGTCGCCGAACCCGCGCACGACTCGGACGGCAACGTCCCGGCGCCGGATCCGATCCGGATCACGGCCCAGGAGGCCGGCGTCCTGCAGTCCTTCCCCGCCGACTACCCGTGGCAGGGCAACAAGGGCCAGCAGTTCTCCCAGATCGGCAATGCCGTGCCGCCCCGGCTCGCCGCTCACCTGCTGGCCCCGCACCTCGGCAAGACCCTCACCTCCGACGACTTCACCCTGGCTGCCTGATGCCCCACCCCACCGACGCGTACGAGGACGACGACCTGGACGACCTGCCGCCGCCGCAGCCCGTGCACTACGCCGAGCAGGCCCTCCTCGGCGCGCTCCTCCTCCACCCGCACCGACTCGCCGAGATCGGCGTCCTGAACGCGGAACACTTCGACAACTTCGCCCACGGCACCCTGTTCGCGGCGATCCGCACCGTGCCGGCGCCCAACCCGGAGCAGCACCTCACAGACCCGGCCTGGCTTAACACCGTCCTGGACAACGCGCGACCGGAGGCTCCGGGACTGACCGCCTCCTATCTCCACACCCTGATCCAGGTCTGCCCCTGGCCCAAGCACGCGGCAACGTACGCGCGGATGATCCGCGCCGACCACGCCCGCCGGACGCTGGGCGCCCACGCCGAACGGCTGGCCCTGGCCGCGACCGATGCCACGCTGCCGAACCCGGCCGCCACCACCCTCGCCCAGGCCGACGCCCTCGCGCGGTTCCTTGAGGACCTCGCCGGACAGTTCGCCCCGCACCCGGGCTCTCTGCCCCGCACGCCGCTGCTACCTGAGCCCCCGCAGGACGCGGGTGAGGAAGCCCTGGACGAGGAACGGTTCCTCCTCGCGAGCGCGACGGCGCACCCCGCCGAGGTGAAGGAGATGCGGTGGCTGCTGCCCGAGGACTTCGCCCTGTCCCTGCACGGCGCCCTGTGGCAGTGTCTGACCGCCCTCACTCACCGCGGTGCCCCGGTCGATCCGGTCACGGTGCTGTGGGAGGCCCAGCACCGCGGCCTCCTGAACGCCAACGTCGCGCCCGGCGACCTGATGGCCCTGGTCTCCACTCCCGTCGGCTCGCCGGAGTACTGGGGCGAGAAGGTCGTCGAGCGCGCCCTGCTCGCCCGCGCCCGCATCGTCGCCACCCGGATCACGGCCTACACCGACGATCCGGCCAACACTCCCCACCAGCTGATCACCGGCAGCCGCCGCGCACTGGCCGACCTCCACGCGCTGCGCACCCGCTGGAAGTACGCCAGCACGCCGGCACCGACGACCAGCCCCGCACGTACCAGGGCCTCAGCGCCACCGCGGGCTGGCCCGCCGCGAACAACGGCTCCGTCCGCCTCGCGTATCTCCCGCTGACTGACACCGGACCGCCTGTGGCCGGACCCTCAGGTCCCGTACACAGGCCGAATTGAGCGACGCCCCTTGACGACCCCCGCGATCGACGCGCACGTCCGTCTCGACACCCACCCCGCCCATTCCAGTGCCGTGACCGCCACCCTCGCCGGCACGCGACACCGCACCGCGCACGCGCTTCTGGCTGCCCGCGGATTCGAAGCCGTCGACGAGCACACGCTGGTCCTGGCCCGCATCGACCACGAGGAGTCCTACTGGGCGGAGAACGCCGCCCGGGCGCTGACCGTCGAAGGCATCACCACCGAGATCACGCCCCGGCTCCGCGAAGCCATCGACGAGGAATGGACATGGGCCAACTACCCCATGCACTGGTGCACTCGCGAGGAAATCCGGGAGGTCTCCAACGAAGCCCAGAAGATCTATGAAGACATCCGCCACGGCCGCCTCGTCGTCCACGCCCACGCCGACGACAGCGGAACCACCGTCGCGGTCGGCACCTACCGCGACGGCAAGAGCGTCTACCTCCACGGCGAGAACCACCTGCGGCAGATCGCCGACACCTTCGACTCAACTGCCCAGGCCCTCGCCGCCTTCGAACGCCTCCACGGCGACACTATGCGCCCCGGCCCCGCCCCCATGACCGACACCGAACGCCAGACCGCCGAAGCCCGCACCACGCTCGGCGCACCGGCCGCCGAAAAGCCCGAACAGCCCGTCCAGCGAACGGAAACGGTTCCCGCCTACGCCGCCGACCCCGGCGACCACGACGCCATCCTCGACCAGTTCCTCACCGAGCACGACGACTGGGAGAAGTGGCGCACCTGGACCGACGACACCACCCACGCCATCCACGAATCACAAACCCTGCGGGTCGAACGCATCCACGAGGCTGATCCCCGCGAGACTGCCTGGACCGTCGCCGCCTACGAGACCCCCGTCTCCGACCGGATGTGGCACCTCACCATGACAGGCGCCACCCCAGCGCCCGTCCTCAAGACCCTTCTGAGCGGGCTCGCCGAAGAGGACGCCTGGGAGACCGCCATCGGCAGCCCCACCACCGAGAAGACCGTCACCGCAGCCACCCGCCCCCTCACCGACGCCGGCTGGAAGCACACCCTGGACGGACGCTGGATCCGCTGGGAGACCCTCCAAGGCGATGCAGGCGTCCAGTTCGACGCCTTCGCCGCCCAGAACCCCCACAGCACCCTAGCCACCTGGACCCTCTGGGCCGGCCCCAGCATCGACCGTCCCACCTGGGCCATCACGGCCTCCCCCTACACACCCGCCGCACTGCTGGCCGACCTCGCCGGGAACCTCGCCCGTGGCACCGGAATCCGGACGCACACCCCCGTGAAGGTGAAGCCCACCGTGCACCTCACCACCACCCCCACGGCGCCACCTTCGACAGCCACCACGGCACAGCCCAGCCGATCCCGCTGACGGGGCTTGACCGATCGCGTAGCCGCTTAGAAGCACCGGACGGGGCCCGGCTCCCGGGGGATCGCGGCAGCGCGCTCCTCATCCGCCATCCGCTGCTGGTCCCGATTCAGGGCGTCCGATCGGGCTTCGGGGGTGACAGCCCCACCAACCGTGATCGCCGCCGTACCGGGGACATGGGTGAGCGAGTACCGGATGGGAGAGCGGCTGGAACGCGACGGCAGGTGCAAGCGGGCGACACCGGGCGGCAGCTCGGCACGCAGCGCTCCGTGCCAGCGGATCCACAGCGCGGGACGTCCGCGGAGGGCCTCGTCGCGGAGCTTGTCCACGGCGGTGCTGTCGTCCGCACGGTCGATCTCCACAGCGACCGGAGGGCCGTCCTTGCGAACCAGGCGGAGATCCAGGTAGGCAGACCAGGGCGGCGACCAGTAGATGCGGCAACCCCCACTCATCCGGCGAGGCGGGGCGATATAGCGCATCGGCGCCTCCCATCTGCACCTCCAGCCGGACGCCGTCGCCCACTCCGCCACTGCGCGGGTGATGCACAGGGTTGCCTCCTTGCCGGTCAGGCCGGCGAAGGAGAAGCGGGTCTCGGACAGGTGTGTGCGTAAGGCCGCAGCGAGAAACTCGGACTCGCCAGCCGCCGTCGGTTCGAGAGCCATCCGCCGATTCTCCGCCCGGGCACTGACAACAGCCGGGCATTGCTGCCGAACAGCGGGAACAGGCACGGACTGAGCCCGACACGGAGTCCCCGGAAGTGCCCGTCGTCGTCATCGCGCGGAACGAGGGCCAGCGGGTAGGCGACGCGATCGCTGTGCGGGCCACGGACGGGGACCTCCGGAGTTCGCCCCCGCGCCCCGTTCATGATCCCATTAACGGGTTATGAAGACCGTTCCTCTGCCCAGCCGTAGACGCCTGCTGCCATCGGAGCCGTCCTCCACGCCACCGTGGGCCCGTTCTTACCGTCAACGATGATTTCGTCGAATGCGGCGGGAAGTACGCCAGCGGGCAAGGGCTCCACCACTTCTCGGTAGAGAGGATCTGTAACGGCCAGAACCATCACGTCGGGCCACTGCTGCATCATCTGCCGGAGGGAGTACGAGTCCAGCAGCCGTGTCGCATCGTTTAGTTCTTGGCTCTGCCAACCCTGCGAGGTCACCAAGTTGACATCGAAGGGGGCCACGCCAACCACGATTCGCAGCCTGACGAGCATGGACGTTGGCATCATGCGGTTCGTCTCGCCCAGCTGGATGGGTCCCTTGAGCAGCAGGGAGCGCAGGACTGGAATCAAGGGGACGCTGCCATTGATCAGTTCGAGCAGCGAATCACCGCGATCCACACGACGCCGGTCTGCCTTGTCGACACCAGCAGACGCCAACACGGCGTCGGTGAACTCACAGGCAGCTTGATGAAGTTGCATCTGCACGGCGTCGCTGTGAGCGGCGGACCTCTCAGCGTCGAGCAGGAGAGCCCAACCCTTCGCCGGCTCTCCCGCCACCGGACTGCTGGATGCGAGCGCGGACTGCTCCGCCTCGGCAGCGCGGAGCCACAAGGCGTGTAGAGACTCGAGCTGCTGCTCAGCCGTCAGACTCGGCGCGCGCGACGCCAGAATCTCAAGAAGTGCGTCCGCTACATGCCATTGCGGAAGCCGAGGGCCGCTGAAGGCATCGTGTATGGAACTGCGTGATATCCCCGCCGCGCGCAACTCCTGGGCCATCGTCGTGAGACTCGGACGACCCGCTTGGAGGTGCAGCCTGTGTAGCGCGTCGTTGAACTCCCGGTGCTCCCGATCGGTCAGCGTCGGTTTTCGCAAAACTCCCGGTCGCCCCACAACAGCTCCCCGTCCAGTGCCGTCCAGAACCGTCCAACAGCATGGCATCTCGTCCGAGGTTGGAGGGCTTCATCCGGACACGTTCAGGGGTGGCGTCCGCCCGTCCAACGCCCTGAAGCAGGAGGTGATGCTCGACGTACCGCCCGGACGGACCGGCGGTACGCAGGAGGGCGAACGACATGCGGACAAGCAAGACAGCCCAGCGACTCGGAAGGGCAGCTCTGTTCTCTCTGATTCGTGGCGCCGCCACTGCGGCGGGTAGCGCCCTGGTGGCCGGCTGCGCGTGGTGGCTTCAGCGTCAGTAGCCGAACTCTGCCAGTGAGCCGGAGTTGTCCTGTGTCTGCCCCGGCCCCAAGGCTCCTGGGGCCGGTGACTATCTGAGCCGGAGGGCGAGTCCGGTTTCTGCAGACAGCCGTCGAGCTCACTGCGACACCACGAGTTCAACCTCAGCAGCCATGTCGCTCACGCCCGGGCATCAATTGCGGCGACCGAGGGGGCGCAACATAGCCGAGGATCGCCGGTTGGCCAAACCGGCGATCCTCCGCATCATTGATGGTCCACCGCCACTACCTGCCCGTACGTCGGAAGGCGCCGCCACCACAACATCCACAGCCGCACAGTCCCGCACGCATCCGCGTTGCGGCTGCACAAGGCGGCTACCCCGCCGCGTAGCTCGCGCGGAAGAGGTCCACAGCCCGCTCCACGTCCCGCTCAGACCGCAACTGCACCTCCAGGTCGCCTGTACCGTGGTGGCCGAGCCCTGTCACGTCCCGGGTGAAACCGGGCACGAGGTCCACATCCCTCGGATCGGCCTTGAGGTAGACGAGGAGCTTGGTCTTTTGCGGCGGGCAGACGCAGGCGAAGTTCCGCAGGCGCTGATACGCGCGGTACTGCTTGCGCTGCACCCGGCTGACGCCGTCCCCGAGGCCGAGCAACACCTCATCGACCGCCTCCGCCAGCTCTGCCAGCGCCCCACTGTGCCCGCGGACCGGCGGAAGCCCGGCCGCGCGCCGGCGGGCCCGCTTGGCGGCAGGCGTGTGCCCGGTGACGGAAGCCACGGTCTCAAGACCAATCAGGTCCTTGCCGAAGAATCGGTAGCGGACCAGGTCGATGCTGCGGCGGTGCTCGCGTACGGCGTGCACGTCGTAGCGGGTGAAGTCGCCGGCGACGCAGATCAGCCTGGGCGCGCTCCACAGCACCTGGGCCGCGGTCGTGGCCCCGAGCCGGTCGCGGACCAGGTGCTGGAACTCGGCTCGGTGATCCATCAGCCAGCCGAGATAGAACAGCCCCTGGTTGATGACGCCGGAGTCCACACCCCGCTTGTACTCGACGACCACGGGAGCCCCGTTCTCGTCGAGGCCCAGCGAGTCGATCCGGCCACCGTGGACTGGGCCGGTGCTGTACTCGCTCGCCAGGAACCGGACCCCGAGCAACTTCTCCATGTTGCCCTCGACGACGCTCTGCACATCGGCCTCGGCATCAGCAAGACGCGGCGCGACCTCAGTCACGCCGCCATTCGTGTTGTAGAGCTTCAGATCCGGCACCGCCCCTCCCGTGCAGCCAGTGTGGCCGACACTCAACAGCAGGGGCTGTCGAATTTATTTCCGGGTACTCCGCAGCCTGGTCCCGGGAATCTCCTGGGGCACCGTCGACGGCTCCGGCACCTTCACGATGTCCGCCGCGCCAAATTCATGCTCGACGCCGTGTCCGCCGAGGTACTCGTCGCTGCCGAACGCACCGGCCTGCTGGTCGGACGCCTCGGACTGAACGACGCACACGGTATGCCCCTGTGTGCGCGAGTCGTACCACCACGCATCACATGGACCGCCGAGCGCGCTCATTGATCGTGCGGCTGAGGTGCGACCCGGAAGCCTTTCACCGAGCCGTCGGCGCACCTCTGACCAGCGTTTCAGACCGCCGGGCACCCCATCAGGCGAGCGTCCACCATCGCCGGTTGACGATTCCCTACATGTAGTGGGCCTCGCGGGCGGCGACGGCCTGATCCGGCGCGCGCGGTCCGCACCGTAGAGGCGTTCAGGACCGGCTCAGGAGAAATCTGTCGAACAACCACTCCAGGACGAGGATCATGGCGGGATGGCTGCGTACCTGTATGACCGGCTGGTGACGGAGGACGAGTATCGCCAGCGCGTCCGGCGGCATCGTCCCAGCTCGCTGCTGCGTCTGATCGCCGCAGCGGCGGCCCGCTACAGCACGCCTGAGCGGCCACAGTCCTGGCTGGAAAGCCCCTCACTGAAGTACACGCCGTGGGCGCTGGCTGACGCGGCCCGCGTCAGCCTGGCCTACGGCACCGAGTACCAGCGGTCCGAAGCCACTGAGCGTGATCTTCTGGAGATCCTGGCGGCGTACTCCAGCTTGAAGGAACCGACCCTGCACGGCGCGGACGAACCTGACGTCCGCATGCGGGACTTCATGATGCGTCTGGGCGGTGAGCAGGCTGCCTGGCAGGCCCCGGAATTCGTCAGTCTCGCCCGTACCGCGGCGCTGTACCTGCAAACCCCGTTTCCCGCGCACCGGCAGCCCCGCTGCATGATCCCGGGCTGGGACACCGAGTTGTTCGGCTGTCCGCTGCCCGACTACGTCGGTTCCGCGCAACTGCTGTGGGGGTGCGTGCTGTTGAACGCCGGGCGTTTCGATCCCGCGATCTTCGACAGTCCCGACGGCGAGAAGTTCAACCGGGTAGTCAGCCGGGAGACGGTCCTGCGCGTCATCGAACGGCACTTCGCCACCGACGTGGCTTCCGTCAAGGCGACCGAGAAGCAGACCATGGAGAACCTGGCGAGGGTGGCCGGCGGCAAAACGGCCCAGCTCCGGCGGTTCACGTACAGCCCGCTGATCGGGCGGCCGGCGGTCACCGGCTTCGGGCCCGGTCTGCTGTGCCCGTCACCTCAGCTGGTCTGGCGCAAGGCGACTCCGGCCGGTATCTACCACACGGGGCTTGAGCACTTCGGACCCGTCTTTCTGGAAGAGACCGGTTACCTCTTCGAAGAGTACGTCGGCCGCCAGCTCCGCCTGATACCGAATGCCGACGTCGTCGGAGAGATCACGTACCGGGTCAAGCGTAACCAGCTGCACAGCGTCGACTGGACCGTCATCTTCGATGACCTGGTGCTGCTTGTGGAGGTCAAGTCGATGATGCCCACCGAGAACGCCCGGCTCGGCCTGGAAGGCGGAGTAGCAGAGACCGACAGAAAACTGGCCCGCGCCTACCGCCAGGTCAACGCCACCTCGACCCAGATCGACCAGCGCAATCCGGCATTCGCCGAAATTCCGACCGACCGTCCGCGCCAAGCACTGATCGTCACCCTTGAGCCGTTTCCCATCGCCAACGCCAACCTGCCCCGCGTCGACCTGCCCGCCGCCGATATCCCGACCACGGTCATCGGGGCCCAGGAGATCGAACGCCTAGTGACCTTGACCGACACCACGCCCAGCTCTCTGCTCGTGGGGCGCGCAGCCGACCCCCAACGCTCCACTTGGGCGCTCAACGAATGCCTCACTGGACACGAGAGCGACCGCAACCCGGTCCTCGATAAGGGATGGGCGGCCTATCCCTGGGCGACAGCCCGGCTGGCTCCCTCGTCGGATCCGCTGCAGTCCCTGAGGCGCGGGTTCTCGTAGTGGGCCGCGAACCTGCTGTGGCTCCGGATCATGGGTGGCTCGCGCAGGGAAGCCTCACCGGGAGACCGGCTCCCGGCCGGCCCTTTCAGCCGGCTCGAGTTCGAGAAGGAGCCATAGGGAGCATCAGTGGTAGGATAGGTAGCATGAGTGAGCCTACCGGCAAGTACTCGATCACCATGCCCCGCGACATCGCCGAAGCCGCCAAGGCCCGCAGCGGCCCCTCCGGCCTGTCCGCCTACGTCGCCGCCGCCGTGGCCCGCCAGATCGAGCGCGACAACCTCAACGAACTCATCCAAGTCGCCGAAGCCGAGCACGGGCCCGTGACCGACGAGGAGATCCAGGCCCTGCGCGACCAGCTCCACCAGGCGCACCGGGAGCAAACGCAGGACGGAGCCGACGCCGCGTGACCCCCTCCCCCGCCGTCCCCGGCGGCACGCTCGTCCTGGACAGTGAAGGGCTGGCCAAGGCCGTCCTGCGCGACCGCACGGTCACCGGCTGGCTAGCGCTCGCCCGCGCCGACGACCTGCGCGTCATCACCTGTGCGGCCACCCTCGTCGAAGTGGTCCACCCTCGAATCAACCGGCCGGCCCTGGAGTGGACGCTGTCCCGCCTGGTCGTCGAACCGGTCACCGAGCCGATCGCCCGCCACGCCGCCGCGCTCCTCGCCGACGCCGGCCTGCACGGCCACAAGTACGCCATCGACGCCATGCTCGGCGCCACCGCCCTCGCCGCGCCCGGCCCCGTCACCATCCTCACCTCGGACCCCGAGGACCTGACCGTGCTGTGCGGCGGACGGGCCACTGTGATCAAGGTCTGACACACAGCGCCCTCCTCAATCACGACGAGCCACGGCAGTCACCAATTCGCCCCGGACGCGACTGATCCAAGCCGGGCGGCCATAGACGCTCAGGAACCCTTCGATGGCCTGACTGCTGCTGGACTCCACAGTCCCACCGAAAGCAGCAGCCTCCTCCAGCACTCGGCGGCTCGCGTCGGGCATGGCAATCGTCTGGATCCGCCGCGTGACGCACCATAGCCGGGGAACGATGTCGTTCAACTCGACGATGCGAAGGTGCAGCAATGGACGCTGGGGTGGCTGCCCTGCTAGGTACAGCCGTGGGAGGACTCCTCGGAGCAGGCGGGACCCTGGGAGCAGCCGCCCTGACGGGAAGATCTCAGGGACGCAGTCAGCACTCGCACTGGCGGCGCCAGGGGCGACGCGAGGTGTACAGCAGATTCCTCGAAGCCATCACTGCCCACCAGGAAGCTCTGGGACGTCTTTCATCGATGGCTTACGCCTCCGTCCGGGGAGATCACTCCCCGGAAGAACTCGCCGCCGCGTGGCAAGAGGTATCCGCGCTCTTGCCGGCAGTGCGCACCACCGGCCCCATCGTCATGATCGAAGGACCACGCGGCATCGCAGACCTGGTCGAAGCCATCGTGGAACTTGCAACCACAGCCACATACAACGCCAGGTCTTATTCCTTGATCCACGCCAAGCGCGCGTACGACGATCCAGCGCTTGGCCAACGCTCGCGAGCGGTGTCGACGGCTGCCTCCGAACTCAAGGAGAAGCTCTCAGCCTTCGCCGGGCAGGCGCGAAACGCCCTCGACGCTCCGGACGGGCTCCTCGACGACATCGGCACCCCGGCACAGGCATGACCGCGCACAGGGCTCGCTGAGGCCCTGACTTTGCCTGAATCGGGATCCGAACGAACCTCTGTCGTGGCATGGGCTGACCTCTGAATGTGCCCGTGCTGCCCGAAGCCCACGCCTGTGCGTTCAGATATAGAACTTGAATTGAGGCAGTGGCTCCCGGTCGGCGGGGATTTCCCTCATGATCTCGCCAACCAGCCCGGAGAACTTGATCGTGATCGGCAGGAGTCCGCCCAATGCGGCCGAGTTCCAGTTGAGCTTGGTGAGCGCGAGAACTTCCCTCAACAGGGCGTCCCGCGAAGAGTCCTGCCCGACGTGATCAGCAACCTGGAGCGGCGCCGGAACGTGCATCCCGTGGAACTCGTTGAGCGCGGATATGTAACCCGTCGTGTACAGGTAGTCCAACTCCCCGAAGCTGAAGCGGGTTCCGCGAAGCGGCGGATACTTCGAGGTGGTGATGAGGCGAACCCGGCTCTGCGCTTCGAGCGCCATCAGGTCGTAGCGCCGCACGCGGGACTCGATTGCCGCGCGGAAGCCGTCGCGTTCGTCCGGCCAGTAGCGCGAGGTCTTGTGGACCACGACGCGAGCTGGGGTCTGCTTCATGACTGCCTCGTACCGGTCGAGTACCAGGGCCATCAGCTGGTGCGCGCCGTCGGCCGTCAGGTGAGGCGAACGGCTCCCGGTCTTGTTCGGATCCCACTCGAATTCGTGTCCCCGGAGAACCAGCCCTTCCCCTCGCTCGTCAAACGCCTGCACGAGGCTGGTCTGCATCGTCGCAGCCGCGCTACCCAGCGGCCGGTAGAAGCCGATGCCGACGTAGCAGGTCCCGGGCGTGAGGCCGTACGGACTCCACGGATAGCCTCCCGCCTTGCAGTACATCGCGGTGAAGAAGTTCCACGCGATGCGGGAGGGCGGTGTCCTGTCGCGCCCGTCGAGCGTGGGCGCTCGGACTATCTGCGTCGGCATGCGGAACTTCATGGCGCTTGCCTTGAGGGCGCGGCGCAGGTCGCGATGGACCGCGCCGGTCTCTTTGCTGGTGTAGTCGGCCGTGCCGCAGCGCGTCACGATCTGGTCGGACAGCGCGATCACGACGTAGTCGGGGACGCTGTCACGCTCTGCCAACTGCCGGAACTTGGTCTCGAACAGGGTCAGGGCAGCGTGGAAGCGGTCCTTCTGCGACTTGATCTCCAGCACCTGCCGCAGCTCGGTCTGCCCGAGTTCCTCATTCCACGCATCGTCGAACTCCAGCGACGAGAAGAACCCGCGGTCGGGCATCCACCCGGGGAACTCCGGGTTGTTCACGTCTCCGCGTACGCCCTCGGCGCGACTGCTCATCCAGGTCCGGGCCGCCTCGACGAGCTCTGCGGTGCCGATCAGACCCACGCGCAGCCGTGTGGGGTGGCGGCCCGATGCTGTCCAGGAACGCGGCCCGTAACGTGCGATGCCGGCCTTGGGGTCGATGTGCAGGCCATCGTCGGCGAACTGCAGCAGCGGTTCGGGAAAGTAGGTGCTGGCGATGAGGGACGGCGAGCCGGTGGGCGAGACACTCGGTGGAGCAGGGCGTGCCGTCATCGCAGTGTTTCCTCCGCGTCCTCGTCGTCTTCGCCGGCGGGATCGTCGTCCTCGCTCAGGCCCTCCGCCTCGGCCCAGGTGAAGAGGTCGTCCACGTACTCGACGTTCTTGAAGGGCATGTCGTGCTCGGCGGGAATGCCCGGCCAGCGCACCTGCCCGCTGCTCAGCGAGGTCGAGACGATCAAATTCTGCCGGTCGGTACCGAAGGGGAAGAAAATCCGCGGAGTGCTCCTGCCGAGGAAGTCCCGCCAGAACTGGACTTCGCCCAGGAGGTCGTGGTTGAACAGGCGGGACTTCTTCCGGGTCACCTGCCGCCCGATGTACTTGGCCTGTATGGACTCGAAGCCGTCGGAGGTGACACGCAGCTCGGGTCTGACGCTCAGGCACCACTGGTTGTCACCGATGAGGAAGAAGCGCAGCGAAACAGCACGGTGAAGCCAGTAGTTGCGAGCCTCTCCGGTCGCTCGCTTCTTGGGCTGCCATACGACACTCCGGGTCGCCCTGCTGGCATTCAACGGCCGGTACGGCACGGACCGTTCAACGCCTGCCACCTCCGGTTCGAAGTAATAGCGGTGGTGGTCGTGGTCAAGCCGCAGTCCGAGACGCCCGGTGAGCTTGTTCAGCGACCGGTTCAGCAGCGCGACGTACCACCCCAGCCTGTCGGGATCCGTCCACCACTCCTTGGTGGAGAAGCGCTCAGTCTCCGTGCCAGCCACCACGTCAGCGAACGGGTTGCCGGTGTCACGCAAGTCCTGGAATGCCCACAACCGCCCCTCACGCAGGATGAAAGGCGTCATCGTCCCGGCAGACGCCGCGGCCGGCCGGACCTCGTTCTCCCGACCGGCAGAGCAAGGGGCACCGTAGATGTAACGCGGCATCTGCGTGACCGGCAGCACGTTGCTGTACACGGTGTCGTTGACCATCGGGGGCAACTCCGACGGCACGTTGGAACGCCCGCCGAGCCTGCGCTCGATCCGCTGTTCGTGAGTCTCTTTCATGGCGTGCAGACGCTCCACCGTGTACTTCGCAAGCGCACCTTCGGAGTCGATCAGCTGATGATGCTGATTGCACAGCAAGATCAAATTCTCGTACCGATTGCGCTCCTCCGGCGTCAGCGGCGAATCGCCCCGCGGACCGTTCGGGCTCTCCGCGACGATGTGGGCCATCTCGCCGAGCACCACAACGGGGTCCTCCGGCGTCCCCTGAGCCGTCAGCAGCAAGCCGCATTCGGGAAAGGCGCAGATATTGCCGGACCGCTGGGTCAACTTGCGTTGCTGCGCGACAGGTACGGCCACGACACCTCCTCCAGGTACCCACATGCTACGGACGACCTCTGACAAAGGCCCTCCCTCGCACAACCGAAGCACCGCCTGTCTGGCTGTCCCGCGGCCACTGCGGAGCCATGTTTGACCGGGTCATCGCCGATTCCGCCCAGAGGCCACTGATCCTCCTCGGGCGGCTGGTCGTAGGCGCTCAGCAGCCCTCGATGCGCTGGTTGTTGATGGACTGCCGGTCGTACAGGCACTTCGCGTACCGGCTCAGCAGGACCTCGACGCTGTCGCCGGCCCGCTGGGCGACCTCGGCCGGGTCCGCGCCCGTGCACAGCCACGTGGACAACGCCGAGTGCCGCAGGTCGTACGGACGCTTCGCGAGCGGGGTGCTGGTGAGCGCGGGTGGCAGGGCGAGGTCGCGGGTCTCGTGCCAGACCCGGTGGTAGGTGGTGTAGCTGTGGCGACGTGCTCGAGCCACAGGGCCACCAGATGCGGTGGCAGCGGCACCACCCGTGTCTCTCCCGGCGGACGGTCTTCAGCCCGCGCTCGTCGTGGAACTGGCCGGTGTCGGTCCACCGTTTTGCCCGCCTGCGGCCGAGTGCGGTGCAGGATCAACCGCCCCCAACCGGTGCGGGGCAGGCGGCAGTCCGGCAGCGCCACCGCGACCGCCTCCTCCGGCCGCAGCCCCGCGTAGTACAGGCCGGCGAAGAACCCGACCAGCCCGACGGCCACGGGCCCGCCGGTAACCGCCCACGTAGGAGACGGCGCTGACTGCCCAACTCACCCCGCTCCACGGCGTAGTGGAGCGCGTGCACGAACACCTTGCGCTTGCGACGCATCGTCTCCACCGCCGCCTCACCGCCGTCCAGCTTGCGGCGTAGCGACTCCAACACGTCGCGAGCCAGGACCGGATCATGCAGGTCGACCAGCGGCCGTGATGCCTTCACCACCCATTGCAGCACCAGCCGGTCCTCTGCCGGCAGCTCCCGCTGATCCGGCCCCGGCACGACAAAGGCCCAGTGCCGCAGGGCACAGCGCAGCAGCTGCTCCTTCGGCCGGCCCGGCATGTCTCAGCACATCGCCTGAGTGATCGCTGTCAGCGCCTCGCTGACCTCGTTCCGGGTCTTCGCAGCCCGTCCGGGCCAGTGCGTACTCGGTCGCGAAGGCGCACCGGGCCCCGGGACCCGTACATAGGGCTGGCGCCCTGGGCCAGGCCCGCGCGGATGGCCCGCACGGGTGTCCATCGCTGTGCGGCTGGGCGGGGGATTGGTCCGGCCGTCTGTTCGGGGTCCGGTGTAGCTCCGTTTTCGTGCTCGTTCGGGTCCATGCCCGCCTCCTTGTTGATCGGCGGGGCATGGCTGCCCGGATTATCCATTCGAACATTCCCCGGCAAGGGGGAACTCCGACCATGCCGGGTTGACAGAGGCGATCTTCGGACATTCAGCAAGACGTCATGAGCCGCTCGGCGCAAAAGAGTTGCCATGAAGACTTCACTGAGGTTTTCTAGGCGGTATGCCGAGGCGTTTGCTGGCGGTTGAGCACACAAAGATCCGGACGCTGCGCGAGCAGGCTGGGCTGACTCCGCAGGAGCTTGCTGACCGCCTGGGAGTCACGTACCGCGTGGTCATGTACTGGGAGGACGGCAGATACGTTCCGGAAGCCCGGAATGTGCGGCGTCTCGCCGATGCCCTGGGCTGCGCCACCGCCGATCTCACCGGTACGCCGAGCGGGACCGAGACACTGGCCGACCTCCGGTATGCATCCGGTCTCACCGCTGAGCAGGTCTCAACCCGGCTGCGCGCCACTCCCGCCGGGAAGGATCTCTTCGTGGACGCCCACAAGATCCGCAGCCTGGAGCGGAACCGTCGGGTGTCCGGCTGGAATTGGAAGAAGACCGAATACACCGGCCGGCTCGTGCAGCAGCTCGCCGCCGTGTACGAAGTGCCGGTCCGCATGGTCATGGACGCCTGGATGCGTACGCGGCCGGCTGATGAACCCCCGAGTCTGCCCGAACGAGAACGGAAGGGCCCACGGGCTTCAGCAGTCGGCACCTGGGAGGACTTGAATGAGCGGCAGCGGGTCTACCTCGGCGAGATCATGCGGGATGACCGGATGACCGAGGCTGAGATGTGGATGCGCAGGCAGAACAATGTCACGGTCCCGCCGACCAGGCAGTGGCGCCAGTTGCCGTTCGCCCTCCACGCACCCGCCGAAGTGGTCGGTCACACCCGCCTTCAGCAACGGCTGCGGAGCGCCAGTGTTCACGATCAAGGAGCAGGGGCTACCCTCCGCTCCCTCGATCGACTGGGACTGATCAAAGTAGCCAGGGATCGTGTGGAGGTTCCCGGGGTCGGCGAGGTCGACCGTACCCTGGTGGAGATCACGCGCCGGGGCCGCGCCTGCGCCCGTGCAGGGCTGGGAGAGCCCTTGGAGCCAGCGACGCCCGCTCATCTGCTGTCCGAATGGCTGTGGGCCATTCTGGTGCGTGTCGCCGCTGCCGGCCCGGCGGGTCTCCATGAGAGCGAACTGACGGGCAAGTCCCTGTTCTACTTGGCCGTCGGCTACCGGCCGAAGCGCCAAGCGCACCCCAGCAGAGGGTTCATCGAGCTGCGTCCCCGGATGGCGCCAGGCGACACGCATGTCCTCGAATACCGGTGGCACGCCACCCGGCTCGGACAGCAGCACATGGCCACATACCTACACGTCTACGCGGACTTGTACCCGGAGTCAGCCCCTCCACCGGATTGATCGTTTCGCGCGGTCCGACGCCGTCCCAGACCCATTGTCAGACCCGTGCTCTACGGTCGGCTCCGTGACGACCACCGCCGATGATGACGGCCCGACGTTCTCTCATTTCGAGGCGTTCCGTCTGATCAACTTCACCTTCATCAAAGCCATCCAAGCAGTCACCGCGCCAGACCTGAGTCCCAGGGAGCGCGCCGAGAAACTGATGCGGTATCACGGCGACTTGCTCGCCGCGTACGGCCCCGGAGTGCCGTTGCCGTTCAGCGAGTTCCGCCGGAAACTGCGCGGCCCCATGGACGGCCTGCTCCCGCCGTGGCTGGACAGATCACAGTTCGACGACCTCAGCTTCCCCGTCGTCGACGCCGAGGGCTGTGTCACCGGCAACGCCTTCGATCTGCAATGGGAGACATCCCAGCTGCACCGGATCTTGAAGCGGCTTCGGCGGATCGGCCGCATGAGGTTCACCGAGGAGCAGCTCCAGGACGAGATCGACCAGGACCAGATGTACGAGATCCTCAAGGGCCGCGGTGACGAGCAGTACGTGAAAGACCGCACCACGCTGGTGGAATGCCCCGCAGGGACCATCGAGGAGCTGAACAAGCGTGGTCTGCCCCTCAACGCGATCCGCTACTACGAGGCGATCCCCTACCACGCCGTCTATCGCACCTGGTGGTTCCCCTGCACGGTGTGCCAGTGGCCGATGAAGATCAGTAAGCGGATGAGCGCCGGCCGCGAGTACTACCGCGTGGCATGCCTCTACGGCCGCCATGCGGATACCGGTGCCAGTTTCATGTTCTGGCCCACTTCCGGCGACGCACCGGTGCTGCATCCCGACAGCCCCGACGCTCCGGCTCCGCACGAGGCAGCGCTCTTCCTCGGCACCGGCGTTGCCGTACCGGAGGCGAAACCCGTTGAGGGGCATCTGGCCCTCAAACGCGGCGTGTGGCGCTACACCTGCGTCCCCGGCCTGCATGAACTGCGTCTGCACAGCGTCCTGAGGGAGCGGCTGGCGGCCACGCAGACAGATGTGGGCGAGGCCGTCATGCTGTGGCCGATGAGCGATGCCTATGACCATCGCGTCGAGGTCAAGGGCCCTGACGGGAGATCCCATGTCTTCACCGTCGATGTGAAGGACTACACCCATGCCCGGGTCCTGGCGGAGAGCCTGCACCGTAACGAGGGTGACAAGGGCGGGGCGGAGTGGCTCGTCGTTCCCGACCACCGGGCCGACCAGATCCCCCTGCTGACCCTGACCTGTGACAAGTACGGAATGAAGGTCGCGACCATGACCGACTTCGCCAAGAGGGTCTGCCAGAGCGCCGGGGTGAGGTGGGCATGAGCCAACTGACCGTCAAGGACGCGTTCGTCCGGGCCGCGCTGGCCCTGGCCGCCCACTACTTCCCGCAGCAGGACGACGACGGCAAGCCTCTGGCTTCATTCCGCCATGCGGCATTTTTCGCCACCTGCAAACCGCAGGCATGGGATCGTTGGAACGAGCTGGACAGCGAGGAACGGCTACTCGTGGCCGAGGTGATGAAGCTTGCCAACCCCGACCTCGCCGACGAGAAGCGGTTCGCCTCCGCAGCCCGGATCCTCCTGGGGGCTTTGGAAACTGGCGACGAGGAGGAAGACGAGGCCGACCTCCAACTGTTCACCCTGGCCGGCGATCCTCTCACCGCCGACGCGGCCTACCCCCTGCTGGGCGGGGACTACCTCGGCTACGTCAGGAGCCTTCTCGCGCCCTTCCGGCGCCCGAGCAGCCGGCGCAAACCCCACGACTTCGCCGCGCCGGGCCAGACGTACGAGACCAGTGAACGCAACGAGGGCAACGAGATCGTCCACGGGCGCGTCACCATCCCCCGGTTTCCCGCCTTTACCCAGCCGCTGGGCCATGAAGCTCTTCCCATCCTTGCCACCCGGCCCGGCCTCGGCAAGGTCCCGGTCCCCGTCCAGGAACTCAAGGACATCGCCAAGATCCTGGACGCCCAGTACGAGGACACCGAATCGGGCCCCTGGCTGCATCAGGTGCTGACGGGCCTGCTCGACCGGGTCAAGGCCCGTGACACCGACACCGTCGATGTGCTGGACCTCCTGGCCGGCCGAACCCAGATCTTCCACGCCCCCACCGGCACTGGTAAGTCCGTCCTGGTCCGCCTCATGGGCTCCTGGGCTGCCCTCAACAACTACCGCGTGACCCTCCTCGTCCCCGACGTCAAAGCCACGCTCGCCTCCGTCTGGGACATCAGCCACGACCTCGACATCCTGCACAAGGCGGAGAAGACCAAGCATCTGGCGACGTGCGCCCCGCTGATGTCTCCGTACTCACGGCACGAGAGGGCCCTCAAGCACGCGTCCCTTGTCAAAGAGGATCCCGACAGCCCCGGGGAGTGGGGCAAGCGAGGGCGCCGTGACGTTGACCACCTCGCGTACGGGTGCGCCCAGCGTCACTGGCTCGACTCCGCCGGGATCTACCGCCCCGGGCAGGAGAACTGCCTGAGTCTGCGCGGCGGCGGCGAGATCCTGGCCTGCCCCTGGATTCCCACCTGCGGGAAGTTCACGCCCGCCTATCAGGCCGCCGACGCCACGGTGATCGTCACCAACCATCACAACTTCATCCAGGGGTCCATGCGGGTGGGCATCCAGATCGACGGCCGCCCTGTCCGCTCCGTCACCGTCCGCGAATTCGTCCTGCGGGCCAGTGACTTCGTCATCATCGACGAGATTGACGCCTTCCAGGCCGTCGCGGTCGACCGGTGCGCCACCACCGTCGACTTGCACTCCCGCCGGCCATGGACCGCGGAACCGCAGATCCTCGACACGGCGGCCAAGCATCTTCCCCTCCGCTTCGAAGACCAGCTCATCGAGCCGGTCAGCCACGTCAGGCTCATGGCCGAGTCACTGCTGACCGGGCTGTGCACCAAGGCGTTCCGGCTCAACCACCACGACGACGTCCGAGTCCCCCGGCTGCGGCACGAATACGACTACGAGGGATGGCGTCTGCCCCGCTCCAAGGATCGCGAGCTCATCAGCCTGCTGTTTCCGGAGTACCAAGTCGGCGACGGAGAGCCCCTTCCCCGCGAAGCAGTCGACCGGCTCAACGCCCTGGTGCCGGGCCCCGAGGTGGCCGATGACGACGAGTTGGCTCCCCCTCCCATGCTTCTGGACCCCGAATGGGAACGGGTCGGCGGCATCCTTCGGTCCGTCGTGTCACCGCGTGGCATCAACCAGCGCGACGTGCTCAAGCTCAGGCTCCACGAGGCGCTGGCCCCCATGGTTACCGACGGCCGCGCGCGCAACCGGGCCATCGACCACCTCCTCATCCGCACCCTGATGGGCGAACTGGACGGGGCCCTGGCCGTTCTGCGCGACACCGCCCAGTCCCTGCGCCACTCCGGCCTGCTCTCCGCCAACCGCATCATCGACTCCATGCGCTCCGGCGGCATCGCAGACGTGCTCCCTCACGGAGCCATCGGCAGGCCGATCAACGGATACCGGGTCACCGGCATGAAGAACCCGGAGAAGGACGCCAAGCTGTCCACGCAGCACATGGCGGGCGACCCGCACACGTACGTGTCGGAACTCGGAGGGCTGGTCTCCCTCATCACCGCCGGGGTGGAACGGCCTGTCTTCGGACTCTCCGCCACGGCCTACTTTCCGCAGGCAGTCAAGGAACACGTCCACGCTCCCGTGATGTGGTGGATGACGGACGCCCAGGAGGATTCCATCCTGGTCGAATCCTCTGCCGTCACCTACGGCAGCGGCCACAGAAAAGCCGGAGAACGCATTCCGATCGCCGGCCAGTTCCCCTCCGACAAGCCCGAAGCCCTGCGCGAAATCGGCGAACGGCTGTACGAGACAAAGCTGTCGAGGAAACTTGCCCGGCTGGCCAAGTCGGACCCCGCCCGGGCCCGTGTCATTCTCACGGCTAACAGCTACGAACAGTGCGGCCACCTTGCCACCGGCCTGGCCAAGGCGAAAGGGCTCTCTCACCGCGTGTGTGTCCTCGTCCGGGAGGAAGACCGTCTCAGCAACGTCCGCTACCTCCCCGACCCGTCACTGGCCCGACGCATCACCGTCGAAGAGGTCGAGGAATTCCCCCAATTCGGCGACATCCTGATCGCACCCCTGGCTAACATCGCCAGAGGGCTCAACATCGTCGTCAATCTCCGCTCAGCCATCCACTCCATCTATCTGTGTGTAAGGCCCCCGCTGATCATCGACGATCCCACCTGGATGTACGGCAGCGTCAACGCGGCAGGCATCAACTCGCTGCCCGTCAACGGCTGCGCAGACCCCACCGAAGCGTTGAAGACGGCTCGCGCCGCGGCACGCGATCATCTGGCCACGATCCTGCGCTCGTCCCCGCAGCTGTCGACTATGGATCTCATCCTCCAGGAGCAAATGGTCGCTGGAATGCTGGTATCGCTAATCCAGCTCGCCGGCCGGGCACGGCGCGGCGGAACGAACATGGAGCTCCACTTCGTGGACTACGCCTTCCACGACGAGACCTGGAGCTCCGATCTGGCCAGCATCATCGAACGCATGGCTTCCCGCTGGCTCCCGGAGGAACGCCGGCAGATGGCCGACCTGTACGGCGAAGCGGTCAACGCCTTCCTGTCCTACGCAGGCGTCGACCTCACCCTCTCCTCATAGCCCGACACCTCTCCCTGAAAGAGATCACAGCATTGGCCGAGAACACCGTCTCCCTCCCGAGCACCCTCACCCTGCGCTGCACCCCCGCACTCGTCCAGGGCCAGAAGGTGTACGTACGCAACTTCCCCCGAAGCGTGCGCGACGAATGGGAAAAACTCAAAGGTGACGGAGACGACGAGCAGAAGAACCTGCCGTACTCCACCGCAATCACCTACCTGAAGTTCAAGACCGGCGGATACGTCCACCTCGACCGGTACCTCAGCTACCTGGTCTCGCTGGAAAAAATCGACGACGACATGCTGCGCCACGTGTTCCGGTGCGTGGTCGGCTACAGCCAGGGCCTGCCCACAGACCAGGCCATCCTCCTCGACGTGCCGCCACTCGCCAAAGCCATCGCAGGCACACCCGAGCAGGAATTCGAGATGACGCGGTTCCTCAAACCGCTGCAGGGAAAACAGCCGAAGTGCCCCGACTGGATGTACGTGGCCGTGCCCTGGGTGATCTCGAAGAAGCTCGCCGAGCAGCAGTTCACCATCTACGACCTGGTCCCGATCACCAAACAGGTCCCGGACAACGAGAAGGACGGCTCCCCCAAGCTCGACGCCGAAGGCAGGCATGTCTACAAGAGCCGCACGATCGGCTGGAAGGCCAACCCCAACAAGCGGAAGGTCACCTATTTGCCGGACAGCCGGGGAGGGCTCATCGCCTGGGATCACCCCTTCGGACGCAAATACAACGTCCGCAGCGACGGGACCCCGGTGAACGCCGCCACCGAGGCCCAGTACGCCATGTCCCGGCTCTCGGTGGTCATGAAGACCGAGCCCAACGTCGTGGACCCCGTCATCTTCCTGGAAGCCCACGTAACGCGCGTCCACAGCAACATGATGTTCGCCAAGTCCACGCACATCTACCAGGGCGGCGACGGCCTTCCGATCCTCCACACCGAACTGGTGCGCAGCGGCAGCGTCAGGGAAGTCAACCAGCGCGCCCTGGAGCTGCTCGCGCGCGACAAGATGGACGTCAGCCTGCTGCAGGAACTGAACGCACGGGTCACGCGGGAACGGGCCGTGGTGGAGAAAGCCGCCGCTGACGGCGAGTTCCCCTCGTTCATCACCCCTGGCCCCGGGGCCATCCGCCCGCTCATGCCGAAGAACGACAACTTCGCCGTCGGCACAGGACCGGGCACCCTTCACCTGCGGCTGCTCGCCGAGCACGTCACGAAGGTGCTGGGCGAGAAGGCCACCTGGGTCGACTTCGCCGTGGAACCGATGACCTTCGAGCCACGCCCCACGGACAAGCAGAAGATGACCCCGCAAGAGCGAGCCCTGCGGACCGAGGCCGGTGAACTCCTCCACACCATCGGCTTCCCGCCGCACGAAGAGATCACCGCGTCCGTGCACGCGCAGGGGTTCGAGCAGCTGCGGATCGTATGCCTGTGGTACCGCCACAAGACCCGCCTGCGGATGATCAACGCACTGTCTCTCGCCTTCCCGGACGGCACGCCCATCGGTGACCCAGAAGACGGCGACGAAGTCTTCCTCACCCCCACCATCAGCGTGATCTTCCGCAAGGCGGAGCGCTTCCTGTCCCACGGCGACGAGATCAACCGCGCCGTGGAGTTCAAGGCCTTCGAAGACGACTTCGCCAGCAGCGAGTCACAGGTCATGGTCGGTGTCTGGTGTGAAACCGAAATCCCGGCCCTCAAGCGGAAAGAGAAGGAGAAGCGAACCGCGTTCTTGCTGCGGAAGGAGCGGTACGACGGGAAGTTCCAAGTCCGCCGCTTCCTGGCCAAGAAGGACTTCGTGTGCCAGTTCACGACGGGGATGAAGCCCGGGTCCTTCGGAAACCCCAGCACGGAGATCAATCCTCCCAAACCGGGGAAGGACCACTCCGGCTACATGTCGCTTCTCGACCTGTACCGCTCGCTCGGCATCATTGACCAGCGCCTCGCACGTGCCATCGCAAAGGACAAGAAGGGACGTGAGGCCGCAGACCTCGTGTACTGCGGTATCCACGCCCGCAGGCAAGCCAAGACGGCCGACGGCAAGCACACCAAACGCATCATCGTCGTCACGGCCTTGTTCCCGCCGGAGGACGAGGACGGCGCCTGGACGATGAAGGCGTGGACTCCCCTCATCGGAGCGTGGGTGCCCTACCGGCAAGCGATCACTGCCTTCCACGCCAGCGACTACGCACTCCATGTCGACGGCAAGGGCCAGACGGACAAGGAGCGCTGGGCGGAGGCCGCAGCCCACGTCGAAGACGCGCTCGCCGACCTCGTCCGCGACGAGCTGGAACCTGACATGGGCTACGTCGTCATGGTCGATGGGCACGCCTGTCGGCGGATGTGGACGGGTTTGCACAATGAAAACCAGAGTTACCAGGAAGACGACATCGCCGATCCGCGGACCTGGCTCCCCGGCCACGGCAAGGGGAAGAACGCCCCGCGCAGGAGGCCGGCCGCCGTCATCCGAATGAACGTCGCTGCGGATGAGGTACCCCAGTACGTTCCCGTCGCCCGCGAGAGCGACCCCGACGTCGAGATGGAGGCGATCCAGTTCACGTCGGCCAAGCTTCACCGAGCCAATGTGGACTTCGGAAACCCGTTCTGGGTCCTCTTCAACGTCCCGCGCAACTACCAGGCCAAGGGCGGCGATCTGGGCAGCAAGATCACCCGCTGGGACGCCGACCCGGGCAGGGGCGGCGAGGAGGGGGAGCGCGAGACGAACGAGCTCAAGACTCCCTGGTGGGCCATGACGGCGACCGAGATCTACCCAGTCGGCGTCGCTGGCGGAGTCGACCGGACGATGCTCGTACGCGCAACCGCGCGTTTGTGCCACCAGACCGTCGCATGGTCCGACCGCTCCCGCTACCCCGTACCGCTTCACGCGGCGAAGCAACTGGACCTCGACCACCCGCAGTACCGGCGATCCGCGCCACCAGAAGAACAGGGAGACGAGGCCACCGACGAGTAGGCGCAAAACGACAGTTTTCTTGATCCAGTCGGGTAAGGCGTCTCAACGGGAGATGTCCTATGCGTCTGGATCAAGGCCAGGCAGCCCCCGCGTATAGGCGTGATGTTCTTTCAGGTCCATACCCGCCTCCTCGTGATCGGCGGGGGCATGACTGCCCGGATTGTCTATTCGAACATCCCCCGGCAGGAGGGCACTCGGGCCCTGTCCGGCCGACGAGCGCGGATCATCGGACGTTCGGCACAGCTTCCGTGGGGCCTGCTCGTATGTGGATCCTGCGTGGCCGGTTGCGCTCCATGGCGCGCCATGCGCACTTGTATGCGCCCTAATGCTCCGAACTACCGTTCCCGGCCAGCCAGAGCACGCGGACCGTGGGGGATGCATGGCGAGAACCGCGCGACAGATCCTGAACGCACTCAGCCGCTCGACGAGCGTTCACATCCACTCGACGACAGAACTGGCCGCGCACGTGGACTCCGCGGCAGCGGCCATCGATAAAAAGCGCCGGGAGAAGGGCCAGGAAGCAGCGCGCAGGAAGCCCGACCTGCGGCCCGTCGCGCTGGCTGAGCACGGCCGGTCCATCGATCTGACGCCGTGGCAGGTCCTGCACACCGTGGCACGAGGCTACGTGCTGGCAGGCCAGGGAATAGGGCGCGGGCTAGCGGAGCACTGGCTGAGCCTGAAGTTCTGCGAGGCGCTGGACGGCAACCGCGCCGGTTCCATGGATCTCACCGACAAGGGCCGCACTTCCGAGCGCTGGTACAAGGGCATGCAGGCCCGGGAGCTGGCCGTCGGCTTCGG
Organism: Streptomyces sp. NPDC002838; assembly: GCF_040295365.1. Taxonomy (NCBI): domain Bacteria; kingdom Bacillati; phylum Actinomycetota; class Actinomycetes; order Kitasatosporales; family Streptomycetaceae; genus Streptomyces; species Streptomyces sp. NPDC002838. The sequence goes on along the minus strand of NZ_JBEOVF010000033.1, from coordinate 27,680 downwards.
ACTCGCCGTGGCAGAACACCTCGTGCAGCAGCGCTACCCCGACCACATCGTGTCGGTCGTGGACACGAACACGGTGCTGCGAGCCGGCTGGCCCCTTAGCGTCTCGCAACGGAACAAGGGCTCACGGCCCCGGCCCGACTACCTCATCGAGGCATGGAAGCCCGGAGAACCGTCGAAAGTCACGTTCGTGGCCTGCCGGGGAAACCACCAGAAGCCGAGCAAGCGGACCGGCCGAACCCGCAGCACCACCATCCAGCAACTCGTCAAGGGAGCCGAACTGACCGAGGGCATGCAGATCGGACCGTGGAACACCACGCCGTGCCTGATGCTGTCCACCGAACTCATGGGCCAGGGCGGGGTCGTGGTCAATGTGCTGCAATCCCCCGGCGAGGCTCTGCTTCCCCTCCGTATACCTGGCGCCCCAAAAAACGCCGACGAGGAGATAAAGGACAAGCCCGGAATCCCCTACCCCAACGCCATTCGCATACCGGCCCGCGACGGCAGACGGGCGCGGACGGTCGACGGCTTCCAGGTGGGCGAGGACGACCTCGCCTGGTTCGGTCAGCTCCTGGCTCGCACCGCAGCCGCTGGCCTGACCACTTTCTCGGGCGGAGGAAAATACACGGCCCTGTATCTCACCGCACGCCAAGGGCGAGAGCACTACGACGTGCCCGCCTTCGCCGCCACATCGAGCGTCGACGACGCGGACATCGAGGTCGGCGAGACGAAGTTCGTCGGCACGGACAACGTCTTCCGCATGGGGACCGCACGCATCGAGGCATTCTCCGGAACGGACTCGGGACTGTACGAACTGATCAAAGACGGCCATGTGGAAGACTACCGGCAAGCGGTCTACGAACTCCGTTCCAAACGGCTCAACTCCCGTGAAGCCGGGAAATGGAACGGCCCGATCTCATTCCACGACGACGGCACCGTCATGGCCCTGAGCATCCTGCCCATTCGCAAACGGCGTCAGCTCTGAACCAAGAGTCCTGGAGATCTTCCTTCTTTCGCGTTCGCCGTTTCCGGCAGCGCAACATAGCGCGGGATCGCCGGTTGGCCAAACCGGCGATCCCGCGCATCATTGAAAGTCCACCGCCACTACCTGCCCGCCCGTCGAAAGGCCACGTTCAAGCCCCAGACCACAACTTCACACGACAGCCGTCTGCCTTCACGACAAGGTGCGGCCGAGCCTCCGCGACAACCGCGTCAGGACCCAGTCGACTCACCATCGGTCCGCATCCGCAGGGCTTCGATTCCAGAGCATCGCAACCCCTACGCCGAGCACATTCGGACGAGGGGAGATCGGCGCCATCTTGGCCTTGGTATGCACTGGTCGGCCTGAGCCGGCCCTCGCCTGTCGGTCTGCAGCCGTCGCCCAACCCGCCCGGCGCCCGACGCGCATGTTCGCCGTCGAGGCCGTCAGAGTCCTGCCCTCCAGCCAACGCCACTTACCCTGCGGGGCAGGTCCGCGGCGTCGGCCCACGCACAGCGTCGGCGAGGGGCTTCCCGCCGAGCCTTTGCCGGAAGCCGGAAACTCAGCATGAACACCCGCTCCAGCACGTCCCGGCGAGGAGCCGTGCGGCACGGTCGCCGACCATCGCTTACCCCCTCCCCCGCACGGGAGCGCCCCCACCGAGCCGGGCGCGCAACCGGCTCATTTCGCTCGCCCCGCGCACTCCGGACCGCCGCCCTGTTCGATTGAAGGGCGCACCGTATACCCCTACGCTGACCCGAGGAAGTCGTGATCTACATCATGGTGCATGGATCGACCACCGCAGGGAATGATCGATACAAGCCGACCAAATAGGGCATTTCATTTCTGTGGGACATGCGCGGGACGGCGGGCCTGACAGCCCGTCAGGTAAGCCGCTGACCTGGGAAAACACACGGGAAGCCGACGGCCTCCGGAGCCGTGTGCGCAGGTTCGAATCCTGCCGGGGGCACCGGAAATTTAGGCCCTGACCAGTGGAAACGCCGGTCAGGGCCTTTCTTGTGCATGCCAAAACGCACACGGCCTACTTGGCCATGACCACTCGGTCCGGTGAACCCTCGACCTGCGACTTTGTGGCGCCACACGAATGGAATCCCAAATGTCCGATCCCATGAATTCGCCTTGCGTGGGCTATTTGCGGGACGGAGGGCCGCAAGGCAGCGCCATCGCCGGAAGAGACCTACTGTGACCTGCATGTTTGTGACGAGGTTGGTCGGAAGACACACGGAGAAACGGGCCGTTTGGCTTTCACGGGCCAGTGACTGGCACGCATGTGCTCAGCCCATCGTCCCGCAGCGGGTGCGAGCATCGGTACCACGACGCACCGGGTTACGGCATGCTGGGCGTATGAGCAGGTACGCCGCAGCCAGGATCTACGCGCTTCCGGAGTCGCTCGACGAGCTGGTCGGGCCGACCTCCGGCGCCGTGACCCTGCCCCGGCACATCGACTGGGGCCCACACTACGAATACGACCTCGCCGACGAAGCCGACCTGCTCCTCATGTACGAGCGGGTCATCCGCGAGGCCCAGACCGCGGCCGACCTGCGGTCGCATCTGAACGCCGATCTGGTGCGCAGGCACTGGGCGGACCTGTTCTTGCCCGCTCCGGCCCGTAGGGCCTGGCAGGCCCGCTTCCTCGAGCTCGCACCTGCGGCGGCCGCGGCGTAGTGGACGAGCTGCACCGCCGACTGATCCGCATCGGGCTCGACGCGCTCGCCGACGACTTCGGCTACGCCCTGGCAGGCGGCTACGCCGTCCAGGCCCACCAAATCGTCAACCGGGTCAGTGACGACGTCGACCTCTTCGCTCCGATCAACCGGGCCACCGTGGAGATGCCAGCAGCCACGGAACGCGTCATCGCCGCCTACGAAGCCGCAGGCTTCACCGTGGAACTGGCCCACCAGAACCCTGAGCACACCTACACGCGGCTGAACGTCACCGACCCCGTCAGCGGCATCCAGAACAAGGTGGAACTCGTAGCCGAGTTCCTCAACCACCCGCCCGTGCCCTCCGAACTCGGCCCGGTCCTGCATCCCGACGACGTCGCCGCCGGCAAGACCACCGCCCTCGACGGCCGGGCCGAGGTCCGCGACGCCATCGACGTCGACGGCCTCCTCAAGGCCGGATACACCCGCGAACGCCTGATGGAACTGGCCAGGCAGAACGACGACGGCTTCGACCCACGGATGTTCGCCGACTCACTCGCCCGCATCCAGCGCTACACGGACAAGCAGTTCGCCGCCTACGGCCTCACCGCCGCCGAAGCCGCGTCCCTGCGCGAGCGATTCGCCGACTGGCAACGCCAACTCATCCATCCGCAGGACGAGGATCCCGCAGAGTAGCGAGCCGAAGCAGCAGCGACCGTCTCATTGTCCCGCCAGCAGCCGTGCGACAGAACACGACCACCAATTCTTCTGAACGATCGCAACCGCGTGGCGGTTGCAGAGGCTGGCCCCTGTCCTGGGGCACGGCACAGCGACCAGCCGCCGTCCCCTGCGGTAAAGGGCGATCAATCGTATTCATCCAACAATGCCTGGATGCGCTGGTTGGCGATCACAGCCCGTCCGTACAAGCACTTGGCGTACGTGGCCATGAGGACCTCCACACTGTTGCCAGCCCGTTCCGCGACCTCAGTGGGGTCGACACCGGCATTGAGCCAGGTGGACAGAGCCGAGTGACGCAGGTCGTACGGGCGCGCCGCGAGCGGGGTGTTCACCAGGTCGGATGGAAGGGCCAGTTCCCGGGCTTCGTGCCAGACGGTGTCATACGTACTGAAAGCGAGGATGCCACCCCGTTCGTTGAAGAACAGCCGCCCGTCGCTGGCCGTACCGAAGGTGTGAACTCTCTCGCCACATCGCCACCAGACCGGGAGGAAGCGGCACTGGACGGGTCTCTCCCAGCGGACGCCCCTTCAGACCACGCTCATCATGGAGTTGTCCGGTGTCGGTCCACTTCTTGCCCGCCTGAGGCCGAGTGACGTGCAGAATCACCCTGCCCCAGCCCTCCACAGGCAGGACGCAGTCCGGCAGGGTCACCGCGACAGCTTCCTCGGGCCGCAGCCCGGCGTAGTACATGCCGGCGAACAGCCCGACCAGCCGCCGTCCCCGGGCCCGTCGGTGGCTTCCTACGTAGGAGACGGCGCAGAGCAGGGAGCGGGCCTGGGCTGGATTGGCGACCACCCGAGGGTCGACCTGCTTGACGGTCTTGGCGATCCGCCAGTTGATATTGGCGATCGGATCGCTGTCGAGCATTCTCTGCTCGATGGCGTACCGCACGGCGTTCACGAGGGTCATGCGCTTGTGCCGCTGAGTCTCGGCAGCTGCGACCGTGCCGTCCTGTTTCAGCCGCAGGGCTTGCATCACAGCCCGCATCACAGCCGGATCCATCAGGTCGGTCAGCGGGCGCGACGCCCTCGCCACCCAGCGCAGAGCAAGCCGCACGTCCGAGGGTGCCGTGTGCAACTCCGGCCGGGGCAGGACGAAGGCCCAGTCCCGCAGCGAACGCTGCAACAACTCGTCATTCGGGCGGCCTCGCACTTCGCGAAGCATCACCTGAGTGATCGCGCAGAGCGCGGCGTTCGTCTCGTTGCGGGTCTTCGCCGCGATCTGTGGCCAGCGCATATCCAGGTACTCAAGAGCAAAGGCGTACCAGCTGATGGTGACCGAGCCATGGCCCGCCCCTGCACTGGCCAGTGAATCATCCGCGACCGGCCGGACCGCCCGGACCAGCGCGGCACCGAGTTCCTCGGCCAGCGCCCTGACATCCGTCACACCTCCCGCGGAACGACTTCTGCCAGACCTGGCCGCGATCACCGTCCTTCCACCACGCCTGCTTCTGGGAACGCCGCGTGTATGCGATGCCGAACCCCTCATGACGTCCACCACCTTTCCGACCAGGTAAACGCAGAAGAACCCGGAGGCAATGGCGCCCTTGAGCGGCAGCACTCTGATCTTGGACAACGAGAACCGACCGAGACTGCTCTACGTGACCTCGCGATCACCAAATGCTCACTCTGACGCACACCGACAACCTACGAGTGGTCGATTGGACACCACTGCCACCCCGAGCAGAGAGGGCTCACCCTCACCCCCACCAAGCACTGCCCTCTTCCTCCGACGTCGGCCTACTTAGCCATAACCTCGCCCTCGCTGGCCCCGACCGCGGCATGATCCCCATTTCCAGACCTCCCGACACCGTGAAGCCGCAGGCCAGGGCGTTGTTCAGGCAACCTGCGATGTCTGCAGAAGAGGACGGACAGCGACTGGAGCGATGTCGCCAGCGCAGCTACTTCTGGCCAGGACCGAACCGACGCCACTTCTTTTGCCGTAACACTCCCACAACAGGCGGTTACGGCAGCACAAAAGTCAAGTTCCGAAAGACTATGCCGATTTGGGCCATTGGTCTCCATCCGGCATGCCAGCACCACCGGGGATGGTTCATGGGCGCGTCCAGCAGCAAGAGAACGTCGACCGCCGCCGCCCCCTTGATCCAGCTCGTTGCCGCACACCCTCGAGGCATCGCCGTCGACGATCTGATCGCAGCGGCCCGAGGCCATTTCAAGCGGGTGCCGCCCCAGCGCCTGACGATGCTTCTTGACCAGGCACTATCCACAGGGTCGTCACAGTTTCGGCCTTCCGCCAAGTCCAAGTGGACAGTGCCGCAGAGCACAGGGTCGCCAGGCCGGACGGAAGGTTCACGTGATCGCCGACCGGCACCCCGTCCACCGCGGCAAAGCCGTCCGCACCTGGCTGGACGAACACGCCGACCGCGTCGAACTGCACCTGATGCCCGGTTACAGTCCCGAACTCAACCCCAACGAACTACTCACCGCCGACATCAAACGACACGTACACGCCTCACGCGCTCACTCGACCGACGACCTCGCCCACGAGACCCGCCGCTTCCCCCGCCGCCGACAGCGCCAACCCCGCACCGTCCGCGGCTACTTGTCAGCAGGCCCGAGCGAGAGCAGCACGGCGCGCAACCGGATCGGGTGACATTGAGTTACCGCGAACGGCGGAACAGCGTTCTTGTCATGCAAGCTGATGAGGTCACACGACAAGGACATCTCCCTGTGAATCTTTCGTCTCGCGCCGCCCTTCTCGCCCTTGCCGCGGCCGCCGCCGTCGGTACTTCCGCCGCTCCCGCCGCCGCGGGTGGCATCGGCGCGATCGGACTGCCGGCCCACGACAACTACTGCGCGAACGTCGGGCAGCAGTCGCAGGCCGACCGCACCCAGGAGGGCGCGGCCCCGCTGGGCGCCAACCTGGTGCAGGCGCCGCTGCTCATCCAGCGCAACAGGTGCGCCAACACCGACTACGGCACCGGGCTGGGCGGGCCGCTGGGCGCGTGACGGAGCACGGAGGACAGCGGTGACCGAGACGGTTGCGGCAGGAGACTCGCACGTTGTGGTGGTGTCGCTGCGCAAGAGCGGCACCCACCTGATCGGTGAGGTGATGAAGGCGCTGGGCTATGCGCCGTTCGGCGCCGTACGGGCGTCCGGCGACGTGGAGTTCGCCGACCCGGTACAGGTACGGCGGCTCCTGGAGGTCGCCTACGGTTCCGAGGAGGCCGCACGGCTGCTCGGCGGCCACGACCGAACGGCGCTGGCGGCAGCGTTCGATGCCGTCGTCGCGGCCCTGCACAAGGTGTGGGCGCTCCGGCTCGGGGCGCCCACACCGCTGTCCCTGCCCGGCGTTCCCGGAGTGGACGCCGGCCTGGTGGGGCGTCTGCTGTGCGCGCCGGAAGCCGCCGACTTCCAGCTGCTGCCCGGCCGGTGCTGCTGGTTCGTCCACCAGCTCGACCTCACCGCCGCCGACCCCGCCTTCCTCAACACCTGGCTCGACACCGGCAGGCCGAGGATCATCTTCAACTACCGGAGCCTGCCGGACATCCTCGTCTCCACCATCAACTTCCTGGTCCGCGACGCGCCCCCGGACCGGCCCGACCCTGTGGGCACCTTCCCCGACCACCGCATCTACCGCGACATCCTGCGCTCCCTGCCCGACATGGACGCCCGACTCCACCTCGCCCTGACCGACCCCGGCTTCCCCGGCATGGAGACGACCCGCCGTTCCCTGTGGCTGCTGCGCCACCCGGCCGTGTGCAAGGTGTCGTTCGAGGAACTCATCGGGCCTCACGGCGGCGGCACCAGCATCGCCCAGCAGGCCGCCGTCGCCCGCATCGCCGACTTCCTCGGCCACCACGCCGCCCACCCCGCAACCATCGCCGAGCAGATCTTCAACCCGAACTCCTTCACCTTCCACCAGGGCAGGACAGGAACATGGCGCGAGAACTTCGGCCCGCGCCATGAGGAACTCCTCCAGCGCAACTACGGTGACGTCGCGTCTGCGTACGGAGCCCCAGCAGCCACGAACTCCTCCGCCTGCTACGGGCCTTGATTCTTCCGCCGCCCCGACGTGACCGCGCCCGCCTCTTTTCGGGCCCCAGAGTTTAGACAGCGGACATGCATCGCCGGCACCTCCCTCACCAGCGGTCGGCAGCCGGTCGCACCGGCGTACGGGAGCTCTTCCCGGGCCAGGCGCCGCTTGGACTACCCGGCCGGGACCGCGCTGCTGCCCGGTATGCCATACCTGCACGGCGGCCGCCAAGTGCTCCTGCAACTCGGCTGGCATCGGCTGCCCGGACGCGGTCGCCGTGACGGCCTCGGCGACCGTCCGCAGTTTCACGTTGGCACGCTGTGAGAGGGGGTATGTGAGTGCACAGGTGGCGACAAATCGCCTGTGCACTCACATACCGCCCTCGTAGGACACCGGGGCCTCTGCACTGCCGCCATACTTGATCGCTTTTGATCTTAAAAGATCTACCCAGTCCCTGAATGCCCCGAACCGGGCAGATGACACCAGGTCTGCCGGAGCACAGGTAGTGAAGCGGGAGATCAGCGTCCGGGGGCCGCTTCTGCGTCGGCGACGGTGTCATGGACCCGCAGAAAGTGATCGGCACCCGTCATGAAGGATCCGGCGCAACGGCTCGGGCGCACACGCCGAGAACTCATGGCACCGGCCGGTGGGTTGCGATCAGCACGCCGCTGCTTGCGGGCTGGGCACTGACCAGTTCGAGCTTCTTCAGTGGGGGTGTCGTCAGCGAACAATTTCTTGCGGCCTCGCCGGCGATCACCGGATGGATCAGCAGCACCAGCTCGTCGAGCAGGTCCTGCTTGCGCCTGCCTTCCCAGGGTCAGCCGGTCTACCTTCACGTCCCAGCCGATCAGCGTTGGGGGCAGCGGTGCTGGTCGGTGTGTCGCCGCGGTCGGCGGTGAGTCGGTCAGAGGTCGGAGCGCACCACAGCGACCGGGCAGTGGGCATGATGGAGGACGGCCTGGCTGACGGACCCCAGGAGCAGTCCGGTGAGTCCGCCGCGCCCGCGTGCACCGACCACCATCAGGCGGGCGTCCGCGCTCGCTTCGATCAGTGCCGGGCGAGTGCGCCCGCGGACCAGACGGGGCCGGACGGTGACGCCCGGGTACTGGTCGCGGTGTGCTGAGAGGGCCTCGGCCAGCGCCCGCTCTTCCTCCTGCTGGAGCCGGTCCACGTCGCCCACCAGGTCCACCAGGTCCATTGGGTGGCCCAGAGCGTGCTCGCCGTGATCGGTCCAGGTGCTCGAGGCGTGGAGCGCGACCAGTTCTGTGTCCCGCATTGCGGCCTCGAAGAAGGCGAAGGCGATGGCGGGCTGCCCTTGTGGGGAGCCGTCGACAGCCACCAGCACCGGACCGGCCGGGTCCGGGCGTCCTCTGACGACCATCACCGGGCAGCAGGCGTGCGCGCTCAGATATACGGCGGTGGAACCCAGGAGCAGTTCGGCGAAGCCCTCGGAGCCTCGGTGGCCGACCACGATGAGCTGCGCCGTGCGCGACTGTGCCTGCAGGACCGTCGATGCCTCACCAGCGATCACGGCGTGGCGGACGTGCAGGCCCTCGGCCTGCCTCCGCGCGCGTTCCACGGCGTCCGCCACAATCCCTTCGACTGTTTCGTGCACGGCGCCGGTGGGAGGTCCCAGCGGCGACGAACCGGGTGGTGCGTGCAGGGCGGGCCACAGAAAGGCATGCACCACGCGCAGTTCCACACCTCGCAGCGACGCCTCTTGGACGGCGGCGTCTACCGCTTCCAGGGCTGAGGGTGAACCGTCCACTCCTACCAACACTGGCCCGTTCATTGCCCGCTCCTCCCCTCCGGGGCCGCCCGTGGCCAGGCGCAATGCCACCACGGGCACCCGTCGCAAGGAGCCCCTGCGCACGTGGGGCACTCGCCTGCCGCGCTGTCTTCCTCCCCCAGCTTCCCCCTGCCCCTGGCCCGGGGCTACACGTCCGCTGGTGTCGGCCGTGCCGACGGGACCCAGGCTCAGAACGCCCGTGGGGACATCTCTGTCTCCGCACCGTCTATCACGGCGGTACAGCGGGGCGCGCCGGGCCCCGGCGTGATGCGTACACTCAAGGGCAGCGGAGGATCGGCGGGCAGTTCGCCGGTGAGGATCAGAGGCCGACTCCCACGGGCCTCGGCGCGACCGGTTTCCTTGCCGTCGACCAGCAGCTCGACCGCCCCACGATGGCCGCCATCGATGGTCACGGTCACCGTGTGCCCCCTGGCGTCAAGATGGAAATGGTGACTTCACACCATCGCAAGTCTCCTGAGGGATCCACAGTTCTACCCGAAGCATGCCCCCGCTCGCTTGTCCCCGCCCCTGCAGAAGGGCGAGGCCAAGGGAGCCGACCCTGTTCCGCCCGCGTCCCTCTGCCTCCTGGTGTCGCCCAGTGCCGTGACATGCCGCAGACTCCCGTATAGGGGCCCGTATCGGCGTGGGCGCGGACAAGGTGACCGGTTGTATTGGAGGTCCCGCTCTGGCTGTGGAACCGGGCGGAAGGCGGGCCTGTTGAGCGATCACGCCCCAGGAGAGACTTCTACAGCACTATAGATGCTTGCATGGCCGGGGGACGGCTTCAGCACGAGACGCGCCGCTCACGCACCCGAGCACCCGATGCCTGATGTGTGACCCCCTGGCAGACACCGCGAAGGGGCGGGCAGCATGCCCGCCCCTTCAACGGGTGTTACCCGCTCGGAAGGTCAGGCCGCCTGGGGCTGAAGGTAGCGGGCGAGCAGGTCGTCCAGGCTGACCAGGCCGGTGAGGCGGCCGGTGTCGTCGCAGACGAGTGCGAGCGAGGCGCGGTGCCGGCGGAGCAGGTCGATCGCGTCCGCGACGGTGGCGTTGGCGGTCAGCTCCGGTACGGGGCGGGCCAGGGCGCGGGCGGTGACGGTACGGCCCTGAGCGCGGGCGACCAGCGCGTCGCGGGCGTGGAGGGAGCCGAGGACCGTGCCGCCCTCGCGGACCAGCAGCCGGGTGCGGTCGTGGTCGGCGGCGGTGCGCAGGATGTCCTCGACGCCGGTGTCGCCGTCGACCGAGGTGATCCCGGCGGCCGGGACCTGGACGTCGCTCACCGGGGTCTCGGGCTCGGTCAGCGAGCGGGTGATCAGCTCGGAGTCTGACTCGCTGATCAGACCGAGCCGCTGCGACTCCTCGACGAGATGGGTGAGTTGCTCGCGGTTGTGGACCGAGGCCAGCTCGTCGCGCGGGGTGACCCGGCACAGCCGTACCAGGGCGTTGCTGATCCGGTTGAGCAGCCCGATCAGCGGCCGTACCGTCTTGACCACGCCCCTGAAGGGCGGGGAGAGCAGCATCGCCGAGCGCTCGGGGTGGGCGATGGCCCACGACTTGGGCGCCATCTCGCCGACCACCATGTGCAGGAACACCACGACGATCATCGCCACGGCGAACGCCACGCCGTAGCTGAGGGCGCTCGGCAGGCCCAGGTCGTGCAGCAGCGGGTCGAGTTCGTGCGAGATCGCGGGCTTGGAGACCGAGCCCAGGCCCAGCGTGCACACGGTGATGCCGAGCTGGGCGCCGGCCAGCATCAGTGACAGCTCGCGCATCCCGGCCAGCGCGGCCTTGGCACCGCGCTGACCGGCGGCTGCGGCCTTCTCCATCCGGTGCCGCTTGGCGGCGACCAGCGCGAACTCGGCGGCGACGAAGAAGGCGCTGCCGATCAGCAGCAGCACGGTGACGAAGAGCGCCATCGGGAAACTCATGCCTGCTCCTCCTCATGCTCCGCCACGGGCAGTCGCTCGAGGCGGACCCGCTCCGGCACGTGCCGGTCGAGCGTGCGTACGGCGATCACCGCGCTGCCGCCGTCGGGCAGACCGACGGTGAGCCGGTCGCCGATGGCCGGGAAGCGGCCGAGGCGGTCGATGACCAGACCGGCCACGGTGTCGTAGTCCTCCTCCTCGGGAAGGTCAATGCCGGTGGCGTCGGCGACCTCGTCGAGGCGGCGTCCGGCGTCCACCAGCCAGCCCGTGCCGTCGGGGACGGCCAGGTCGGTAACGGTGTCGGTCTCGTCGGCGATGTCACCGACCAGTTCCTCGGCGATGTCCTCGTAGGTGACGATGCCCGCCACCCCGCCGTGCTCGTCCAGGACCACGGCGAACTCGTCGTCCAGCTCACGCATCCGGGTCACCGCGTCCGGCAGCGGCAACGTGTCCGGCAGCATGAGCGGCCTGCGGGCGAGTGCGTCCGCAGTGGTGGCGGCGAGGCGGTCGGCGGGCAGCCGCATCAGTTCCCGCACGCCCACGACGCCCGCGACGTCGTCCGGGTGATCACCCAGGACAGGGTAGGTGGAGTGGCCGTGCTTGCCGATCAGCTCGATGGCCTCAGCGGCGGAGGCGCCCTTGCGGACGAAGACGGCGTCCACGCGCGGCACCATCACCTCGTCCAGCGTCCGCTCGGAGAACTCCAGGGCGTGGTCGATCAGGTCGGCGGTGTCCTTGGGCAGCTGGCCCTGTTCATGGGACTCGCCGATCAGATGGCCAAGCTCCTCCAGGGTGGCGCCGTGGTGCAGCTCCTCGACGGGCTCGATGCCGACCTTGCGCAGCAGCCCGTTCGCCGCGCCGTCGAAGACCCGCACCACAGGGCCGACGACCTTCAGGTACGCCAGTGTGGAGGCGGCCAGCGACTTCGCCAGCCGCTCCGGTACGGCAATCGCGAGGTTCTTCGGCGCCAGTTCGCCCAGCACCATCTGCACGACCGTGGCCAGCACGAAGGCAAGGACGACGGAGATGCCGGAGACGGCCCCCTCGGGAATGCCGATGCCGGTCAGGGCGGGTTTGAGCAGCGCGGACACGGACGGCTCGGCGATGAAACCGACGACCAGGCCGGTCACGGTGATGCCCAGCTGGGCGCCGGACAGCATGAACGACAACCGCTCCAGCACCTTCAGGGCGCGGGCCGCCTTCTTGTCGCCCGCCTCAGCCTCACGCGTGAGGGCGAGCCGGTCGGCGGAGACGTACGCGAACTCCTGGGCCACGAAGTAGCCGGTGCCGGCGGTGAGGACGAAGACGGCCAGCAGGCCGAGTACGGCATTCGCGGTACTCATCGAACACCACCCCGCCGCGCACCGCGATCAAAACGATCATTTGAAATGTGGCGGGATGGTCGGGGACTGTGCCCCGGGGAGTCCGTCGGTCTGGCGGACACGGGCTTGCTCCTTCAGTTGGCGTGCGGCAGGTAAACGATTGTGACTGAGTACGCGTTCCCGAGCGCTTCCGTGCGGACCCGCCGGGCGCCGGCAGGCCGTACCGGGCCGCCGCGTGCGGGGGCGCGCACGCGGCGGTCAGGCGGTGGCCGGGGTGGGGCCGACCAGTTCGGACAGGACGTCCTCCATGGTCACGAACCCGAGGACGGTGCCCGTCTCGCCGGTCACCGCGGCCAGATGGCTGCCGTCGGTGCGCAGGGCGGTGAGCGTGTCGTCCAGCGGGGTGTCGATGCGGACCCCGGTGACCGGGTGCAGTGCCGTGCGCGGGAACGGCTGGGTGCGGTCGGTGATCCCGAGGGTGTCCTTGATGTGCAGGTAGCCCAGCAGGGTGCCGTTCGGGCCGGTGACCGGGAAGCGTGAGTAGCCCGCCTCGGCCGCCGTCCGCTCCAGCTCGGCCGGGGTAATGGTGTGGGGGACCGTGCGCATCTGCTGCGCGGGGACGAGGATCTCGCCCACCGGCCTCGTGCCCAGCTCCAGTGCATCGCGCAGGCGTTCGCCGTCCGCAGGCGCCAGCAGCCCGGCCTGGCTGGAGTCGACCACCATGCGCGCGAGCTGATCGTCGGTGAAGACCGCCTCCACCTCGTCCTTCGGTTCCACCCGGAGCAGCTTCAGCAGGGCGTTGGCGAAGGCGTTGATACCGAAGACGACCGGCCTCAGCGCCCGGGTGAGGGCGACCAGGGGCGGGCCGAGCAGCAGCGCGGTGGGGACCGGCGCGGCGAGCGCGATGTTCTTCGGGACCATCTCGCCGATCAACATGTGCAGATACGTCGCCAGGCTGAGCGCGATGACGAACGCGATCGGGTGCACCGCACCGTGCGGGATGTGGGCCGCCTCGAAGGCGGGCTCCAGCAGGTGCGCGATGGCCGGCTCGGCGACCGCGCCCAGCACCAGCGAGGAGACGGTGATGCCGAGCTGGGCGGTGGCCATCATCGCGGAGAGGTGCTCCAGGCCCCACAAGGTCATCCGGGCCCGTGTATCACCGTCCTTGGCGCGCGGCTCGATCTGGCTGCGGCGCACGGAGATCAGGGCGAACTCACCCCCGACGAAGAAGGCGTTGGTCAGCAAAGTCAGGGCACCGATGGTGAGCTGCAACGCGGTCATCGGGACTCCTCCCCCGCCTGGACCGGCACCCGGACCGGTTCGGTGATGCGGACGCGGTCGGCACGGTGGTGCTCGACGTCAAGGACATGAAGCCGCCAGCCGTCCAGGTCGAGCTCGTCACCCTTGGCCGGGATGCGCGCGAGGCGGGTGGCGACCAGGCCGGCCACTGTCTCGTACGGCCCCTCCGGCGCCGCCAGCCCTATCCCGGCGAGCTCGTCGAGGCGGACCGAACCGTCCGCCTCCCACACCGCACGCCCGTCCCCCGTCCTGGGAGCAGGCAGCAGATCAGGGACTTCGACGGGGTCGTGCTCGTCGCGGACCTCGCCGACGACCTCCTCGACGATGTCCTCCACGGTCGCCACGCCCGCCGTGCCGCCGTACTCGTCGATGACCACGGCCATCGTGCGTGTCTCGCGCAGCCGCTCCAGCAGCCGGTCGGCGGTCAGGCTGTCCGGCACCAGCAGCGGCGCGGTGGCCAGCTCGGTCACAGGCGTGAGCTGCCGTTTGTCCGGATCCAGGGCGAGCACGTCACGGATGTGGACGGTCCCGATGACCTCGTCCAGGCTGTCGCGGTAGACCGGGAAGCGGGACAGCCCGGTGGCGTGGGTGAGGTTCGCGGCGTCTGTGGCACTCGCGTGCGCTTCGAGCGCCTTGACGTCGACCCGCGGGGTCATCACATTCTCGGCCGTCAGCTCGCTCAGGTGCAGGGTGCGTACGAACAGTTCGGCGGAGTCCGCCTCCAGGGCACCCTCGGCGGCCGAGTGCCGGGCGAGCGCGACCAGCTCGTCCGGGCCGCGGGCGGAGGCCAGCTCCTCGGCGGGCTCCAGGCCGAAGCGGCGTACGAACCGGTTCGCGGTGTTGTTCAGGTGGTGGATGAACGGGCCGAAGGCGGCGGTGAACCCGCGCTGCGGGCCGGCGACCACCTTGGCGACGGCCAGCGGCCGGGAGATCGCCCAGTTCTTCGGCACCAGCTCGCCCACGACCATCAGCACGACGGTGGAGACGGCCACACCCAGCACGGTCGCCACCGACGAGGCGGCACCGCCCAGGCCGATGGCCCGAAGGGGCCCACGCAGCAGTGCCGCGAGCGAGGGCTCGGCGAGCATGCCGATCACCAGCGAGGTGACCGTGATGCCGAGCTGGGCGCCGGACAGCTGCACGGTCAGGTGGCGTACGGCCTTCAGCGCGCCCTCGGCGCCGCGCTCGCCCGCCTCGGCGGCACGCTCCAGCTCACCGCGCTCGACGGTGGTCAGGGAGAACTCGGCGGCGACGAACAGGGCGCAGGCCAGGGTGAGGAGGAGGGCCAGCAGGAGCAGCAGGACCTCGGTCACCGTGCCACCCCCGATCCCTCACGCACAGACAGCGCGGGCTGCGGACGGGGTACGGCACGGCTGGTACTGGGAGGCTCACCCATTGCGGGACCGTCACTCCTTCTTGGCCTGGAGGGTCAGGCGAACCCTCGGTGGTCGACAGGGCCGGGACACGCCCTCCCCGGCATCGTAAAAGACCGGCAAAGCATCGAGGTCATGTCCCTGGCCGGCCTCGCTCGGCGACTCTTTTCGGACTTTCCCGCCACGGCCGCCGGGACACGGTGTGGACCGGTCCCGACAACCATATGCTTCTACGTGTCTGTAGAGACAGCGTGTCGCTGCTACCGGTTGTTCCCTCAAGGCGCACGCTTCTCACCTGCTGGCACTACGGAAGAGGACGCATGGCTTCGATCGGCCTGGACAAGGTGCTCGACAAGGCGTGGGCGGACAAGAGCCTGCCCGAGATCCTGGCTGCACCGGTGGGCGCGCTGAAAGGGGTCTCCGACCGCGACGGCGAGCTGTTACAGGAGGCGTTCGGGGGCAAGACCATCGCCGACCTGGCCGAGTTGAAGTACGTCCGCCGGGCGCAGGCGCTGGCCGCCCTCGACGCGGCCAAGTAGCCCGCCCCCTCGCACAGTTGTGGTGCCGTGACGCCCGCACGGGCACACGGCACCACTCTCTCAGGAAGCACACGTACGTTAAGGAGTGGACGCCACGATGGTGTTCAAACGACTGCTCGGCTCGCTCGGCGTGGGCGGCCCCACGGTCGACACGGCCCTCGACTCCGGCGCGGCCATCCCCGGCGGCGGCCTGTCTGGTCAGGTCCACCTCAAGGGCGGGGACAGCGACTTCGACATCGAGCACATCACCCTGGAGCTGGTGGCGCGGGTCGAGGCCGAGCACGATAAGGGCGAGAGCGAAGGCGTCCTTGCCTTCGACCGGTTCACCGTCGGCGGCAACTTCCGGCTCGCGGCCGGCGAAGTGCGCAGCGTCCCGTTCACCGTGATCCTGCCGTGGGAAACACCGATCACCGAGCTGTACGGGCAGGGCCTGGGCATCGTGCTGGGCGTGCGCACGGAGCTGTCGGTGGCCGGCGCGAAGGACAAAGGCGACCTGGACCAGCTGACCGTGGGTCCGCTGCCGGTCCAGGAGGCGATCCTCGAAGCGCTCGGCCAGCTCGGCTTCGGCTTCAAGTCCGCCGACCTGGAGTACGGCCGGATCGGCGGCACCGGCCAGCAGCTGCCCTTCTACCAGGAGGTCGAACTCACCCCGGCCCCGCAGTACGCACAGGCCGTGAACGAGATCGAGCTGACCTTCCTCGCCAACCCGGGCGGCATGGAAGTCGTCCTGGAGGCGGACAAGCGCGGCGGTTTGTTCTCCGAAGGCCACGATGCGCTCACCCGGTTCACCGTCTCCCACGACGGAGTCGGGCACCAGGACTGGAACACGATCGTCGACGGCTGGATCCGCCAGCTGGTCGAGCACCGGGCGTCCTACGGCTCGCATGCCGCGTACGGACACGCGGGCCACCACGGTCACGGGCACAGCGAGCACCACCACGACGGCCACCGTTCCGGCCCCGGCATGGGCACCGCCGTCGCCGCGGGCGCGGCCGGGCTCGCCGTCGGAGTCGTAGGCGGCATGGTCGCGGCCGAAGTCGTCGACGAGGTCGGGGACTTCTTCGAGGGCGACGAGGAAGAAGAGGAGGGCTGACAGACCGGGGCGAGCCGGCGGGCCGAGCAGCTGCTGACCGTGCGCAGAGACTGATCGGCGTCGCCCGGCTCGCCCCGGCGGCCGACCTGAAGCCAGGATCCGTCGGCGAAGCGGATCCTGAAGGCGACGAACCCGCGCGGATGCGGTCGCGAGACCCGCATGACATGGCATGAGAGGTGGAGCGAGTGACCGCAGGAGCGCAGCAGCCGGCCCGCTGTCCGGTTCCAGCCGCTGCCGAGGAGGCCGGAGAGAGGCTGCGCCAGGCCGGGGCAAGTCCGCGCCTGGTGGACCTCACACCAGACCAAGGCATGAGGCTGCCCCAGGACCTTCCGGGGCCGCCACTTCACCCGAGCCTCTCGGAAATCACTGGAACTTATCCGCCGAGTCGCTAGTTTCTACGTTGCTGTAGATATTGCTGGTGCACCGGGCCGCTCTCGGAGCGGTCCAGCCCTCGACCGTATGGAGTTCGCATGGCCCTGTGGGACCGCCTCAAGGAGTCCGCATCGACGATGCAGACCCAGCTCATGGCAAAGAAGAACGACCTCAAGAGCGGCGCCTTCCGCGACGCAAGCATGGCGATGTGCGCGCTCGTCGCGGCCGCCGACGGCACCATCGACCCCTCCGAGCGCCGCCGCGTGGCCCAGCTCATCGCCACCAACGAGGTGCTGCAGAACTTCGACGCCACCGACCTGCAGCGCCGCTTCGACGACAACCTCAGCAAGCTCACCGCCGACTTCGACTTCGGCAAGGTCAGCGTCCTGCAGGAGATCGCCAAGGCGAAGAAGAAGCCCGCCGAGGCCCGAGCGGTCATCCAGATCGGCATCGTCATCGGCGGCGCCGACGGCGACTTCGACAAGACCGAACAGGCCATCGTCCGCGAAGCCTGCTTCACTCTCGACCTGCCGCCCCACGAGTTCGACCTCTGATCGCCTTACGACGCTCGTGCCGGGCGACCACTGGTGACGGCGCCCGGCACGCCGTCCCCTTCGGGGACGCTTCAGTCAGCGAGACTCCGAGAGCGCCGATGCGTTCAGAGCCGGACAGATGGCGGTAAGAAAGCGGCGAAGCCGCTGTACGGCTGATGGCCCCTCGGTGGCGTACCGGAATTCCAGCGCGAGAGGACGGCATGCCGCAACAGGACGCCGAACCCCACGGGGCCGCGCCCCGCAACCGCCCGGGAGACACTTCCCTCACCATGGGCATTGTCGCCCTCGTGGGTTCCTTCATCCCCGTCATCGGTGACTTCGTCGCCGCGCCCCTCGGGCTACTCGCTCTCCTCCTGGGAGTGCTGGGGGTCTGGAACAACGAGCGGGGCCTCGCCACGAACTTCGGCCCGCCCCTCATCGGCGCCACTCTCGGCACCCTGGCGCTCTTCATCGTCCTACTCATGTTCGCCGTCACCCGCTGAACGGCGCCCCGAGTGCGCAAGCACAGCCCCGGAAACCTGATACCCCGAAGCGCCTCCCCGCCCGCCGCTGCCCCCGTGAACAGAAGGCTGCCCCGTGCGGCAGGAAGTCCCACTGGCAGCCGGTCCGGGACTGGTACAAGATCGCGTTGACGATCTCCCGCATCGCGCACTTGCCCTGATGGCCGCCGACCGAGGGCGCGGCCTTCCAAGCCGTGATCACGGACTCGATCAACGCCCACCGCTCGTCGGACGAATCGCTGCGGTACGGCTAGCGTTCACTCACCCCGCCACCCCAGCGCACCCAAGCCCGCGGACCAGCCCCATCACCCCAGACCCACACGTTCAGGCGACAACAGAACGGTCAACAGCTCAAAATGTCCCCTGAGAGGTGCGTCTTCACAGGGGCGTCGCCGCGTGCAGGATGAGCACCATCGTGACCGCGGAGTTCGCGGACGACAGCGCGGAGACCGCGGTCCCCGCCGCCGCGCCCCAGGCGGCCAGGCCCACCGAGGTGAATACCGACGGCCAGCTGCGCATCGCGGGCGCGGGGCCGAGCAGGGCGGCGACCCGGCGCGGCACCGGGCCCGGCGCGGCGAAGCCCGCGAGCGTGGGTACCGGGGTTCCGCGGGAGACCAGGGCCGCCTTGCCGATCGCGCACGCCACGGCCCTGCGGCTGCCGACCGCCTGCGCCGCCTCCTCGTCCGCCCACCGCTCCGTCGTGTAGGACACGGCCGGACGCAGCGGCCGCAGGAACGGGTTGGCGCGCGCGGCCAGCTGGACGGCGAGCAGGAACCGGTGGTGCCGGGCAGCGAGGTGAGCACGCTCGTGGGCGAACAGGGCGCGCCGTTCGGCCGGTTCGAGGCAGGACAGCAGGGCGGTGGTCACCACCACCCGGTCCCGTCGCCCGCCGGGCAGGGCATAGGCGTACGGCACCTCGTCGGGCAGGACGGCCACCTCGGCGCCGGGCAGGCCGGCGAGCGCCCGGTGGGCTCGGCGCCGCACCTGCCGGTGCCGCCACAGCGTGCGGCCGCAGGCCAGCAGCACGGCGAGCAGCGCCGGGATGGCCAGCTTCCCGGCCACCTCGTCGTACGGCACCGCCTCGCGCACCTCAGGGTCCGACCAGGCGTCGGGCAGCGGGTTGCCGGGCAACTGCGCGGTGCCGACCACCATCAGCAGCCCCAGGCACACGGTGCTGCACACCGCCATCACCGCAGCCAGCGCGGTCAGGAGCCGGGTGGCGGTCCGCGGATGCAGCCGCTGCTCGGCCAGGCGCGCGATCGGCCACGCCGTCAGCGGCAGGACCAGCGGCAGAAAGACGAACACCCCCATGAGGCTTCAGTCTTCCCTCTCGTCCTTGGCCCGGCCCAGCAGTTCGCGCAGCAGCC
Organism: Streptomyces sp. NPDC002838; assembly: GCF_040295365.1. Lineage (NCBI taxonomy): Bacteria > Bacillati > Actinomycetota > Actinomycetes > Kitasatosporales > Streptomycetaceae > Streptomyces > Streptomyces sp. NPDC002838. The sequence continues at coordinate 8,173 of NZ_JBEOVF010000033.1, read as the reverse complement.
GCTCGTCGTCCGGTTCCAGGGAGGTGACGAAGCTGGCCAGCACCGCCTCCCTGTCGCTTTCGGCGTCGAGCACCTTGCGCATCTTGTGCGCCGCCAGGCCCGCCTGGTCCGAGGCCGGCGTCCAGGCGAAGGACCGGCCGGCGCGCTCGCGGGTCACCGCGCCCTTGGCCAGCAGCCGGGTGAGGATCGTGATCACCGTCGTATAGGCGAGGTCTCCGCCGAGGCGCTCCTGCACCCACCCCGCGCTCGCCGGGCCGTCCGCCTCGCTCAGGGCCGACAGGACGAGTGCCTCCAGTTCACCCTGCCCCCGCCGCCGGGGACGCTGCCGCTGGTCCGTCACGCCCTGTCTCCCTTCCGCTGACCCCGAGTTCACGGGCGGTCCATCGTATCGACGTACCACGGCCGACCACTGTGCCACGGTGCTCCGCCGCCCCTCATCACAGTATCTACATGATTGTAGAAGCTACGCTGCCCGGACAGGTTCTTCCGTGCCGCACCGGCGGCAACGACACAAGGAGAGACGGTAGACATGGGTGTCATCGCATGGCTGGTCCTGGGGCTTCTCGCCGGGGCCATCGCCAAGGCCGTCCTGCCCGGGCGCGATCCGGGCGGACTCATCGGTACGACGGTCATCGGCATCGCGGGGGCCTTCCTGGGCGGCTGGCTCTCGGCGAGGTTCCTCGACCGGCCGGTGCAGCGGGAGTTCTTCGACGCCGCCACCTGGGGCTCGGCCGTCGCGGGCGCGCTGGTCCTGCTGATCGGCTACCGCATCCTCTTCGGCAACTCCCGTGACTGACCGGCCACGCCGCTGCACCCACCACACCATTTCTCAGCCATACGCGACACGGCCGATCTCCGAGGCCACGCAAACCCTTCCTCGTTTTCTACAGTGTTGTAGTTTTTATTTCCGGGGTCCGCCGGGCCCTGACCTGACGCATCGAGAAGGAGTACCCGTGGGAGTTTCCCTGTCCAAGGGCGGCAACGTCTCGCTCAGCAAGGAGGCACCGGGCCTGACCGCCGTACTGGTCGGCCTCGGCTGGGACGTACGCACCACCACCGGCACCGACTACGACCTCGACGCCTCCGCGCTGCTGCTCGACGCCTCCGGCAAGGTGCCGTCCGACCAGCACTTCATCTTCTACAACAACCTCAAGAGCCCGGACGGTTCGGTCGAGCACACCGGCGACAACCTCACCGGTGAGGGCGAGGGCGACGACGAGGTGGTCAAGGTGAACCTCGCGGGCGTGCCCGCCGAGGTCGACCGGATCGTCTTCCCGGTCTCCATCCACGACGCCGAGAACCGCGGCCACAGCTTCGGCCAGGTCCGCGGCGCCTTCATCCGCGTCGTCAACCAGGCCGGCGGCGCCGAGATCGCCCGCTACGACCTGTCCGAGGACGCCGCCACCGAGACCGCGATGGTCTTCGGCGAGCTCTACCGCAGCGGCGCCGAGTGGAAGTTCCGCGCCGTCGGGCAGGGGTACGCGTCCGGGCTGGCCGGGATCGCCTCCGACTTCGGCGTCGGCGTCTGACGCAGGCTGCCCGCCCCCGAGCTCTGACCCCCGGGGGCGGGCCCGGCACACCCTCGTCCGGCGCCGAAGCACACCCCTACCCGTCAGGAGACCATGTGGCCGACCCCTCTGGCCTCCGCCCCCAGGACCGGGCGGACTTCGAAGCCGTACTGCAACTGGCGCTGAACACCCCGGACATCCTGGGCGCCCTGCGCGCCGACCCCACCGGCCGGGCCGCCACGCGCCTGCGGGCCCTCGCCGACGCCGACGAGATCACGGCGGCGGCCTACGGCGAGTACCGCACCTATCTCACCTGTCCCACCGCGTCCGCCGAGGAGACCACACCGCGCCGACCCGCCGCCGGCCTGGTGACCGCCCTTGCGGTGCTCACGCCGCCCGTGGCCGCCTCATCCGCCGCGGTCCTGCTCCTCCTCGGCTACCTGCTCCAGCTGACCGACGTTCGGGGCACACTGCCCGGCTCGCTCATAGCCGCCGGCTGGATCCTCACTCTCATCGCGGCCTTGAGCGCACTCATCGCCCTCACCACGCTGCTGGGCACGGCGATACGCGGGCGCGGCGCCTCCACACACCCCGCCCGACTGGAGCAGGCACGGCTGGACTGGCAGCAAGCCCTGCTGGAGCGCGGCATTCTGCCCCACCTACGCCGGTCGATCGGCGAGGATCCGCTCCTCCACCCGGCGCCGCCCACTGCCACACCCATCACCGACTCCAAGAGCGGGCCCCGCTCACCGGCTAGCAGCCATGCCGGTCCGGACGGCCGAGCAGACGGTCCCGGACAGTTCCCTCAACAGCGCCACACCCGAAGGAGAAGCCCCCCATGTCGGTCAACATGACCAAGGGTCAGCAGATCAGCCTGAACAAGGCCGACGGCAGCGCCCTGAGCTCCGTCCGGATGGGCCTGGGCTGGCAGGCCGCGCCCCGCAGGGGCCTTCTCGCCAAGCTCACCGGAGGCGGAGAAATCGACCTGGACGCCTCGGCCGTACTCTTCGCCGCCGGGCAGCCGGTCGACGTCGTCTTCTTCCAGCACCTAGTCAGCGACGACGGCTCCGTCCGGCACACCGGCGACAACCTCACCGGCGGGGCCGGCGCCGGAGGCGACGACGAAGCCGTCCTCGTCGACCTGGCCCGCGTCCCCGCGCAGGTCGACCAGATCGTGTTCACGGTCAACTCCTTCACCGGCCAGACCTTCGCCGAAGTACAGAACGCGTTCTGCCGCCTGGTCGACGAGACCACGGGAGCCGAACTGGCCCGCTACACCCTCACCGGCGGTGGCAAGCACACCGCCCAGATCATGGCCAAGGTCCACCGCACCGGCAGCGGCTGGCAGATGAAGGCCATCGGCGAACCCGCCACCGGCCGCACCTTCAAGGACCTGCTGCCGTCCATCGCCACCCACCTGTAGACCAGGGCACCGCCCGCCTCCCCCGATGCGCTCGGCCATCCCCGGACCGGGCCCCACAGCAGACAGGACCCGCATGTTCGGACTCAGCGAGCTCGCGATCATCCTCATCGTCGTCATAGCCGTCCTCGCCGCCAAGAAACTCCCCGACCTCGCCCGCTCGGCGGGCAAGTCGGCGCGCATCCTCAAGGCGGAGGCCAGGGCGATCAAGGAGGAGCAGGGCGCGGCCGGGGAGCAGGCTGCCCCTCGCGTGATCCAGGGCGAGACCGGCACACCCGGCACACCGCCCGCCGATGTGCCCCGGTCCGCCACGCGACCGGGCGGCGAAGAGCCACCTCGCGCCCAGGGCTGACGCCCGCCCGTTCACTCGCCCACGGCGCGCAGCAGCATCGGCAAGGAGTGGTGCAACTCCCGCTCCCCGTAGGCCGGATGGTGGGTGCCGGAGTGGAAGTGGCCGGGCACCGGGGCGCCGAGCCGCCGCAGCCGTCCGCCGGGCGGCGGACGGCTGCGGCCCGTTGTCCACGTGACCGCGTTGCGGGGTCGTCGGCCGGTCCTCACGACGGCGGTTGCTGGGATGGGTCAGGCTTCCAGGGCCCCCAGTTGCCGCAGCAGCCCGAGGTCGTCCCAGTTCCACCAGCTCTCGGCGATCTTGCCGCCCTGGCAGCGGAACGTGGCGTGCCCGGTCCCGGCGACGTCCCGGTTGGTGGGCTCCAGCCCCTGGTAGGTGCCGGTGTGCCGGCCCTCGAAAGTGATCCGGCAGGTCACCAGGTCGCCCTCGGCGATCATGCTCTCCACGGTGAGCCGGGGATTGAAAGCGTCCAGGATCTCGCCGTTCTCCCGCTTGGCCTGGGCGAGGTCCACGTCGTAGGAGGAGAGGGAGGGGTCGTGCTCCCGGTAGTCGCCGGTGCACAGCTCGTCGGCGAGGTCGAGGTTCTTGGCGTTGATGACCTCGTCGAAGAAGCGGCGGACGACGAGCTTGTTGAGCTGCTCGTCCCGCACGACGTCGAGGTCCGTGAAGGTGGGCGTCTCCTCGCAGGCGGCGACAAGTTCCTCGAAGATGCGGTTGGTCTCGGGGAGGTTGGAGTTCTTCATCGCCTCCTCGTACGACGGGAACTCCACGATCTCGACGACATGGGCGGAGTCCGCGCGGTCCCGCCCGACGATCGAGTGCGTGGCGGTCCGCTTGCCCTGGGTCGCCTCAACCCAGCTGTCCATCAGCTGGTTGAGTTGATCGACATTGCTGGTCTTGCAGTCGATGAGCTGAACGAAGGTCATGAGCCCCTCCAGTTGCGATGAGCAAACATGTCAACCAATAGGGCCATTTCAGGCTATACCCGACCTCTCACCCTTGCCTCTTCCGTCGCTCTAGAGCAGCGCTGGAGCGTGTCTCTTTGGCGCTGCAACCAGCTGATCCGGGGTTAAGAACCTGACCCGAACAATGATTGGCAGCGGGCGTGACAGGCAGTCCGCCATGGGAAACGCGAAGGCCCGGGGACCGGCCTTGCCCGTACAGCTGACGTCGCTGCTCCGCCAGGGCCGGTGGCGCCATCCCGAGGACGCGGACATGCGAAGCTGATCCCGCGGTTCGAAACTACTCGACTTCCGCGCCGAGGACGTCACCGCGCTGTGCCGCGCACACGTCACCGGAAGCAACAGCTGACCTTCGCCCACCTCGATAGCGACTGGCTCCAGAGCGATCCCCCTTCCGCTCCGGACGTTACTGATCCAGGTCGGGCGGTCGGTCGTAGGCGCTGAGGAGTCCTTCGATGCGCTGGTTGTTGATGGACTGCCGGTCGTACAGGCACTTCGCGTACCGGCACAGCAGAAGGTGCGACGGATCTGTCCCACCGGTGGTGGACGCCTTACATGCCCGGCCGTTGCTGCGTGAATCATGGTCGCCAGTGGCGGACGGAGGCGATGGCCTGGACCGTGCGGTTGCCCTGCCCTGTGTACGCGGCTCGTCGCTCGTCGGCGTGTGGGAGGGCCGGGGGCTCGCGTCTGGGAGGGCACGGATCAGCACGCCGGACTGCGGGCCTTCCTTGCCGCGTCTGGCAGGGCGGGCCACGCGGTTCGCCGCGAAGGCAGATGCCGTGACCGCGCCCAGGGCATCCGGCGTCGCTGCAGCTCATCCCGGCGCAGAGACTGGGGGACACGCCGCATGGGCTGCCTCAACGACCCGGCCGCAGCTGCCCCGTACCCTCGGCGCTGTGACGCTGACAGACGGAACGTACCGGCTCGGACCGTCGACCGGCCGCCTCCTGATCAAGACCGGCCGCGCCGGGCTGGGCCGCAGGGCGGGGCACGACCTCACGATCGAGGCAACCCGGTGGTCCGGGGAAGCGGTGGTGGCCGTCGGCGCCCCGGACAGGTCATCGGTGCGTGTGACGGTCGAGACAGGCTCGCTGGAGGTCCGGGAGGGAACAGGCGGACTGAAGGCGCTCACCGATGCCGACCGGACGGAAATCAAACGGACGCTGGCAGACAAGGCCCTGCTGCACGCCGCAGAGCACCCCACGATCACTTTCCGTTCCACCCGCATCACGGGAACGCCGCAGTCCTTCGAGATCACCGGGGACCTCACCATCAAGGGCCGGACCCACCCGCTGACGGTGCACGGCAAGGGCAAGGGCGACAGCCTCTTGCGCGGCTGGGCAACCGTCACGCAAACCACCTGGGGCATCAAGCCCTACACCGCATTCCTGGGCGCGTTGCGGCTGGCCGACGACGTCCGGGTGGAATTCGAGGTGGCCAGGCTCGAACGGGCAGACCGGCCTGAGTAGCCGCCGGGGTCGGGCCGGGTGCGGACGGCCGCCCGGCGGCCGAAGCCAGGCGTCGTGATGCTCTTGTCGGCACACTGGGCAACCTTGGCAGGGTCCGCACCAGGTCCCCATCGCCGAGGGCGACCCACAACGGGCGCGACCGTGATGGTGCCGATCGAGGGCATCCCGGCGGCCGTCCCCGACGATCCGCTGGTCCAATGCCCGCCCTCGAGACCAGCCCCGTCCGCCGAGCCCTCGTCCTGGCGTTCGTCACCAACTCCGACATCAGCCGCGCCACCACCTGGCTCGCCCCGTCAGCGTCGTTTGTGCGTGAACGGCCAAGCGGTGGACCCCGTCCAGCCCGGGCAGCGGACGGCGGCCGGTGACTGCGACGTCAACGGGCCGCCTCGGGGAGGGCTCATACGTGTGGCTGTCGGCGTGTGAGGGCTGCGACGGCGCGCACCGATGCGAGCCTTTCCGCCATGGAACCCCAGAAGCTCTCCAGGAATCGCAGGTCTGTGCTGCATCTGGCGCGCTATGCGGTCCGACACCCGCGGCGGGTGCCGTGCCATCTGCGACGGCTGGCGCGCGACAGCCGGCTGCGAGCCCGGTACTGGGGAGACCACGTCGCCTACTACCGGGCGGTGATGGCCTCCGACGCGTCGCGCAGCGTGGAAGCGGCGGTCGGCGGCGCGCCCTCAAAGCAGAGTTGGGAGCGGATCGGCCGGATGCAGTTCTCCTATCTGGTGGACGAGCACGGGCTGCGGCCCGACCAGCGGATGCTGGACATCGGCTGCGGTGCCCTGCGCGCCGGACGGCTGTTCATCCGCCACCTCGACCCGGGAAACTACTACGGCATCGACATCTCGCCGGACATCTTGCTCGCCGCGCAGCGGACCCTCGTGAGGGAAGGACTCCAGGACAAGCTGCCGCATCTGACGCTGGTGCGGGACCTGGCCCTGGACTTCCTCCCCGACGCCTCCTTCGACGTCGTGCACGCTCACAGCGTCTTCTCCCACTCGCCGCAGCCGGTCATCGAGGAGTGCCTGGCCCATGTCGGGCGGGTGCTGTCCCCGGGCGGGTTCTTCGACTTCACCTTCGACCGGACCACCGGGCGCGAACACCATGTGCTGCGAGAGGACTTCTACTACCGAACCGAGACCCTGGTTGCCCTCGCCGAGAAGCACGGGCTGCGGGCGCGGCTCATGGACGACTGGGAGAAGCTGCCGCACGGCCAGTCCAAGATCCGCATCACACACGCCGACCTCCAGACCCCTGCGCCCTCCCACGCATCCGCTGTGGCGCATCAAGCAGGAAGCTGACGGCATCACCTCGGGCCCAAGTCCCACACCGCTTTCCGGCATGGTGCTGGGCCACGAGCCAAGGCTGCCCGGGGGCCGTTCTGGCCCCGGACACCCGGACATCGGAAGGTCATCCCGGCGATGCAGTACCGCGCAGGCGCCCGTTCACGGAGCGACGTAGGGCTCGCAGGGGCCACCCTGATCGCCGGACACGTCGAAACCCTCCAGGGCGGAATCGGCCCCTTCGCCGCACTGCACGGCATCGCGGCCCGCAACGCCTTCCACAGCCTGGCCCGCAACCAGGACATGGACGCCGCCGATCGGGAACGCACGGCCCGCGACAGCTTCGCCCGGTTCGTGCCAGGCGGTCCGCAAGCGCGTACCCGAGGGCCGCGTCCACCGCGTCCACCTGGGCGCCCTCCTTCCACTCGGCCAGAACGCGCCCGTCGCCGTCCGAGGAGAAGTCCCCGATGTGATCCTTGCCCTTCAGGAGCCGGCTGTCCGGGATGGAGTCGGGCACCAGGCGGTAGGCGCGGCCCGTGTGCCGGACGTCGACGCGGTACGAACGCCGGGTCAGCCGTCCCTTCGCGGGTATGACGACCGCCTCCTGGCCGTCGACGCTCAGCGCGAGCCGGTCGCCGTCCCGGGTGCCGATCGGGATGTGGTCCTCGGCCTCGGTCCCGGCGCCGCGGCGCAGGACGATCCGGGGTACTGCCTCTCCCACGACGGTCACTTCCCCCTGCTCAGTGTCCAGCCGGACATCTTTCTGACGAATGATCAGGACGTGGTGTCAGGCTTCCTTCGGGGGCATCTGGGTCGCGGCGAGATCCCGGTACAGCTCGTTTCTTCCCAGGAGTTCCCCGTGCCGGTCGTGGTCGCGCACGCGGCCGTCCGCGACAGGCACCAGGTGGTCGGCGGAGGTCAGGGTGGACAGCCGGTGGGCGATCAGGACGACGGTGCAGTGCTCGGTGGCCCGTTGAACCGTGTGCCGCAGCGCGGTCTCCCTCAGTCCGTCGAGATGGGCCGTCGCCTCGTCGAGCAGCAGCACCGGCAACCTGCTGGTACCGGGGGATTACGGGAGTGCCATGCGCCAGATGCGGGTCCAGGTGGAGGCGTACTGGCGTGGCAGCGGGCCGCTGGTGTACGGGATGCCGTACTTCTCGCACAGCTTGCGCACCTGGGGAG
>NZ_JBEOVF010000032.1:1739-120961 GCF_040295365.1 Streptomyces sp. NPDC002838 | reverse complement strand
CGGATCTTCCTGTCCGAGTGGGCGGAGTTGTATGCCGACCCGGAGTGTGAGCTGCCGCCGATCGATGTGTCGTTCCGGGACTACTGCCTGGCCGTCGAGGCCGCCGGCGAGGACGAAAGGGCTCGGGCGTACTGGCTGGCCAGGCTCGACACCCTGCCCACAGCTCCCGAACTCCCCCTCCTCGGTCCGCAGCAGGGAGAGCGGACACGGTTCGTACGACGGACGCACACGGTGTCCCGGGAGCGGTGGGCTCGGCTGAAGGAAGGGGCACAGGCGCGGGGTGTGACGCCGTCGGCGTTGCTGTGTGCGGCGTATGCGGAGGCACTGGCGTTGTGGGCGAAGGAGCCGCGCTTCACGCTGAACGTGACGATCGGCGACCGGCTGCCGCTGCACCCGCATGTGGAGCGGCTGATCGGTGACTTCACCAACCTCGTCCTCCTCGAAGTCGACACAGCCTGTGAGAGTTCCTTCGAGGCCCGTGCGCGGGCCCTCCAGCGGCAGCTCTTCCAGGACCTCGAGCACCGGGCGTTCGGCGGGATCCGCGTGATCCGTGAGTTGGCGCGCGAACACGGCCCGGCCCACGCTTCGATGCCGGTCGTCTTCACGAGCGTGCTCGGCCACGAGATGCCGGGCGGCTCCGACGGAGTGCTCCCCGGGCTCGGCAGGCTGCTCGACGGTGTCTCCCAGACACCCCAGGTCCATCTCGACTGCCAGGTCCTCGAGATCGCCGGGGAGTTGCTGATCAGCTGGGACGCGGTGGAGGCGCTGTTCCCGAAGGGGGTGCTGGATGCCGCCTTCGATGCGTACGTGTCCTTGGTCGAGGCCCTGGGCGATGACGAAGCCGCCTGGACCCGGGTCTGCCCGGTGACCACTCCGGCCGAGCACGCGGCGGTGGTGGCGGGGGTGAACGCCACCGCGCGTTCGCTTCCGGTGGGGTTGTTGCATGAGCCGTTCTTCGAGCGGGCGGCGTCGGTGCCGGATGAGCCTGCGGTGATCTGGTCGTCCGGGCGGTTGTCGTACGGGGAGTTGGCCGGGTGCGCTGGCTGGGTGGCGGACCGGTTGGGGGAGTTGGGAGTGCGGCCCGGGGAGCGGGTCGTGGTCTCGATGCGGAAGGGGTGGGAGCAGGTCGCGGCGGTGCTGGGAGTGCTGCGGGCCGGGTGTGTGTATGTGCCCGTCGACCCCGGACTCCCTGCCGAGCGGGTCGGGTTCCTGATTGAGCACACCGAGGCCCGTGTTGTGCTGACGCAGCCCGGCCTGGTGGAAGGGCCGTGGCCGGCGGGGGTGACGGCGGTGGCGGTCACCACACAGGGTGCCGGGCTCGGGCCGGGCAGTCATACCGGTCAGCGGGCGGCGACAGACCTGGCCTACGTCATTTTCACCTCTGGTTCGACGGGTGTGCCGAAGGGGGTGATGATCGATCACCGGGGTGCGCGGAACACGATCGAGGACATCAACGAGCGCATCGGGCTGACAGCCGAGGATCGTGTGCTGGCGGTGTCGAGCCTGAGTTTCGACCTGTCGGTGTGGGATGTGTTCGGCACGCTTGCGATGGGTGCGGCGCTGGTGGTGCCGGATCCGGGGTCGGAGCGTGACCCGCGGCACTGGGGTGAGCTCGTCGACACCCACGGCGTGACGGTCTGGAACTCCGTCCCCGCGCTGTTCGAGCTCTACGCCGAGCACCGGGCGCAACACGAGCCCCGGGCCGGGCTGCGGGTGGCGATGCTGTCGGGTGACTGGATTCCGTTGTCATTGCCGGAGCGGGCGTGGGAGATGTTCCCTGGTGTCCGAGTGGTGAGTCTGGGTGGGGCGACGGAGGCGTCGATCTGGTCGATCCACCACCCGGTCACCGAGGTGGACCCGAGCTGGGCGAGCATTCCGTACGGGACGGCGCTCGCGAACCAGACGATGTACGTGCTGGACGGCCGGCTGCGGGTGCGGCCGCCGTATGCGACGGGTGGGATCTTCATCGGCGGTGTGGGGACGGCGCTGGGGTACTGGAAGGACGCGGAGAAGACGGCGCGGTCCTTCATCGTGCATCCCGAGACCGGGGAGCGGCTGTATCGGACCGGGGATCTGGGGCGGTTCTGGCCGGACGGGACGATCGAGTTTCTCGGGCGTGAGGACCAGCAGGTCAAGGTCAACGGGTATCGGATCGAGTTGGGGGAGATCGACGCGGCGCTGGCCGCCCACCCGAACGTCACCGCCGCCGTGACCGTCACCGACACCACCGGGCAGGGCGGTAGGCGGCTGGTGTCCTACGTGACGCTGGACGCCGCCGTGGACACCGGCGCACTGCGGGAGTGGCTGCAGGCCAAGATCCCCTCGTACATGGTGCCGCCGGTGCTGGTGGTGCTGGAGGAGATGCCGCTGACCGGGAACGGCAAGGTCGACCGCAAGGCCCTGCCCGCCCCTTCCCGGACGCAGACCGCGGCTGTCCACACACCGGCGGCCACCCCCGTCGAGCACGCACTCGTCCAGGTCTGGTCGGAGCTGCTCAACCCGTCCGAGCCGCTGTCCACCACGGTGAATCTCTTCGAACTCGGTGCTGACTCCCTGCTCGCCCTGCGCGCCACCGCGGCCGCCGACCGGCACGGACTGCGCCTCCAACTCGCCGACGTCTTCGCCCACCCCACCATCACCGGACAAGCGCTGGTCGCGGACTCGGCATCGGTCGGCTCCACGCAGGACGACCCGGTCGGGCCGACCGGAATGACGCCTTCGCAGCACTGGTTCCTCTCCCAGGACCTGCCACGCCGCCATCACTGGAACGACGCCTCCTTCCTGCTGGCACTGCAGCGACCGCTCGACCCAGCCGTGCTGGCCCGGGCACTCGGCCGTGTCCTCGAGCACCATGACGCGCTGCGGCTGCGCTTCGCCCAGGACGCCGACGGCGGCTGGACGGCGCACGTGGCGCCACCGGACGAGGCGGACCAACTGCCCTTCACCGTTCACGACCTGTCGCACCTGGACAGCCGGGCTCAGAAGAAGCACAGTGTCGAGATCAGCGACGAGCTCCAGGCCAGCCTCGACCTCGGCAGTGGACCGCTGCTGCGCATGGCCTACTTCGACATGGGGGACCGGCCGCACTGCCTGCTGTTCCTCGCGCACTGGCTGGCCGTCGACCACTACTCGGGCCGCATCCTCCTGGAGGACCTGCTCGGCTGCTACGCCGACCTGGAGGCCGGTGGTGAGGGGGCGCTGCCGCCGCGCACGACGTCGTTCCGAGCCTGGACCCGCGGGCTCACCGAGTACGCGAACTCCCCGGAGGTGACGGCCGAGTCCGGCCACTGGGCGAGTGAGGCCCGCCGGAATCCCACGCCCTTCCCCGTGGACAGCACGGAGGGCCCCAACTCGCTGGAATCACTGGAGAACGTCACCGTGCGCGTCGACCGCGACGTGACCGATGCGCTGGTGCACCTGCTTCCCCGGCACATCAGGGCAGACCTGTCCGAAGTCCTGTGCTCCGCGGCGCTGCGCGCCCTGCACACCGCGTACCCGGACGACGGCGGTACGCGTTCGGTGCTTGTCGACCTGGAGCGGCACGGCCGCGACCTCCCGGTGCCGGGTGCCAACGTCAGCCGCACCGTGGGCCGCTTCTCCACGCTGGTACCCGTGCTGTTCGAGCACGACCCCGCCCTGCCGGCCGACGAGGCGCTGCACCGGGTGCGCGACCAGGTCGGCGCACTGCCGGGCCGGGGGGCCGGGCACGGACTGCTGACGTACCTGTCCAGCCGACCCGAGGCCAAGGCGCTGCGCGGGCTGCCCGTATCGCAGATCGGCGTGAACTACCTCGGCCAGGTCGACGAGGTGTTCCTGCGCAGCGACCTGCTGAGCGTGCCGCGCATGGCCTACGGCAGGCAGCGCAGCGACACCGGCACCCGGTTCCGGGCCATCGACGTGATCGGGTTCGTGGTCGCGGGCCGGCTCAACCTCACGGTGGGCTTCAGCACCAACCGGCACTCCGCCGCGACGCGCAAGGCGTTCACGGCGGCCCTCGTGGATGAACTCGGCCGACTCGCACAGTGGGCACGGCAGTTCGAGGACTGAGCGCACGCCAGTGTGCCCGGGGACGAACCCGTCCCCGGGCACACGCATGTGCGCGGGCACCCCCTACGCATTGAGCAGCAGTGTCAGCCCACCCAGCGTGAAGGCGATCATCACCACGAACAACGGCACCTGCGGCAAAACCTTGTGCCCGCTCGGCAGCGCGCCCACGGCGGAGTCATGAGCCGCGATCACGCCGAAGACATGCCCGGTGACGACGGACACCACCTGCAGGAGCGACAGAACGATCGCCGGCGGCAGCGCGTAGGCCGTGGCTGTTGCGCCGCCGTGGTGGGCGGTGAGCGGTTCACCCGAGACGAAGAAGACGTCGACGAACCGCTGCGCCTCCACCATCAGCACCGAGGCGTAGTGCGCGAACACGTAGCCCACCGCGACCGGCACGAGGGACGGTGCCATCAGACCGGTGCCCCAGGAGGCACCGCGCGACAGGCGCCGCGCGGCCCATGCGCAGAGCCGCAGCAGGCCCAGCACCAGCAGGGCCGCCCCGAGCAGCCCGGCCGTGCGCGTCGGCGACTCGGGCAGCCCGTCGCTCACCGCCTTCCAGGCGTCCGTGTTGGCGAAGCCGTCGAACGCGGTCAGCGCCAGCATCACCGACACCAGCGCGGTCAGCCCGGGTTCGTCGCGCACCCCGGCCAGCCCGTTGAACGGGTTGCGCAGGACCAGGCGCCGGTCGCCGTCCGAGGAGCGGCCCAGCGGAGACATGGCGGCGATGAGTGAGGAGTACACCTCGAAGGTGTCACCGCGCTCGAACCAGCGCGATCCGTACACCATGGCGGCGATCAGCTGCACCGCTCCGTACAGCCACAGCCACAGCAGCACGGTGGACGTGGACTCGCGCGCCGGCGCAGCGAGTTCGAGCCACCCGAAGCAGAGCAGGCCGACGGCGGCGGGCCACACACCGACACGCTTCGGCAGCCGGCGCAGCCCCTCGTCGGGCGGGACGCGTGTCAGCGCACAGACCGCCTCGTGCACGGAGCGCAGCGGGTTCAGCAGCCGCCAGACGGGCCCCAGCAGCAGGGAGGCAGGCACGAGTCCCACCCAGAACAACACGTAGACCATGCCGATTCCCAGTTCGTGACCGCCGTAGCCCGTCGTCAGCACGGTCAGCGTCAGCAGGGCCAGGGCCGCGCCCACCACCCGCAGGGTGCGGCGCAGCAGCGGGTGGTCGGCGGCCAGTGACAGCGGCTCCGGCATCCCCCGCCAGACCCGGCGCTCGTCGAAGCGGCGGTCCTGCCAGCGCAGACGCAGCGCGTCGAAGGACGCGTACAGGGCGGTTGCCCCGGCGATCAGCGCGTACGTACGGGGGATCGGGCCTGAACCATGCCCGACCACATGAGCGAGAGTGAGGGCTGAGACCATGAGCCCACCCTGGGCGCACCCGGCCGTGGCGGCCCAGACTCCGCGGGCCGCGCCTTCGGGTCCGGCAACGACGAAGCCCGGGGTACCCGATCGGGCCGTCCGATCGGACTGGCCGGTGTCGGATCACATCGTTACGGTTCACCGGTGCACGGTGGTCGTATGGAATCGACAGGTATGCGGGTGGCCGTCGGACAGCGGACCCCCGGCTCCCCTGGTACCGACCCGCTCGGCTGGCGAAGGTACCTGGCTTTCGCCGGCGTGGTGATCTACCTCTTCGGTCAGGCGTACGACACGTATTGGCACGCGAGGAACGTTTCCTTCATCGTGGAACCACCGAGTTCGCTGTGGACCATCCACCTCGGGATCTGGTTGGGCGCCGCCGTGACCGCGGCGGCCGGCGCGACACAGTTGCGGCTCTCCGGGTTCCGCGTGGCCGGCGTGCTGCTCGTCGTCGGAGGAGGCGTTGAACTCGCCGGCTTCTTCCTGGACATGTGGAAGCACTCACAGGAGACGTCGCTCGACTTCTACCACGACCTGGTGTGGTACGGATTCGGTGTGGTGGTGGTCGCCATGGTCCGGCTCGAAGCGATGCGCCGCAATCGTCTCGGTGCCGCACACCGCGTGAATCGCCCGGGACCGTGATGGCTCATGAACGGACGCGAAGCCGACAAGCTGACCAAGGCCCTGGGGCCGCTCGGTGCCGAACTCCTCACCGTGCTGTGGGAGGCCGATCGGCGCCTGACCGTACGTCAGATACTCGAGAAGGTCAACTGCGGGCGGTCGGAGCCCCTCGCCTACACCACGGTCATGACGGTCCTCAACCGGCTGAGCAAGCGCAATGTGCTGCACCGCACGGCTCAAGGCCGTGGTTTCGCGTATGAGGCGATCGTGCAGGACGCGGCCGAACTCGCCGTCCGCGATGTCATCCGGGACCACGGGGTCTCCGCGGTGGCCCACTTCATCGACCAGTGCCAGGCGGAGCCGCAGCTCCGGTCCCGCCTGATGAAGCTCGTGCGGACGGATTCCGACGACACCTGACAGCAGACGTGATGTATCGGTACGGGGGAGTGTTTCGAGGGTGCGGATTCGTAACGGCATAGCACGGACCCTCACCGCTCGGGCGGTGCTCGCCGTGTGTGCCCTGATCGGGCTGGTCTCGTTCGATGTGCTGATCTACATGCTGTTGCGGCTCTGGCGGCAGCGGCCGGAGGTCGGCCCGGGCCGGGGGGTCGCGGAGACGCTCAATGCCGTCGTCCTCGGCGCCGGAGCCGCGGTCGCGCTGGTGACCGTGACGGTGGCCGCCACGGTCGCCGTGCGTGGGCTCCTGGTCACCTGGCGGGCCGCCCGGTGGATCAACGAGCATGCCCATCCGCCCTGCGAACGGCTGTTGACGATCGCCCGGTATGTCGGCATTGGTGATAACGATGTCAGACTTGTCCAGCTCGACGTGGACAAACCCATCGCCGTCACGCATGGTCTGCTGCGGCCCGTGGTCGCCATCAGCACCGGCCTGACGCAGCGAACGACCGACGACGAACTGGCCGCGGTGCTCGGACACGAGCTGCACCACGCCCGGCGCCGGCATCCGCTGGGGCGGCTCGTCGTGGAGACGGTCGCCTCGACTCTGCGCTTCGTGCCGGGCCCGCGCGTGGTCGCACACCATGTGAAGACCCGTCAGGAGCTGTCTGCGGACCAGGCCGCGCTGGTCTTCGCCGCGCCCAGCGTTGTCGCAAGCGCCCTGGTGAAGTGCCTATCCGATTCCGGTCGGCCGGCCATCGGCACAGCAATGGGCGGTGACACCGCGCTGGCCGCCCGCGTCGAGCAGTTGGAGCACGGGGAGAAACGGTTCGCTAGATTTCTGCGCTGCTGTCACCTGCGCCGTTTGCTGCTGTGCGTCATTGTCCTGCTGGGACTGATCCTGTACTGCTGCGTGGCGGCCGTGATCGGAGAACAGTTCATGCCCTTCTGCTGACCCGCTGACCCGTTCCGCTGTCTCCCGCTCGCAGGGGAGACAGAGGAACGGGCCTCGGACGTGGTGTCCGTGCCGTCACGCCACGCGGGCGTCCGCGACAGTCAACGCCTCGTCGATCCTGGCCAGACCCTCCCGGGCGTCCTCCTCGCTGATGTTGCACGGAGGCGTGATGTTCAGCCGGTTGAGGTAGAACATCGCGTTCACCCCTCGCTGCATCAGCGCCCCCATCAGCTCCGCGCCCTGCGGCGTGAGCCGGTCCGGGGTGTCGTAGTTGACGTACATCTCCTTGGTCTTCTGGCTCTTCACCAGCTCCAGCGCCCAGATCGCGCCGATGCCGCGGACCTCGCCGACACAGGGGTGGCGCTCGGCCATCTTCGTCAGCTCCGGCTCGAAGACCTCGCGGCCCAGCCGCGCGGCGTGCTCCACGACGCCCTCGTCACCCATCGTGTCGATCGCCTCCACCGCCACGGCGCAGGCGAGCGCATGGCCCGAGTACGTCGTGCCACCGGGGTACGGCGTCTTGCTGAAGGTCTCGACGATCTCGTCCGAGACGACCACCCCCGACAGCGGTACATAGCCGGAGTTGACCCCCTTGGCGAAGGTCATCAGATCCGGGCGCACTCCCCAGTGATCGGAGGCGAACCAGGCGCCGGTGCGGCCGAAGCCGACCATGATCTCGTCCAGGATCAGCATGATCCCGTACCGGTCGCACAACTCCCGCACCCCGGCCAGATAGCCGTCCGGCGGGACGAGCACGCCACTGCTGGTGCCGCCGACCGGCTCCAGCACGATGGCGGCGATGGTGCGCGCCCCCTCCAGGACGATCACCTGCTCCAGGTGCTCCAGCGCCCGCGCGCACTCCTGCTCCTCGTTCTCGGAGTAGAACGCCGAGCGGTACAGGTACGGCGGGAAGAACCGGACCACTCCCGCCGTACCGGTGTCGTTGCGCCACCGGCGGGGATCCCCGGTGAGCTGGATCGCCGTCGAGGTGGCGCCGTGGAACGAATGGTGGGCGGCCAGCATCTTGAACCGTCCCGTGTGCAGCCGCGCGAGCCGCACGGCGTGCTCCACGGCCTCGGCGCCGCCGCTGGTGAACAGCACCCGGTTCAGGCCCTCGGGAGCCAGCTCCGCGATCTTGCGGGCGGCGGTGGCGCGCCGTTCCTCGGCGAAGTGCGGGGCGATGGTGCACAGCCGGTCGGCCTGGGCCTTGATCGCGGACACCAGCCGTGGATGCTGATGCCCGAGGTTGGCGTACACGAGCTGGGAGGAGAAGTCGAGATAGCGGTTGCCGGCGTAGTCCCAGAACCACGATCCCTCCGCTCCGGCCACCGGCAGAGCCATGTGCGTGCCCTGCTGCACCCAGCCGCGGAAGACATGTGCGGCGTCGTCGGCGGCGACCGCCTTGGCGGCTTCAAGTCCCATGCCTGTCTCGGAAGTTGTCATGCGTAGCACGGTAGGGCGGGGCCCTTCCTCCTCCCAGTTCCGTTCGGGCGAGCTAATCGGGTACCTGGTGCAGGTCACCGGTGCTTTCGGAGGGGCTCCCCGCCGGCGGCAGGAAGCGGAACGCTGCCGGGTCGGGACGGGCCGTCATCCGCTGGTAGAGCGTGCTGCGGTAGGGCCAGTTGTTGGTGAGCACCCCGTCCCCGGTCTTGAACCAACTGGTGCAGGAGCCGGCCCACACGGTGCCCGCGGAGCCGTCGTCGACCCGGCGCTGCCAGGTGTCCAGCGCGTCCTGCTCGGCCTCCATGCCCCAGCCGCCGTCGCCGTCGGCGGCCCGGGCGGCCAGCAGGGCCACGCAGCGGGCGACGTGGACCGCCTGCGCCTCCAGGGTGAGGATCACCGAGTTGTGTCCCAGGTTGGTGTTGGGCCCGTACATCAGGAACAGGTTCGGGAACCCGGGCACGTGGATGCCGAGGTAGGCGCGGGCCCCGCCTCGCCACACCTCCTGCAGGGCGAGCCCCCCGCGGCCGGTCACCGTCATGGGGGCGAGGAACTCCGTGGTGCGGAAACCGGTGGCGTAGACGATCGTGTCCACCTTGTGGTGGACGCCGTCGGCGGTCTCGATGCCCTTCTCCGTGACCCGTGCGACGGGCTCCGTGACCACCTCCACATGGTCGCGGGCGAGCGTCGGGTACCAGTCGGAGGACAGCACGACCCGTTTGCAGCCCACGGCGAAATCGGGCGTCAGCCGCGCGCGCAGCTCCGGGTCGGGGACGCCGGCCCGCAGATGGCGCAGGGCCATCGTGCGCAGCATGGCCCCGAGGAACCGGTTGCCCCGCAGCGCGGGCAGCAGCACCGCCTCCGAGCGGCGGAACAGCAACGAGCGGTAGGCGTGGTGGGCCGCCGGCACGGTGCGCAGCAGCAGCGACAGCGCTGGGTGGAACCGGGCGTTCGGTTTGGGCAGCACCCAGTTCGCCGTGCGTTGGAACACGTACAGCCGGTGCACCCGGTCGGCGATGGCCGGCACCACCTGCGCGGCGCTCGACCCGGTGCCGACGACCGCCACGGACCGCCCGTCGAGCGCGTGGGCGTGGTCCCAGCGGGCGGTGTGGAACGCGGTGCCCGCGAAGTCCTCCGAGCCCGGCAGCCGCGGTACGTTCGGGCGGTGCAACTGGCCCACGGCGGAGATCACCACCTCGGCGGTGTGCGCCTGCCCGTCCGCCGTGTGCAGGGTCCAGTGCCCACGGCAGTCGTCGTAGCGCACCGCGGTGATCTCCGTGCCGTACCGCACATGCCGGTCCACCCCGTGGTCCCGGGCGCAGGCGCGCAGGTACTCCAGCACCTCCGACTGCCCCGGGTAGCGGACCCGGCTGTCGCGATAGGGGGCGAACGCGTACGAGTACAGGTGCGAGGGGATGTCACAGCCCGCGCCGGGATAGGTGTTGTCCCGCCAGGTGCCGCCGAGGTCGCCGGCTTTCTCGTACACCGTGAACGACTCGATGCCCTGCCGCTTGAGCTGCACGGCGGCGGCCAGGCCGGCGAAACCGGCGCCGATCACCGCCACTCGCACGGACGCGCCCTGACGTCCCGTCATGGCTGGACGGGGCCCGTCTTGCGGTACACCGACACATGGGCCTGGCTCTCGGCGGTGAAGGCGCCACCCTCCCAGTCCGCGTACCGGTGCTCCAGGGTGAGTCCGGCCAGCCGGGCCATCAGGTCCAGCTCGCTCGGCCACACGTAGCGGAACCGCACGGTGTGCTCCCGCTCGGTGTCCGAGTCCTTGAGGCTGTAGTGCGGGTACATGTGCTGACGGACCGGGTCGTGGCGGGCGATGCCCAGGTTGAGGCTCGTGGCGCCGCTGCGCGCCACCTCCATCTGCTGCCCGCTCTGCCGAGCCATCTCGAAGCGCGCGGTGTCGGGCACGAAGCCCTGGAAGACGAAAGCGCCGCCGTCCGGGAGCAGAGCCGCCGCGCCGGCGAGGCAGCGTGTCTGATCCTCCTGGGTGGCCAGGCTGTAGAGGGTGTTGAAGACGACGTAGACCAAGCCGAAGGGGCCCTGCACGTCCGGTGCCACGAAGTCACCGTGCACCAGCGACACCGCGTCGCTGCCGGGCTTGCCGCGCAGTCCGTCCAGCATCTCCTCGGAGGCGTCGATTCCGGTGACGTCCACGCCACGGGCGGCCAGCGGCAGCGCCACGCGCCCGGTGCCGACGCCTAGTTCGAGTACGCGCTGCTCCCCGGTGTCCTTCGCGACGTGCTCCGCGAGGTCGGCGAGGAAACGCACGGTAGGCTCGGTGTCCTCCTGGAGGCGGACGATCCAGTTGTCGTAGATGTCGGCGAGTTCCTCGCCGTAGCTGGTGGGGCCGTAGTTCTCCTGAGTGGTCATGCCGGGAGTCAACCTCCGAGGAGAGAAGGGGGCCAGGCCCCATCGGCCTGGCCGTCGGGGGAGGGTGGAGCGGTCAGTCCGCCGACAGGCGGACGGCGAGCCGGGCGAACGGCCGGAAGGGGATCCAGGCGAAGGCCCGGACCAGATCGTGTTCCACCGCGGCGCCGGCGAACTGGGGGGCCGTGGCCACGGCCCCGGTCGGCAGGGTGGCCGTCACCGAGCGGAAGTCGTAGACCACGAAGCGGCCGCCGGGCCGCAGCACCCGGGCCACTTCGCCGATGGCGCCGGGGACGTCGTCCCAGTGGTGCATGCTGAGGGTCGTGACGACCAGGTCCATCGTGCGGTCTTCCAACGGCAGGTGCGCCGCGTCGCCGAGATGCACGCTGACGCGGTCGTCCAGCCCCTGGGCAGCCGCCTTGTGACGGGCCCGGCGCACCATCGAGGGAGCGATGTCGAGCCCGTGCAGCGCCAGGTCCGGGCGCCTGCGGGCGGCGGCGAGCAGTAGGTGCCCCGGCCCGGTGCCGATGTCGAGGACGGCGCCGCCCGCAGGCACGGTCGCGGTTTCGGTGGCGGCCCTGCGGTACAGCCCGCCGAGCAGCCGTCCGGAGAGCCGGTCGTACCAGACGCTGCTCATGCCCATCCCGCCGGGTTCCCGGTGGGCGTGGCGGTGAACGGGAGCGAGGCGCATGAGGCCGCGGTGTGCCGCGTTCAGCGGACGGCGCATGTCGATTGTCTCCGGTGCGTGGTGGCGGTGAGGAGAGGCTTGTCGTGCGGCCTCTCCTCACCTGTGGGCAACAGTCGGCTTTCCGAAAGGGGATCAGGCGGTGGAGGGTTCGGCCTCGGTGTCCGGCTTCTCCTGGGCGGGGCCCGCGTCGACGCGGGGCACCAGAGCCAGTAGCAGAAGCAGCAGCACGGCCAGCGGCACGCCCCAGACGAACACGTCCGGGATCGCTTCGGCGGTGGCGGCAGGGGACACCGGGCCGTCGCCGACCTTGCGGGCCAGCAGGTTGCCGAAGAGCGCCACACCCACGGCCATGCCGAGTCCCCGGATGGAGAGATTGGCCGCCGTGGTCGCCGCGAGGTCGGGCGGCGCGGCCGCGTTCTGCGACACCACCACGAGGTTCTGCATCAGCAGCCCGAATCCGGCGCCGAGGACCACCATGGCCCCCGCCGCGTAGAGGTAGTCCCGGTCCGGGTCGATCGTGGCCAGCAACACGAACGCCCCGATCAGCACCACCGCGCCGGTCAGCAGGTACGGCTTGAACCGCCCGCTCTTGCCGGCCTTGCCGCCCGCGACCGCCGACACGACGATGAACGGGATGAAGTACGGGATCAGGGCGAGCCCGGCACGGGTGGCGCTCCAGTCGTACGCGGTCTGCAGGAAGGTCGGCATGAACACCACCGACCCGTACAGCAGCATGCCGAGGACGGCTGTGGCGGGAAGGATCAGGCGCAGTGCGGGATTGGCGAACAGCCGCATCGGCAGCAGCGGGTTGGCGGCACGCTTCTCCCACTGGACGAACGCCGTGAACAGCGCGACGCACGCCACAGCGAGACCGATGATCTGGACGGAGCCCCAGTCGTAGTCGCGACCGCCCCACTCGGTCACCAGCAGCAGGCTCACCACGGCGGCGACCACCAGGACCGCTCCGGGGTAGTCGACACGGTCTGTCGCGCCGGCCCGCGGCAGCCGCAGCGCGACGGCGCACAGCGCGACGCACAGCACGCCGATGGGTACGTTGATGTAGAAGATCCAGCGCCAGCCGGACCCGTCGGTGATGGCTCCGCCGACCAGCGGCCCGCCGACGCTGGCGAGCGCGAACACCGCGCCCGTGAAGCCCTGCACCTTACCGCGCAGATGCTGCGGATACAGCTCCGACAGGGCGACGGTGGGGATCACGAACAGCGCGCCGGCGCCGATTCCCTGAACCACGCGGGCGGCGATCAGTTGCGGCATCGACTGCGCCATGCCGCACAACAGCGAGGAGACGGTGAACAGCACGACGGCGACGATGAACACCTCACGCCGTCCGTAGCGGTCGCTGATCCGGCCGTAGAAGGTGCCGGTCGCCGTGGACGCCAGCACGTACGCGGTAACCACCCAGCTGAAGCTCCCGGCACCGCCGATGTCAGCGGTGATCTCCGGCAGCGCGATGGCCACGACGGTCTGGTCGAGCACGGACAGCAGCATGCCGAGGACCAGCGCGATCGAGGCGAGCGGTACGTTGCTGCGGTTGGTCCGTTCCTGGCCGGAGGTGTCGCGGGTGGACTCTTCCGGCCCAACGGGAATGCTCTCGGTCATGCGCTCTCACGCCCTCCCGGACGCGAACGGGTTGGGCAGCTTGAACTCGGCGCTGAGCAGGTCCTGGTCGATGATCGCCCCGGCCACCGTGCCGCTGGCGGCTGCCGCGATCACCGCGGCCATGGGGGCGGGCACCGTGGCGCGGCGCGCCATGTCGCCGGCGGCGTAGACGCCGGGCACGCTCGTCTGCGCGAACTCGTTCACCTCGACGCTGGCGTCGGGGAACGTGGCGCAGCCCAGGAGCTGGGCGAAGGGGGCACGCTGGTGCAGCACGGTCTTGATGAAGACGGCGTCCCGCTCCAGCGTTCCGCCGCCCTCGAAGGCGATGTGGCGCAGTTGGCCCGTCTCACCGACCAGCGCGGTCACCGGCTCCGGCCGTACTGTGACGTCATTGGTCTCCAGCACGTTCTGGAGCATCGGCTCCAGCGGCTCACCGCCCGTGCACAGCACCATGTCGGCGGCGAAGCGGCTCAGTTGGAGGGCGAGCCTGACTCGCTCGGGGCCGGTGCCGAGTACCGCGACGTTCTTGCCCGTGACCTCGTATCCATGGCAGTACGGGCAGTGGAAGGCCGACTTGCCCCACAGCTCGGCGGCGCCGGGCACGGGAGGCATCTCGTCCCGCAGCCCGGTGGCGAGCAGCAGTCGGCGGGACTCCGCCACGGTGCCGTCCGCCAAGGTCGCCTCGAAGTGCTCATCGGTCAGTCGGCGCACGGAGTCCACCGCCACGGAACGCACTTCCACGTGCGGGTAGGCGGCCAGGTTCTCCCGGCCCAGTTCACGGAGGGCAGCGGGCGAAGTGCCCTCGCGGGTCAGGAAGTTGTGCATTGCCTCGGCCGGCGCGTTGCGTCCGTCATCACTGTCGGCCAGTAGCACCGTGTGATGAGTCCGGCCCAGGGTCAGTGCCGCCGACATCCCGGCAGGGCCTCCGCCGATAATGATGACGTCCTTCATGTCCATGTCCTGTGTCCGCTCCCGTCGTGTCGTGTGACGTGTCCGATCGGCTTGACCTGGGCCCAACTCTGCAAGTTAATGTCAACATGAAGTCAAGTGACGCGGAGTCGATGATGACCATCGGCGAACTCGCCGAACGGTTCGATCTGCGCCCCCACGTGCTGAGGCACTGGGAGTCCAGCGGACTGCTGTCCCCCGCCGAGCGGGTGAACGGCAGGCGCCGTTACACCAAGCGCCATATCGCCCGAGTCGCGATGATCGTTCGGGGCAAGGCCGCGGGCTTCAGCCTCGAACAGCTTCGCGACGTCCTCGACGCACGGAACGCCGACGCCCGCCAGGCCCTGCTGAGCGCCCACTACGAGGACCTGGAGCGGCGCATCCGGGAGATCGAGGCGTCGCGCACGCTGATCGAGCACGCGATGAGCTGCCGCGCGCACGACTTCACCGAGTGCCCCGGCTTCAGCCGGCTGGTGGAGTCGCTGAACGAGGGAACCGAGGCCGCGCGGGCGCACTCGGTGGAACTGCGCGGGCACGCCCACTGACGTCAGCCGCCCCGGCGGCCGACGCGAGGGGTTCTCCTGCTCGCGGAGTTTCACCGAGCGCCTGCCCGGGTCCCGCGGCCCGGGCCGCTTCCACGGACACCGGGACGTCAGGCCTTACCGGACCCCCGAGAACGACACCCGCATCCGTTCCGGGCCCCGGAGAATCACGTGCGGGCGGTACTCCAGGGACTCCGTCACCACCTGCGGGTCCTCCACCCGGGAGAAGAAAGCCTGCAGCGCGAGGGCCGCCTCCAGCTTGCCCAGGTTCGCGCCCAGGCAGCGGTGCACTCCGCTGGAGAACGACAGGTGGTCGAGCCGTCGACCGGAGGCCCGGGTGATGTCGAAGCGGTCGGGGTCGTCGAAGACCTCGGGGTCGCGGTTGGCTGCCGCCGCCAGCAGCAACACATCCATGCCCGCCGGGATCTCGAAGTCGTCCAGCCGGATGGCTTCCTTCGCCATCCGGTGCAGGATCTGCACCGACGGCTCGAACCGGAGGATCTCCTCCACCGCCGGGAACGCGAGGGAGGGGTCCTCCCGCAGCAGAGCCAGCTGGTCCGGGTGGCGCAGCAGGGTGAGGATGCCGTGCGAGATCAGGTTGGCGGTGGTCTCGTGCCCGGCCATCACCAGCAGCGCCAGCGTGGCGAGCAGCTCCTTCTCGGAGAGCCGGTCACCCTCCTCCTCGGCCTGCACCAGACGCGCCAGCAGCCCCTCGCCACGGGCGCCGCCGGACGCGATCAGGTCGCGGAAGTACTGGTAGAACGCGGCCCGGGTCTCGGTGTCCTCCTTGTCGATCTCCGGCGTCCGGTTCGCCGCCATCAGCGGGTCGAGCGCCCGCCCCAGCACCGTGGACCAGGTGCCGAAGATCTTGTGGTCCTCCGGCGGGACCCCGAGCATCTCGCAGATCACCCGCACCGGGACGGGATAGGAGAACACGCTCGGGATGTCGACGGGCGAGCCGGCCCGGGCCACCTGGTCCACCAGGTCGTCGACGATCTCCCTGATCCGGCCCTCCAGGCTCTGCACCATGCGCGGCGTGAACGCCTGGGTGACCAGGCCCCGCAGCCGGGTGTGGTCGGGAGGGTCGAGAAAGGTCATGACCTCCTTGCGTGACTCGACCGCATCCGTACTGAGAATCCTGGACTTGCCGCGGTCGGCGCTGGCCAACGGGGAGCGCAGCACGGTTTCCACGTCCTTGTGCCGGCCCAGCACCAGTAGCGCGCCGTCCATCGCGTAGAAGGGCGACGCCTCACGCATCAGGCGCAGCACGGGATACGGGTCGGGGCGGTTCGCCGGGTCGAAGAAAGTGATCAGATGCTCTTCCGGGCTCCGCGTGGTGGAAGCCGTCGTCGTCTCCGTCATGGGCCGAGGATCCGGCCACCGCCCGTCGTCCGACCAGCCGCCGACGCCGTGGTCGTTCGGGCACCTCGCATACACCCTCCAAAGGGCACTACCCCCGTGCGCGCCCAGCCCCGAGGGTAGCCAGCCATGGGAACCGAACCGCTCACCCCCGTGACCGCGATGACCACGTACGCGGCACCGCCGCCGCGGGGAGCAGCTTTCGACGCCTGGCGTACCTGGGAGAGCCGGGACGGTGCGGACGGAGTCGTCGCGGCGGGCATCCTGGCGGCCAACGCCCGCAATGTCCAGCCGTGGCGGTTCACCGTCGGCGACCACTCCAGCCGGATCGACGTGTACGCCGACCTCACCCGTCGGCAGGGCGCACTCGACCCGTTCGACCGCGAACTCTACGTGGGACTCGGCTGCGCCCTGGAGAACATGGTGCTCGCCGCTCGGGCCCGCGGACACGAACCCGAGCTGGACCTGATGCCCGACCCGGCCCGGCCCGAGCACGCGGGGGTCCTGCGACTCACCTCCGGTGAGCGAGTCCCCTCCGAGCTGTACGACGCCATACCGCACCGTCGCACCAACCGTGGCCCGTTCCTGCGCCAGTCGCTGCCCCGGCCACTGCTCGACGAGATCGCCGCGCTCGCCGGTCACGAGCCGGGCGGCCCCGCCCTGCTCTGGTTCGCCGACGACGGGGAACGGGCCCGGGTCGCGCAGCTCCTCGTCGAGGCCACCGAGGCCGTCATCGCCGACGAGGGCCAGTCGCTCGCCGGCCACCGCTGGTACCGGGGCACCGACCGCGAGATCGAGCGCAGCCGTGACGGGATGACCGTGGACACCCAGGGCATGCCGCCCCTGATGAGCACGTTGGGCAAGCGGCTGCCCGCGCCCTCGCGGCGCACGGCCGACCGGTTCTGGCTGCGCAACACACGCAACGTGCACGTGGCCACGGCCGCCGCCTTCGGAATGATCACCGTGACCGACGCCGACGACAGGGTGCAACGGATGCGCGGCGGGCGGCTGCTCCAGCGCGTCCACCTGTTCGCCACCACCAGGGGGCTGGCCGTCGGCCACCTCAACATGATGACCGTCCGCGCCGACCGAGAACGCGAACTGGGCCTTCCGCCGCGCTTCGGCAAGGCGCTGGAGGAACTGGTCGGCGACCCCGGCAGACAGGCACTCGTCACGTTCCGCATCGGTCGTCCGGGGCGTGCCGCGGGCACGAGCCCCCGGCGGCCAGTCGCCACCGTCCTCGGTACCGACGCCGGGTGATGCGGGGCTCCCTACCCACCGTACGGCGGACTCGCTCCGCCACCATGCCGAGGAGGCAGAGACCACCATGTACGACGCGATAGTCGTCGGTGCCCGGGTCGCCGGAGCGACCTCGGCCATGCTGCTCGCGCGGGCCGGCCACCGGGTCCTGCTGCTCGACCGGGCGACCTTCCCCAGCGACACCATGTCCACCCACTACGTGCACCAGCCCGCCATCGCCCGGCTCGCCCGATGGGGCCTGCTCGACCGCCTCGTCGCCACCGGCTGCCCGCCGCTCGACGTGGCCCGGTGGACGCTTCAGGACGTCAGCATCACCGGTTGCGCACCGGCCGTCGATGGCATCAGGACCGCCTACGGGCCCCGCCGTTACGTGCTCGACCACCTCCTGGTGACCGCCGCCACCGAAGCAGGCGCCGAGATGCGCGAACGCGCGAACGTCACCGGGCTCGTGTGGGACGGCGACCGGGCCACCGGTGTACGCGTCAAGAGCGCGGACGGCCGGGAGACCATCGAGCGGGCCGCCGTGGTGATCGGCGCGGACGGCATCGACTCGCTGGTGGCCCGGGAGGCGGGCGCCCGCAGGTACGAGGAAGCCCCCACCCTCAACTGCCTCTACTACACGTACTGGAACGGCCTCAAGGCCGACTACGAGGTCTACGTCCGTGGCCGGCGCGCCATCGGGGTGGTACCCACGCACGACGACAATGTCATGATCGGCATTCAGTGGCCGCGTGCTCTGTTCGACAGCGTGCGCGGCAACATCGAGAGCTCCTACCTGAAGGCCCTCGAGGACACCGCACCCGAACTCGCCCAGCGTGTCCGGGAGTCGGAGCGTGCGGCCCGGTTCACCGGCACCGGTCGGCTGCCGAACTTCTTCCGCCGGGCTTCCGGACCGGGGTGGGCGCTGGTCGGAGACTCCGGCTTCCACAAGGACCCCGTGGGTGCCTTCGGCATCAGCGACGCACTCCGGCACGCCGACCTCCTCGCCGGGCTGCTCAACCCCGCTCTCGGCGGCGAACGTCCGGTCGACCAGGCGCTCGCGGACTTCGCCGAGCAGCGCGACGAGGACGCCATGCCCGAGTACTTCTTCAACCTCCAGGCGGCCCAACTCGAACCGATGCCCGAGCTGCTGAACGTGCTGCGGGTGATCCAGGACGACCAGGAGCAGATCGACCGGTTCTTCGGCCTCATCGCCGGCAGCTACACATGGGACGTCTTCTTCACCCCCGACCTCATCGAGCGCGCCGCGGCCCTCGCCGCCCAGGACGCCTGACCACCGCATTCGTCGTACCGCACCCACGATCGGCAGAGAGGCAGACACCACGATGACCCAGACACCAGGACGGCGGATCCGGCAGCTCTTCGAGGAGATCTACAACAAGCACGACTTCGACCGCGCGCCGGAGTTCTTCGCACCCGACTACGTCAACCACCAGCCGGGCGCGGCCCCCGGCGTGGAGGGCCTGCAGACCTGGGCCACCACCATGCTCACCCTGGTGCCCGACCTCAGTTGCAGCATCGAGCAGCTGGTGGAGCAGAACGACCGGGTCCTGGTGTATGTCCGCTGGCGCGGAACCATCGGCGGAACCGAGCGGGAGCTGTCCCAGCAGACCGCCAACCTCTATCGGGTGCGCGACGACCGGATCGCCGAACACTGGAGCGTGTTCGACTACTCCGCCCTCACCCAACTCGGCATGACACCGCCCGACCAGACCACTCAGGCCACCGGCGAGCCCGACTGGAAGGCCGGCTCCCGCGAGCAGGCCAACATGCGGCTGGTGCAGCGGGTGTGGGACGAGCTGATGCACCAGCACCTGCTGGAGAAGGCTGATGACTACTACCGGCAGGACTACGTCCAGCACAACCCGTTCGCGGCGCGGTCGGGAAGCGGTTTGCAGGGCATGAAGGACTTCTTCGCCGGGCTGTTCCAGCTCGCGCCGGACCTGGTCGGCGACATCACCCAGATGATCGCCCGGGACGACCTGGTGGGCATCTTCTGCGTCTGGCACGGACACGAGGCCGCCTCGGGTGACGAGGTGCGCCTGCACACCTCCGATCTGCTGCGCATCGAGGACGGCCTGATCGCCGAGCACTGGGACGTCATGGACTACGCCGCCGTCGCCCGATTCGGCGTCTCCGCCGAAGGCTGAGCCGAAGGACCGAGCGCCGCGCGCTGGAGGGGAAGACCAGGGTTGGTCTTCCCCTCCAGTCGGTGCGGGCTGTGGTGGGCGGTGTCTGCCCGATCTGTACGGCCTGGGCGCCGCACCCGCAGGGACAGGAACCGTCGAGCGCATCGGTCGGCGGGAGCCCTTGCGTCAGGTGGCCTCGGTGAAGGCATGCCGCCCGTTGCCTGTCGCGTGTGTGGCCATTGAAGACTGGGTTGTCCCGGGAGTGGGGCTACGGGCTGCGTACGTCAGCGGGCTCCCCGGGCAAACAAGCGCGTTGCGGCGGACACGACGCGGTATCGCTGACCCCGTGCACACGCACTGGGGCCTGCCAGTCGGCCTGCTTGCCCGGCGTTCCGCACTACTGGTGGGCGACCGCCGGCGACAGAGATCGGGCGGAGTGCTACTCGGCGGGGATCACGGTCACCGGCAGCCGGGCCAGTCGGCGCTGCATGAACAGTGGGAGCCACTCGGGTGCGTCTACGGCGTCCGAGGCCAGCCGCACGGGCCAGCGGGCCAGTGACTCCAGTAGCAAGATGCCCTGCTGCTTGGCGAGCGCGGCACCCAGGCAGTAGTGCAGGCCGTGGCCGAGCGCGAGATGCCGTGCTCCGGGCCGGGTGATGTCGAAGCGGTCCGGGCTCTCGTAGACCGCCGGGTCCCGGTTGGCAGCGCCGATGAAGGTGAGGACGCGCACGCCCGCCGGCAGGGTCCGACCGCTGATCTCCACCTCCTCGGCGGTCCAACGCCCGCCGCCCGCGGTGGCCAACTGCAGGGGGCTCTCGTAGCGCAGGACCTCCTCGGTAGCCGCGGCCGCCAGATCCGGATGCTCGCGCAGCAGGGCCAACTGGGCGGGGTT
Source organism: Streptomyces sp. NPDC002838 (assembly GCF_040295365.1). Classification (NCBI taxonomy): domain Bacteria; kingdom Bacillati; phylum Actinomycetota; class Actinomycetes; order Kitasatosporales; family Streptomycetaceae; genus Streptomyces; species Streptomyces sp. NPDC002838. The sequence goes on along the minus strand of NZ_JBEOVF010000032.1, from coordinate 100,308 downwards.
GCGCAGGAAGGACAGGAACGCGCTCGCGGTGAACGCGACCAGCGTCTCGTGGCCCGAGATGAACACCAGCGCGGCGTTGGCGTGCAGCTCGCTGCGGCTCATCGAGCCTTGCCGATGCGCCTCCACCAGGGACGAGAAGAGGTCCTCGCCCGGGTTCTCGCCACGAACGCGGGCCAGATGGGAGAAGTAGTCGTCGAACGCCTCATAGGCCTCGACCGCGCTGTCGATCGAGGCCGGGGCGGCCGGTATGTCGGCGGCCGGTGACATGGCCTGCCCCCAGTCGCGGAGCTTGGGCAGATCCGCCCGGGGGATGCCCAATAGATCACCGATGGCCTGGAGCGACACCGGGAAGGCCAGTTCGTCCACGACTTCCAGATGGCCGCGGCGCAGCGCGTCCGCCAGAATCCCGTCGGCCAGTTGGCGTGCGTCGGCGAGGACCCTGCCCAACCGCGGCGAGGCGAACGGGCGCCGGGTCAGGCTGCGCAGCCGGGTGTGGTCGGGCGGGTCGGTGAACAGCAGGGTCCGGCTCATGGACCGCAGCGAGTCGGGCACCACGGTGGCCAGCAGCTCGGCCACCGGATCGGGCGGCTGCAGACGCATCCGGGAGTCGGCGAGCACCGCGGTGGCGTCCGCGTGACTGCTGACCACGTACGAGTCCAGATAGTCCCAGTGCACGGGGCCGCCAAGGGCCCTGATCCGCTCGTACTCCGGGTACGGGTCGGCCCGGAAGGCGTCGTTGTACGGGTCGAAGTCCTCCAGCGGGGGCACCTCGCCGGACACGGTGTCCTCCGTGGGCTGATAGGTCATTGGATTCCCTTCGTGCCGGTCAGCTCCGCCAGGGCGTCGGCGGGCAGTCGCCCGAGCATCGCCAGCAGGTTGTCGGGGGCGAAGAACTCCTCGGCGGGCACCGAGCCCGCGATCATCCCGAAGAACCGGTCGGCGTCCTCCTGGTGCGTGGCGACGACCCGGACCAGCTGCCGGGTCATCGGATCCAGATCGAAGCCGGCCGCCTCACAGGTGAACTCGTAGATCAGGTCGGAGGCGGCGTTGCGGGTCCGCTCGTAGCCCGCGAGCGCGGACTCCCACTCCTCGGCGCCGGACCACACCCGGTCGACGGCGTCGGCGAGCAGCTCCGCGTCCCGCCAGGCGTCCGAGATGCCCTGCCCGGTGAGCGGGTCCTTGTGGTAGCCGGCGTCGCCGACGAGGGCCCAGCCGGGGCCGTACGGCTTGCGGTAGAAGTTGCCCAGGTCGGCGGTGCCGCGGAAACGGTCGACGCGCTCCGCGCCCTCGGCCAGCTCGCGCGCGAGCGCGGGCGCCGCCTCGGCGATGGCCTTGTGGTAGTGGCCTTCGATGTCAGTGCGGTAGGTGGAGTAGAACGAGTGTGGACGCGCTGCCTGGATGAGACAGACGTCGTCGTGGGTCGGGATCACCCCGATCTGCTTGTCACCCATGAGGTAGACCTCGTTGAGGTGACGGCGCTCCGGTGACAGACCGCGCCAGTAGGAGTAGTACACGACCGTCAGCGGCGGCCGTTGGTGGTACTTCTCGGGGCCCGTCTCCCGGGCCACCAGGGAGTTGCGGCCGTCGGCGCCCACCACCAGCGCGGCGCGCGCGGTGTGCTCCCGGCCGCGGCAGTGATAGCGCACCCCCTCCACGCGCCCGGTGTCGTCCCGGAGCAGGGAGCGCACGGTGCACCGCTCGCGCACCTCGGCTCCCGCCTCCCGGGCCGCGGCCACGAGAAGCGCGTCGAGCACGGTGCGGCGCGGTGCGAGCGCCATCCCGACGCCGTCGTACGGGGGAGCGAACCCCCGGACCGACAGGTCGTCGCCGAACCACCACACCGCTTGAGTGATCGGTGGGCAGCCGGTGGCGGTCAGCCGGTCGAGGAGCCCCCAGCGCCGCAGCCGGGCGAGTCCGCTCGGCTGGACGTAGTGCGTCGAGACGGTGTCCTTGGGGAACGCCGCACGGTCCAGGACCAGCACGCGGTACCCCTTGCGGGCCAGCAGCATCGCCAGTGGCGATCCCGCGCAGCGGGCACCGACGACTATCACGTCGTACATATGACCTCCGCGTGCGTGCGGGGCGGCCGGCGGACGCCGGTGCCCCGCACAGCAAAGCCGGGCGGCCGAAAGTCTGAAAGGCCTGGGGGAGGTGCCCACTCGGGCAGCGCCTTCGGCCCGTCGTCCCGGCCGCTCCCGGCGGCGCCCGATCCACCGCCCTGACGGCCCTGTCTCCGCCCGCGGCCGCCCGGCAGCCTGAGGGCCGTCCGACACACCGGCTCTACCGACACAGGAGCGTGGCGATGCCCCTGGACACCCGCAGGTTCGAAGAGATCAAGGAAGCGGCCGGGCGCCGCAAGGAAGAGGAGGTCTTCGACTTTGCCCGGCAGCAGACCGGCGGCATCGCCGGGCTGCTCGACGACGTCTTCGGGAACATGCCCGAGGCGTTCCGGGCCGACCGGGCCAAGGGGCAGGAAGCAGCCTTCCAGTACCTGATCAACACACCCGACGGGGTCTTCGAGTACTTCGTCGAGATCTCGGGCGGCAGCTGCCGGACCGGCCGGGGACGCGTGGAGTCCCCCAAGCTGACCACCACCGTGGGGCTGCCGACCTTCCTCAAGCTGCTCACCGGCCGGCTCAACGGAATGCAGGCATTCCTCGGAGGCAAGGTCAAGCTCTCCGGCAACACCCTCTACGCCGCCAAGTTCGAGCACTGGTTCGAGCGCCCCGCCTGAGCAGACAGCGCCGCCACCGCCCTGGAGATGTCCCGTGAAGTTCGGTATCGCACTGCCCACCGTCGGTCCCCCGGGCCGCCGCCGCTACCTCCTCGACGTGGCGACGGCCGCCGACCGGATGGGTTTCGACTCCGTCTGGGTCAGCAGCCATGTCGCCCTGCCGCGGACCCGTCAGAGCACCTGCCTCTACCCGCGCGCCAAGACCGCCAATGCCTACAACTGGGGCGTGGCCTGGCTCGAACCCATCGCCGTGATGGGCGTGGTCGCCGGCGTCACCGAGCGTGTGCGCATCGGCACCCATGTCATGGCGCTCCCGTACCGCAACCCCGTCATCCTCGCTTCCGAACTGGCCTCGCTCGACCAGCTCTCCCTGGGCCGTACCGTACTCGGCGCCGGCATCGGCTGGATGGACGAGGAGTTCAGGACGGTCGGAGTCCCGCGCACCCAGCGAGGTGCCCGCACCGACGAGGCCATCGAGGTGATGCGCACCCTGTGGGCGGCCCGTCATCCCACCTCCTTCCACGGCCGGTTCACCGACTTCGACGACATGTGGCTGGCCTCCCGGCCGCACAGCAGGACCGGGCCGCCCGTGTACGTGGGAGGCAACACCGACGCGGCCCTGCGCCGCGTGGCCAGGCTCGGCGACGGCTGGCTCGCGCACGAGCTGTACCCGGACGAGATCACGGCGGCCCGCGCCACACTCGACCGGCTCACCACCGAAGCGGGCCGCGACCCCGCCGCCGTCGAGATAACCGTGCGTCGAGCCCTGGTGCCGCCCTTCGAGGTCATGGACTTCATGTCCGACCGGGTCAGCATCACGGGCACTCCGGAGCAGGTCGTGGAGGAGATCGACGCCTACCGCCGGGCCGGGGTGCAGCTGATGGTCCTGGACCTGTCCATGCGTCCCGCAGAAATCGTCGAAACCATGGAGTGGCTGGTCAAGGACGTCCTCGTCCGGCTGTGACCGGCTCCCGCCGCTTCGCGTCCATCCCACCGACCCTGGAGAGCAGATGACCACGCCGGACAACACCATCGCCAGCCGTGAGGCGCGCAAGGCAAAGATCAAGGAGATCGTCTGCAGGATCCTGGAGATCGATCCCGCGGAACTCACCGACACCAGCCTGTTCAAGGAGGAGCACGACGCCGACTCGCTGCGGGCGATCGAGATCCTGGCGGCCCTGGAACGCGAGTTCGGCATCACCATCGAACAGGACGAACTCAGTCGCATGGTCAACCTCGACGGCGTGGAGTCGGTGGTGGACCGGGCGCTGCCGGCGCGGTGAGCCCCGTGACGACAAGCAGGCCGCCCAAGGGCGGGCCGGGGTCGCGGCGGGTGGTGGTCACCGGGCTGGGCACAGTGACCAGCATCGGCATCGGCGTCGGGGAGTTCCTGGCCGGGCTGCGCGAGGGGCGCAACGGCGCGCAGCCCATCACCGCCTTCGACACCGAGGGCTTCGCCCACGCCAACGGCTGCGAGGTCGCGGGATTCGACCCCGGTGAATGGATCACCCACACCTCCGTCGAACACCTGGGCCGCGCCGCACAGTTCTCCACGGCGGCGGCGGTCATGGCGGCGCGCGACTCGGGGATGGATCTCGCGGAACTGCGGTCCCGCCGGTCCCTGGTGTGCATAGGCACCACCGACGGCGAATCGGCTGATCTGGACCGGTTGGTGGCCGCCGAGCTCGCCGACGGGCCCGAGCACCTCGACCCGACCGTCGCCCGCCGCACCTCCGCCGGCCGGCTCTCCTCCGCGGTGGTCGCCGAACTGGGCCTGACCGACGTCGAGGCCACCACGCTCGCCACCGCCTGCGCGGCCGGCAACTACGCCATCGGCTACGGGCTCGACGCGCTGCGCGGCGGCGACGTCGACGTCGCCCTGGTCGGCGGCGCGGACGCGATGTGCCGCAAGACCTTCACCGGTTTCTACCGGCTCGGCACCATCGCCCCCGAGGCGTGCCAGCCGTTCGACCGGGGCCGCAAGGGCATTCTGACCGGCGAGGGAGCGGGCGTCCTGCTGCTGGAGACCCTGGAGTCCGCGCTCGCCCGGGGCGCCCGGATCTACTGCGAGGTGCTCGGCTACGGCCTCAACTGCGATGCCCACCATCCGGTCGCCCCTGACCGCGACAGCATCGCCCGCTGCATCGAACTCGCCCACGTCAATGCCCGCGTCAAGCCGGAGGAGATCGACTTCATCTCGGCGCACGGCACCGGCACCAAGGCCAACGACGTCACCGAGGCCGCCGCGATCCGCCAGGTGTTCGGCGAGCGGCCACCGAGCACCATCTCCATCAAGGCGATGATCGGGCACACCATGGGCGCGGCCAGCTCCCTGGCCTCCGCCGCCTGCGCCCTGGCCATCACCGAGGGCTTCATTCCACCCACCATCAACCACGTCGAGACCGACCCCGAGTGCGGGCTCGACTGCGTCCCCAACGTGCCGCGCGAGGCGGAATTGCGCGTCGTGCAGAACAACGCCCTCGCGTTCGGAGGCAACAACGCCGTGCTGATCCTCGGCAAGTACGCCGAGGCGGAGCCGGCGCTCGCGGGGGAGGCCCGATGAGCGCGTTGATCACCGGCATGGGCGCGAACAGCAGCGTCGGCGCAGACCGTGTGGCCACCTTCGACGCACTGTGCGCCGGCCGCACCGGGCTGGCGCCGTTGCGCGGATTCGACCCGGCCGGATTCCGTGCCCGCAACGCCTACGAGATCGACGACCGGCCCGCGCCCGGTACGGACCGCCCGATGCGGCCCACCGAATGGCTCCTGGACGCCGTGGCCGAAGCGCTGGCCGACGCCGGAATGACCGAGGATCTGACGGGCATACCGGTGGTGCTCGGCACCACCCTGCGTGAACTGCGCTCCGTCGAGCTGAACTGGTGCGACGGCACCGCCTTCGACCCGGCCGACCTCCATTTCGGCACCGCACTGCGGCGCCGCTTCCACGCCGATTGCACCTACACCGTCGCCAACGCCTGCGCCGCGTCCCTGTACGCGCTCGGCATGGCCGTCGACCTGCTCGACCTCGGCGAAGCGGACACCGTGGTGGTGGCCGGCGCGGACACCATCACCGAGAGCACCTACGGCATGCTCGACCGCGTCTACCACAAGGCACCCGACGCGGTACGACCCTTCGACCGCGGCCGGCGGGGCATGCTCCAGGGCGACGGCGCCGCCGCGGTGGTGCTGCACCGCACCGCGCCGCCCGGAACCCGGCCGCACGCCCGGGTCAGAGGGGTCGGCGTCAACTGCGACGCCTACCACCCCTCTGCCCCCGACGCGGAGAGCATCGGCCGGGTCATGCGCGCTGCCCACGCCAGGGCCGGCGTGAAGCCCGCCGACATCGACCTCGTCCTGCTGCACGGCACGGGGACCCCGCACAACGACGTCGCCGAGGCGCAGGCGCTCGTCGAGGTCTACGCCGGCGTGGAGGCCACCCCGCGGATGACAGCGATCAAGTCGATGATCGGGCACACCGCCGGCGCCTCGGGGCTGCACAGCCTGATCACCGCGGTGCAGTCACTCGCCTCCGGCAGGGTGCCGCCAACGCTCGGCCTCGCCGATCCGATCGATGAGATGGCCGGCTTCCGACTGGGCCCCGAGCCGGTGGTCGACCCCGAACTCTCCCTGGCCCAGATCGACTCCTTCGGCTTCGGCGGGCTCAACGCCGTGGCCGTCGTGGAGAAGGTGGCGTAGATGCGGGCAGCGGAATCGACGGTGCGCGCCGACGTGCTGATCAGCGGGTTGGGTACCGCGCTCGCGGGAGTGCCCGGACCGGACGCCCTGCTGGATCCGCCGGGCAGCGAACCAGGCATGGATCCGGTGAACGCACTGCGGGGACCCGGCCTGCGGTACAAGGACCGAGCCACCAAACTGGCCCTGTGCGCCGCGCGGGAGGCGCTCGCCGACGCCGGTCTGCTCGACCCCGATGGGGATCTCACCGTGGACGGGGACGACTTCGGCGTGGTGGTCAGCAGCAACTGGGGCAACGTCGACACTGTCTGCGACGCCTCGGCCACCATCCGGCGCAGCACGTACAAGGCGACCAGTCCCATGCTGCTGCCCAACACCGCCAGCAACGTCACCGCCTCCTGGGTCGCCATCGTCCACGGCCTGCGCGGCGCCAACGTCACACTGTGCAACGGCCCCACCTCCGGGCTCGACGCCGTGCACTGGGCTCGCACCCTCATCGCGGCCCGACGGCTGCGGCGGGTCCTGGTCATCGGCGTCGAGCCGGTCAACGAGCCGGTGCGGCACTTGGTCGGCGACGCCGAGCCGTTGCTCGACGGCGCGGTCGCCCTCGTGGCCGAGGCCGCCGATGCCGTCCAGGCCCGCGGCGGCACCCCGCTCGCCCGCATCGGCCGCTACGCACGCGCGGGTGACCTGCCCGGTGCTCTCGCCGTCGCGCGCGACGGCGAGAGCACCCCGCCTGACGCGTGGTGGCTGCCGGAGCGCCCCCTTTCACCCGCAACCCCGGACACGACGCGCCCGGCCGGGGTCCGCACGTACGACCTGAGCGCGCGTCACGGCCGCTGCTCGGGCGCGCTCGGCGTGCTGCAGTGCGTGGCCGCCACCGCCGAACTCGCCCGCACCGGAGGCCACTCCATGCTCGCCACCGCGGGACAGGGGCCCCGCGGTGGCGGTCCCGGTGAGGACGACGCCGCCGCCGCGCTCGTCCTGCACCGCGTGCCCGGGCCACCCGGAGGAGCCGCGTCATGAGCGCACTGCGGGTGACCCTGCTGCACGGCCTCGCGGGCAGCACACGTCTGTGGGACCGCTGCCGTGCCGAGGCACCCGAGGGCGTCCGGATCACCGCGGCCGACGTCGACTGGCCGTTCGACGGCACAGCGCGCCCCGGCCTCCCGGGTGACCCCGCCCGGCTCGTCGGGCACGTGGCGCGCGGCACCCGTGCCCAGGTCGTGGTGGCGCACTCGTTCGCCGCCAACGCCCTGCTCGAACACCTCGCGTCCAAGGACGCGTCCCCGCTGCGCGGAGCCGTGCTCGTAGCCCCCTTCTACCGGCCGCGCCCGCAGGACTTCGACTGGGAGACGATCTCCTACTACTTCAACCAGTTCCACCTGATCCTCGAAGAGGGACTGCACGTGTCCGCGGGCGGCCGACTCGACCCCGCGGTCCGGCACGCCATGGCCCTGCGCGTGCGGGAGAGTGTCGGCCCGTACGGCTGGATGGACTTCTTCGGGGCCTATCTGCGCACCCCCGCGCTACCGCTGCACCGCATACGGCTGCCCGTCCTGATCGTCACCGGCCAGGACGACCGCGCCGCGCCTCCGTCCGACGCGCGGAACCTGGCCCGCGCCCTGCCCACGGCCCGGCTCGACGTGCTCCCGTCATGCGGACACTTCCCGATGGCCGAGCGGGCCCGGTCCTTCACCCGGCTGCTCGGCGACTTCCTCGCCGCGCTGCCCGCCCCGTCCGACCGCTCCGCCGGCGCCCCGCCGGCCGACGCCCCGCTGGAGATGACGTGACCAAGGCACCCGTGTTCACCGCCCGTTCGCTGCCGGATTCCGTGGACGCCCTGGAGCGCCCCACGACCGTGCAGCTGCGGCCACGCTACGAGGGCTCCAACATCTGTACCTGGATCGGCTTCAAGCACGTCAACTACCTCGTCGAGGAGGCCGTCCTCGAGCACATGCGGCGCAGCGGCTGGTCCGCCGGGATGCTGTACGAGGACTTCGGGTTGTGTGTCGACATCGTGAGCATCGAGGCCGCGATCCTTTCCGCCACGCACATCGACGACATCGTCAGCGCGCGGGTCGTCGCCGAGGGACGGCCCGTCGACGGAGAGATCGCCCTGACTGTCGGGCTCGACATCCACGGGCCCACAACGCCGCTCAAGACGGTCTCCGCCAAGGTCCGGGTGGCGCTTCGGCACGACCCGCGGGGCGGTGGGGCCGCCCCGGTGCCCCAGGTGCTGGAGCCGTTCACCGTCAAGGAGATCGACCGTGCCTCACTCGTCCGTGTACCAGTCGCCTCCACCCCGCCGGCCACCGTGGCGGACGGTGACGCGCTGCTGGCCGCACTGACTCAGGACGCCAACGCCTACGGCTGGAAGTGGCGCATTCCCTACTTCTACTGCCACTTCACCGAGCGTCTGCAGATGTCCGGCTACCTACGCCTGATGGAGGAGGCCGTCGACCTCTTCCTGGCCGATCGCGGCATCTCCATCAAACGGCTGCTGGACGAGCAGAACTGGATCCCGGTGGTGCCGAAGAACTCGGTCGTCATGCTCGCCGAGGCCCGCATGGAGGAGGACATCTACACCGTCCTCACCGTCGAGGACGTGTTCAAGCGGCTCATCTACACCGCCCGGATGGACTGCTACGTCCTGCGCGACGGCGTCCCCGTGCACACCGCGACCGGACGCATCACCCACGGCTACGCGCTGATCGAAAACCGGAGGGACTGGAGCCTGGTGGAGTTCGACGACCGTATGATCCAGCGGCTCAACGGGCGGCACGGCTGATGGATCCCGTTCTGGTCACCGGAGTCGGTGCCGTGACGTGCCACGGCACCGGTGTGCCCGCGCTGCGGGACGCCATGGCCCGTGCCGGGGCCAGGCAGCCGGACAAGGTGCCCGACCCGTGGGCGCGCATGGAGCTGCCCCTGATGTACCTGGTGCCGGAGCCCGCCCTCGGTGAGGACGCGGGCAACGGCCCGGGACGCGCCACCTCCTTCGCCGTAACGGCGGCGCACGAGGCCCTCGTCGGCGCGGGCCTGGGCCCGGAGGAGCTGCGCACGGGGCGGGCCGCGGTGGTGCTCGGGACCTGCATGGGCGCCATCGGTGACCGGGAACGGGACCACGAACCGGCCGTACCGGGCCCGTCGGACGATCCGGTCGCGACGCACGAATGGCGGCCCGACTTCGAGGTGTCCTCGCGGCTGGCCACCGAACTCGGCGTCACCGGACCCGCGAGCAGCGCCAGCAACGCCTGTGCCGCCAGTGGCTTCGCGCTCGCCACTGCCACGGACATGATCCGCTGTGGCGAGGCCGACGTTGTCGTCACCGGGGGTGCCGACGCCTACTCCCGCATCGCGCTCGCCAACTTCAACCGTCTCGGCGCCGTCGACGCCCAGGGCTGCCGACCGTTCGCCGCCGAGCGGGCGGGCACCGTCTTCGGCGAAGGCGCGGGAATTGTGGTGCTCGAGTCGACGGCGCACGCACGGGCCCGCGGCGCCCGGCCGCTCGCCGAGGTCGGAGAGTCCGGCTGGAGCTGCGACGCCGGCCACCCCACCGCACCCGAGGAGAGCGGCGAGCAGATCATCCGCGCCCTGAGTGACGCCCTGGACCGTACCGGTGTCGCGCCCGGCGAGGTCGGCTGTGTGATTCCGCACGGCACTGGCACACGGCTGAACGACCGGGTGGAGAGCGCCGCCCTGCGTGAGGTGTTCGCGCCTGAGGCGGCCGTACCGCCGCTGTACAGCCTCAAGGCGCTCGTCGGGCACACCGGCGGGGCCGCCGCGGGTCTCGCCGCCGTCGCCGCCACCCTGATCGTCGGACGCGACAGCGTACCGCCCAACGTGCCCGTCGGGGCGCCGGATCCCTGCTGTGACGTGCCGCTGCCGACCGTCGAGACCCCGCTCACCGGCACGGCCGTGTTGATCAACGCGTACGCCTTCGGCGGCAACAACATCTCCTTGGTGATAAGGGGGGCGGCCACGTGCTGACAGCGCATCACCGCACTCGCGACATCGTGGTCACCGGCGTGGCCGCCGTCGTCCCGGATCGCGGCGGGCCGCCCGGCGCCTGGTTCGACGCCGACGCCGAACTCGGCCCGCGCGGCCACAAGTACCTTCCGCAGGGCGCCCGGTACCTGCTCGCCGCAGGGCGGCGAGCCCTGCGCTCCGCCACGACGCCCGAGGGGATACCCCCGGAGCGCCGCGGACTCGTCGTCGGCACCAACAACGGGCTCGCCCCGCTGTTCCGGGACATGGATCGCACAGTCGTCGACACCGGGGCCGAGCGGCTGCGTCCCGCGCTCGCCCCCTACTTCGCCGTCAACGTGCTCGCCGGACGGCTCGCCGCCGAACAGTCCTTCAAGGGCTTCAGCTGCACTCTCACCACGTCCGGTGTCGCCGGTGTCGAGGCGCTGCAGACGGCCGTCCGGGCACTCCGCCTCGGCCGTGCCGACCTGGTGGTCGTCGTCGCCGTCGAGGACCGGGCCGTTCCGGCGCCGAAGGCGGGGCCGTCCCCCGAGGAGGGCGCCGTGGCGCTGGTTCTGGAGCCGCGGGCCGCGGCGGAGCACCGGGGCGCTCCCGTGCGTGGCACACTGCGCGCTGCCAGCACCTTCGTGCCGCCCGGCGCCGACACTCCCGACGGAGCGCTCGGCCCAGCTGTCGGCGACCTGCTGAGCGCGGTGCAGTCCGATCCGCCCGCGCCGGTCCATCCGGTGCTTGACACCTCGGCCCGAGGCCGGGCCGTCGCGGCACTGCTCGGCACTCCCGCCCGGCAGTCCGCCGCGCGAGCCGGGTGCCTCGCCCCGTTGCTGAGCGCGGCGGAGCCGTTCACCGCCCGCGGCGGGCAGCGGGTCGTCGTCACCGCGACGGCCCCCGGACACCTCGCCGCCGTGCACGTCCTCGCCGCCGAACTTCGACAAACCCCGTCAGGAGGCTTACGTGCGGAACCGACTGCGTGACCGCTGGTGCCTGGTGCTCGGCGCGTCGAGCGGCATCGGCCGGGCAACCGCCCTCGCCCTCGCCGAGCAGGGCGCTCATGTCGCCGGAGTGCACTTCGACCGCGCGGACGGTGTCCAGGCGGCCAAGGAACTGGAGTGCGCCCTGCGCGCCCAGGGCGTGCGGGCACACCTGTTCAACGTCAACGCGGCGTCCGACCGCGGGCGGACCCGCCTGGTGCCCGCCCTCGCCGAACTCACCGGCGGCGAGGCGCTGCGCACCGTCCTGCACTCCCTGGCCTTCGGCAGCCTGGTGCCGTTCCTGCCCACCGACGACACCAAGCAGGCACTCACCCGGGCCCAGCTGGAGATGACGCTCGACGTGATGGCCCACAGCCTCGTCTACTGGACCCAGGACCTGCTGGCCGCGGGGCTCATCGCCGAGGGCACCCGGATCTTCGCGATGACCAGTGCCGGCACCAGCCAGGTCCTGCCGAGCTACGGCGCTGTCTCCGCGGCCAAGGCCGCCCTGGAATCCCATGTCCGCCAGCTCGCCTGCGAACTCGCCCCGCACGGCGTCGCGGTCAACGCCCTGCGCGCGGGCGTGACCATCACCCCCTCGTTGCTGCGCATCCCCGGGCACGAGGAGTTCGTCGGCGAGTCGGCGGCGGGCAATCCACACGGCCGGCTCACCACACCCGAGGACGTCGCGGAGGCGGTCGTCCTGCTGTCGAACGCCCCGTCGTCGTGGCTGACGGGCAACACGATCGGCGTGGACGGCGCGGAACTCGCCGCCGCCGGCGCCACCTGGAGCCGACGGGAGACGACCCGATGACCACCACCGTGCCGGAAACCGCCGCCGGTGCCACCACGCCCGGCGCCACCACCGTGATCTCCGAATGGTCGGTACTCTCCCCGTACGGCATCGGTGCCGAACCGTTCGTCGAGGGCGTCTCGGCCCGCCGCCCTGTCGTGCCGCGGCTCAACCGGGATGTGTGGCAGGCGCCGGGCGACGCCTGCCTGGTGCCGGGCTTCGACATCGTCGGCCTGCTCGGCAGCCGCGGCACCCGCACCATGGACCGGCTTACCGGCCTGACCGTCGCCACCCTCGGCACCCTCCTGGAACCGAACGGCAGCCGCCGCCGTCTCGACGAGCCGGAACACGTGGGCCTCGTCCTCGGCACCGGCTCCGGCAGCGTGCAGAGCACGATGGACTTCACCCGCGACGCGCTGACCGGCGCCAAGCCCTTCTACGTCGATCCGGCTCTGTTCCCCAACACCGTGATGAACCGCGCCGCCGGGCAGAGCGCCATCTGGTACGGCCTGAAGGGCCCCAACGCCACCCTGGCCGGCGGCCCCCTCACCGGACTCCAGGCCCTGCGCTACGCCACCCGGCTCCGCGAGCGCGGCTACAGCCGGACGGTGCTGTGCGGTGCAGTCGAGGAGTTCTCCGAACAGCGCGCCTGGCTCGCTTGGCACACGCGCGGCGAGGAGCGCCGCCGGACGCCGCTCGCCGAGGCGTGCGCCATGTTCCTGCTGGAGGACGCAGACACCGCCCAGGACGCCGGCCGCACCCCGCGCGCCGACATCCTCGCCGTCCGTTTCGGTGCCGGTCCGCAAGGGCTCCGCCCCGCCCTGGAGCGGTGTGTGCGCAGCGCCCTTGAAGCGGCCGGCACGGCACCCCGCGAGGTCGCCTTCGCCGCCCCCTCAGGCCGGGTCGCCCCGCCCCCGGGCACCTGCCCCATGGGCTTCGGACAGCGTCCGTCCGACGCCGACGCCGACGACGTCGAGACGGTGGAGACCGCCGTGCTCGGCGACGTACTCGATGGCGCGGACGTCGAGTACGTCGGGGTGCGCGAACTGCTTGGCGACGCGTCCGCGGCGTCAGCAGGAGTCCAGCTCGCCGCGGTGCTCGCCGCCGCGGCACACCGCCCCCGGCCCGGCGCCGCCGCCGTGGTGACCTCCCTCGACGACGACGGACTCGTCGCCTGCCTTGTCCTACGGCTGCGGTGACCGGCAGCCCTCGTCCTGTACCGCCCCCCGAACCTGGCAGTGAAAGGAACGTCATGGCAGAAGAGACCCGCACCGCCCCCGACCGCGTGAGCCACGCCGCCCTGGACAAGGAGCGGCTGCGCGGCCTGCTCGCCGAGATCCTCGACGTGGATGTCTCCCAGATCTCCGACCAGGCGCACTTCGTCGACGACCTCGGGGTGGACTCGCTGATGGCCCTCGAGATCACCGTACGGCTCGAAGCGGAGTTCCCCGTCAAGCTGGCCGAGGAAGAGCTGACACAGCTCGCCACCCTCGACGACACCTACGAGCTGCTCCACGCCAAACTGCGGGCGGCCTCATGACCGCGCCGTCAGTCTCCCTGCTCGGAATGGATCCCCGGTCGGTCACCCGCGACGGAGCCACGGTGACCGCACACGCCACCGTCGATCCCGGACACGAGGTGTTCCCCGGGCACTATCCCGGCTTCCCCGTGCTGCCCGGCGTCTGCCTCATCGAGTACGCGGACCGCAGCATCCTCTTCGACCAACGGCGCCTCGGCCGCGACCTGGAGCTGGCCGCCGTGGAGCGCTGCCGCTTCCGGGACCCGGTGTTCCCCGGCGACGAGCTGACCCTGCGCGTCGACTACTCCGACGACGACGGCGGCGGCGAGCTGCGCAGCGACGTGATGGTCAGCACCGACCGCGGACGCGCCGCCGAACTGCGGCTCGTGCACCGCGTGGTGGGGACCGGGGCGACCGGATGAGCAGCTGGGCCGCCGACGCCGACGCCATTACCCGGATCATCCCGCACCGCTATCCCGTCCTGCTGGTCGATCGCGTCACGGAGGTCGACCCGGGGCGCACCCTGACCGCGCTCAAGGCGGTAACCGTGGGCGAACCCTGCTACCGCGGGGCCCCCGCCCACGGCGGCCCCGCCCGCTTCCACTACCCACGCCCGCTGCTCGTGGAGTCCTGGGCCCAGGCGGCGGTGCTGCTCGCCGTCTGGGACACACCCAACCCCGACGTGACCACAGGAAAGGTCGAACTCGCCGGCGCCATCGACCGGATCGCCTTCCATCGCCACGTGCTCCCCGGCGACCTGCTGGAGCACCGGGTGCGGGTGGTCCGGGCGGTCGGGGACACCACGATCCTGGCGGGCGAGACCCGGCGCGACGGCGACCTCGTAGCCGAGGTGGGCCACTTCATCGTCGCCCTGCGCCCGCTCGCCTCCGTGGCACCACCGCTCGCGTCCGGCCACACCGGCCACTGAGACACCGTCGCCCCCGCACGCCCCCGCAGCCCTCCGAGGAGATCCCGCCATGCCAGCACCGGACCGTCCCGTCGCCCTGGTCAGCGGCGGATCACGGGGCATAGGCCGCGCCGTCGTGGAACGGCTCGCCGAGACAGGCCACGACGTGGCGTTCTGCTACCGCGGCCGGAGCGACGCCGCGGAGGAGACCGCGGAGGCGGCCGGCAAGACCGGGGCCCGCGTTCTGCCCGTCCAGGCGGACGTCACCGACCCCGAAGCCGTCCGTGCCTTCGTCGCCGCCACCGAGAAGGAGCTCGGCCCGATCACCACCGTCGTCGGCTGTGCCGGCGTCATCCGCGACAAGCCCCTGCTGATGATGGGCGACGACGACTGGCGAGAGGTCGTCGACATCAACCTCAACGGAACCTACAACCTCTGCCGCGCCGTCGCCTTCCCGCTGATGAAGCGCCGGGCGGGCAACATCGTCACGCTGTCGTCCGTCAGCGGCCTCCACGGCAACGTGGGGCAGGCCAACTACGCCGCCACCAAGGCCGGGATCATCGGCTTCACCAAATCCCTCGCCAAGGAACTCGGGCGCCACGGCGTCCGCGCCAATGTGGTGGCTCCCGGCTTCATCTCCACCGACATGACCGCCCCGTTGCCCGAAAGCACCGCCGAGGGCATGCGCGCACGCATCGCGCTCGGCCGGTTCGGCGAACCTGAAGAGGTGGCCGACCTGGTGGCTTTCCTGGTGTCGGAGCGGGCCGCGTACATCACCGGTCAGGTGTTCGCCATCGACGGCGGCATCTCCCTGTGAGCCGGGCGGCGCGAGCCGCCCCCATTCCGGGCGCCGTGTCCCGGCCCCGGCACCGAAACCCGACCCCCACAGCCCCGGAAGGCGAGGGCGATGACCACGAGAAAGATCTTCTACTTCTCCCTGCGCAGCCCCTACTCCTGGCTGGCCCACCGAGAGCTGACGGCACGTCACCCCGAGGTCTTGGCCGCTCTGGAGTGGGTGCCCTACTGGGAGCCCGACGCGCGCAGCGAACGGCTCCTCGCCGAGACCAAGGACGCCTTCGTCTACACGGCCATGTCACGCCCCAAGCACTTCTACATCCTCGCCGACGTGCGCAGGCTGGCCACCGCCCACGGTCTGAAGGTCACCTGGCCGGTGGACCGGAACCCGGTCTGGGAGGTCCCCCACCTCGCCTACCTCGCCGCCCGGGAGTACGGCCGCGGCGCCGAGTTCGCCGACCGCGTGTACTCCGCCCGCTGGTTGGAGGGCAGGGACATCTGCGACCCCGCCACCATGGCCGCCATCGGTAAGGAGATGGGCCTCGACCCCGGCGAACTCGCGGGCGCCGCCGACGACCCCCGACTGCGCGAGGAGGGTGCCCGGGCACTGCGCCGCGCGGTCCAGGACGGCGTGTTCGGGGTGCCGTACTTCATCAACGGCCACGACAAGTACTGGGGTCTGGACCGCCTCGACGCCTTCCTCGGCACCCTCGACCACGGGACGGACGGCAACACGCCGCCCTCCGAGCAGTTTCCCGAGCCGGCGCTCGACGCACGCAGAGGAGGTGACCTCGGCCATGGCGGGGGGTGCGGCTGACACGACGGCGCGTACGCGCAGCGCCGGTTCCACGGTCGAGGCCGGGGGGTGGGCTTTCGGATGGCACCGGCGTGGTACCGGCGACCCGGTCGTCTTGCTGCACGGGCTGCTCACTGACAGCCGGGTGTGGGAGCCCGTCACAGCTGGGCTGACCGCCACCCGGACGACCGTCGCCGTCGACGCGCCCGGCCACGGCCTGGCGCCGCCGCGCACGTCTCCGTACACCCTGGAGGAGGAGGTCGACAGGCTCGCGGACGCCTACTGCGGCGTCATGGGGGAGCGTCCCGCCGTGTGGGTGGGCCACTCCATGGGCGGTATGAAGTGCTGGCGCATGGCCCTGCGGCACCCCGCGCTCGTTTCCGCCCTTGTCCTGGTGGACACTCGCCCC
Source organism: Streptomyces sp. NPDC002838 (assembly GCF_040295365.1). Lineage (NCBI taxonomy): Bacteria > Bacillati > Actinomycetota > Actinomycetes > Kitasatosporales > Streptomycetaceae > Streptomyces > Streptomyces sp. NPDC002838. Next base: position 83,704 of record NZ_JBEOVF010000032.1, on the reverse strand, counting down.
GACGAGGAACCGGAGAACACCAGGCGCCCCTTCGAGGCGATGGTGGAGGCTGTGCTCGCGGACGGAATGAGCCCCGACCTCGCGGCCATGGTTGCCCGCCTCAACTTCCGTCGCGACTTCCTGACCAGTGACACCGCGCGGTTCTGGACCGAGCACTTCACCACCCTCACCGGCGATCGCATCGAGCACGCCTGCCACTCCGTCTACCGGCGCGGCGACATCACCGACCGGCTGTCCGAGGTGAACGTCCCGGTGCTCGTGGTCCACGGCGCCGACGACGTCCCCATCCGGCTGCCCGTCGTGCGCGAGTACACCGCGCGCATGCCCAGCGCAAGGCTCGTGGTGCTGCCCGCCACCGGACACACCCCGCCGCTCGAACGACCCGCCGAACTCCTCGACGCCATCCGCGAGTTCCTCGGCGACCTGATCGTGTCCCCCCGTCCCCCGGCCGCCCAGGAGACCCCGTGACCACCCAGCGACCCGAGGCCCGTGAGACCGTCACCACACCCCGTCCGCGCGACGTCCAGTTGCCGGACGGCGCGGGCACTCTCTTCCTGATCACCCTCGACAACGGACTCCCGCCGCTCGGCCCTGCCATGCGGCCCACCACGTTCGGCCCCGAGGGTCTCGACCTGCTGGACGCCGTCCTCGACGAGGCGGCGGCCCGGGCCCGGACGGGAGATATCGCCGCGGTTGCAGTCACCGGCACCGCGTTCATGTTCAGCACCGGAGCGGATCTCGCACTCGCGGCCGGCGTCACCGACCGCGAGGAGGCGGTGCGTACCCTGCGCCGCGGCCACCAGGTCTTCCGCCGTCTCGGCGACCTGCCAGTGCCGAGCTTCGCGTTCCTCAACGGCGTCACGATTGGAGGCGGCCTCGAACTCGCCCTGCACTGCGGCTACCGCACGCTCTCGCGCGGCGCTCCCGCTGTCGCCCTCCCCGAGTGCTCGCTAGGCCTCGTACCGGCATGGGGCGGTGCCTGGCTGGCACCGCGGCTGCTCGGCCCCGACAAGGCCGTCACCCTGATGCTGGAGCATCCGCTGTCCGCCCGCCGCATGCTCTCCGCCACCGAGGCCCACACCCTCGGTCTGGCGGACGTCCTGCTGGAGCCGTCCAGGTTCCTCGACCGCTCGCTCGCCTGGGCCGCCGGCGTCCTGCGAGGCCAGCACACTGTGACCCGGCCCGCGCCGGAAGCCTTCGCCGACCAGTGGGACGACGCGCTGGCCCGCGCCGCCGGCCTGGTCGAGACGCACACGCACGGCGTCGTCCCCGCACCACGCCGCGCCCTGGAGCTGCTGGAACTCACCAGGACGGCCACACGCGACGAGGTGCTCACCGCCGCCGAAGAGGCCGCCGCCGACCTGTTCGTCACCCCCGAGTTCCGCTCCAGCCTCTACGCCTTCCAGCTCACCCAGAAGCACGCCGAAACGCACCCCGCACGCCCCGACCCCCGCCTGGCCCGGCCGGTGCGGAGCGTGGGACTGATCGGCGACGGGGAGCACGGCCTGCGGCTCGCAGCCCTGCTGCTGGAGAAGCTGCGCGTACCGGTCGCCGTGTGCGTCCCCGACCCGGTCGCCTGCGACGTCGCCACCGGCGAACTGCGCCGTCTCCTCGACGAGGCCGCGGCCTCCGGCCGCATCTCGGCGGCGGACGCCCAGCGGTGCGCCGAACGCATCAGTGGCGGCACCGCGGTGGACGTCGTCGCGGACACCGACGCAGTCGTCGCGGCTCTGCCCGGCGGACGGCCCGGTGAGGACGACGCGGTGCTGCGACAGGCCGAGGGCGTCGTGTCCGAGGACTGCGTTCTCCTCGCCGTCGGCAGCCGCACGGTCGCTGACCTGGCGGCCGGGCTCAAACACCCCAGCCGGGTGGTGGGCCTCAGTCTGATCACCGCCAGTTCCGTTCCTGGCGCCGTGGAGCTGACCCGTGCCGGGGCCACCGACGCCGCGTACGCCACGGCGGGCGCACTCGTCGCCCGGCTGGGCCTGCCCTGCCTGCCCGTCGGCGACCATCCCGGGTCCGTGGCGGACCGGCTCCGGACCACCTTTCTGGGCGCGCTGCTCGACCGCGCCCGTGAGGAGGACCTCGACACGGTCTGCGCACCGCTCGCCCTGCCGACGCCGCCGAGCGTGCTGTGCCGACGGCTGCGCCGGGCCGGCAGCCTGGCCCACGCGGCGCCGTCTCCTGCGGCCACCGCCCGCGACGCGCTCGACCACGCCCTGACAGCCCTCGCCCGCGACATCGGCGCACTCGTCGCCGAGGGCACGCTGACCGGCCCCGCCGACGCCGACCTGATGCTCCTGGCGAGCGGCGAGTGGCCCCTTCACCTGGGGGGCATCACCCCGTACCTCAACCGGTCCGGCATCGCCGTACGCAGCACCGGAGGCGACCTGGGGGAGCGGAGGTGAGCGGCCGTCCAGAGCTGGGGCGCGCCCCACGGGGATGAGGGGCGCCCTGCTGTGGCGCTACCGGGCTCTCGTCCTGCTCAACGGCTTCTGGCGGGCGCTGACCGCATACGGCAGCTTCTGGGTCGCCCCGGGCCATCCCGAGTACACCGCGCTCGTCCTGCGGTCCGGCGACCCGCCGCCGGGACACCCGGAGCGCCGGCGCGCGGGGATTCCACTGACCGCTGAGGAGCGCGCGCTCGAACGCCGCATGTACGCCGCCGGAGGCTTCCGGACCGACCACGGCTCGGCACGTGAGGACACCGGCAGCAAGCGGAAACGGTTTCCGCCTGGTGATGAGCTCCGACCGAGAGGAACTCCGTGACCAACACAGACCGGCTGACCCGCGACACGCACGCGACCCGGCTGGCACTCGCGGCCCGCGACGGTGACGCGGACGCGGCGGAGCGCTTCGTCCGCTCACTGCACCGCGATGTCTGGCGCTTCGTGGCCCACCTCAGCCGTGACCCACAGGCCGCCGACGACCTTACTCAGGAGACGTTCCTGCGCGCACTCAGCGCTCTTCGCCGCTTCCAGGGCCGCTCATCCGCGCGGACCTGGCTGATGACCATCGCACGGCGTGCCGTCGTCGACAGCAGCCGGTATGCGGCGGCCCGGCCGCGCCTGTACGCCGTTCCCGACTGGGAGTCGATGGCTGAACGCTCCCAGCCGCGCGGCCTGCCCGGCTTCGACGACGGCATCGCCCTGGGGCAGCTGCTCGACACCCTGCCTGAGGAACGCCGCGAGGCCTTCGTCCTCACCCAGTTGTTGGGCCTGCGCTATGCAGAGGCCGCGCAGGTCAGCGGGTGCCCTGTGGGAACCGTGCGGTCCCGGGTGGCGCGGGCCCGGGCAGCCCTCATCGAGGACCTGGGGGGTTGACCGCATGCATCATGCGGCACTGTCCGGGTTTCCCGGCTGGCTGCTCGCTGCACTGTGCGCGGCTGTCGGCGCCTACTGTCTGCTCCGCGTCCGCACCGGGCCCCGCGCGGAGCGAGCCGAGATGACGGGCGACGCTCTGATGGGTTTCGGCATGGCCGCAATGGCGCCGCCTTCGCTGATGGCCGTCCTGCCCAGCTGGAGCAGCACCGTGTTCGGAACAGTCTTCGCCGCCATCGGTCTGACCGCGTTGGCGTTCCCGCGTCCGTTGCGCCAACGTCTGCATCACGTCATCGGCGCGCTCGCGATGGTCTACATGGCGTTCACCATGCCCGTGGGCGGACACCATTCCGGCACAGAACCCGGGGCCCACATGGCCGGCATCGGCGTGCCAGTGCTCACTGGGATCCTGCTCGCCTACTTCGCGGTCTACGTCCTCTACGCCGGGGCCACTCTCGTGGCCCCAGGTCCTGCGGACATCTCCGGGCAGGTCCCACGTCTCGCCATGTTCTTGAGCCGCGCCTGCCGTGTCGCGATGGCGGTGGCCATGCTCACGATGCTCGCGGCGCTCTGACCGATGTGCTGCGCGCCTGCTCGTGCGCGAGGGCATCGGAATCGACTTCGGATGTCCTCGCGTTCGTCGAGGCATGCGAGTCTCTCCTGGCGCCTCGTTCCGAGGCCGGTGCTTTTGTTCTCACCAGCCCGGCCGTGCCCGCCTGCCGAACAGCAGGCCGCGCGGTTCCGGTGGCGGCGGAGTGCCGGGGCGCAGCGGCCAGGCGATCAGCATGCCCGCCAGGAAGCCGACGACATGCGCCAGGTATGCCACGGTCCCGGCCTCGGGGATGCCCTCGCCGGACGAGTACACCGCCTGGAGACCGAACCAGAAGCCCAGCACCAGCCAGGCCGGCAGCCGCAGCGGCAGGAAGATCAGGAACGGGACGAGGACCCACACCCGTGCCCTCGGGTACAGCACGAGGTACGCGCCGAGCACCCCCGCGATCGCCCCGGACGCGCCGATCAGCGGGTCGGCCGAGTCGGCGTTCGCGAGCGCGTAGCCGTACGCGGCCGCGTACCCGCACACCCCGTAGAACAGCGCGAAGCGGATGTGCCCCATCCGGTCCTCGATGTTGTTGCCGAAGATCAGCAGGAACAGCATGTTGCCCAACAGGTGCAACCAGCCGCCGTGCAGGAACATCGCCGTGAGGACGGCCAGTTCGGGGGACTTGTCGTAGCTCGGCGGCCCGATCACGCAGCCCGCCCCCTGCGGGCCCACCCCGACGTCGCCCGTCGGCACCAGGCGCGGCATCTGATGGTGGATCAACTCCCGTGGTACCGCCGCGTAGTGGTCCAGGAACGCCTGGAGGTTGCAGAGTTGGGCCAGGTGACTCTCCCCCGTCACGGAGCCGGCGAGGCCGGGCGTGGAGAGGAAGACGAAGACGTTCGCGGCGATCAGCGCGTACGTCACCCAGGGGGTACGGCGCGCCGGGTTCACGTCATGGACGGGGATGACCACAAGGAAGTAGTGCCCCCGATGCGGGCGGCGAACCGGTGAACGCCGCCGTCCGCGCGTGCGTATGTGTCCTCAACCGCCCGCGGCACGGGGAAGGCGGGTCGCGGGGACGACGTGAGGAACAGGCGATGAACGACCGAGTTACCCCTCCGATGGTGGCGACGCCCGACGGGGAAGCCGAGATCGCGCTGGTGCTGCGGCTGCCGTGGGAGGACGTGGCCAGGCTCGGCCAGGAGGCCGGGCGGCTGGCCACGCAGAAGCAGCGGCCCGTCACTCTCGACGAGGCGGTGAGCCATCGGCTCCGGTCGAGTCCGCAGGGGGCTGCGCATGCGAGGCCGGCGGGGGCGCAGCCGGCTGCCGCGATGCCTTCCAGCGCGTCGGTGTCGTCGTTGCCTGCTCGGCCGCCGGCCGAGCAGGCTCGACAGGCGATCGATCGGATCAATGGGACGGCGTAGGGGTTTGTGCGAGTAGCGCCGTGGGGGTGTGGGTGGTTCTCGGCTGCGGGTCGTGTGTGGCTGGTCGCGCCCCGCGGCGAAGCCGCACATCGACACAGCCCCGCGCCCCTGGGGACGCTGCCCTATAGGGCGTTTTCCTGAACTGCCTTTGCTGCTTTGCGGGCGGCGACCAGCACGGGGTCCCATACCGGTGAGAACGGCGGCGCGTACCCCAGGTCCAGGGACGTCATCTGTTCCACCGTCATGCCGGCCGTCAGGGCCACCGCGGCGATGTCGACCCGTTTGCCGGCGCCCTCCCTGCCGACGATCTGCACGCCGAGCAGCCGTCCCGTGCGGCGTTCGGCGAGCATCTTGACCGTCATGGGGGAGGCGCCGGGGTAGTAGCCGGCGCGGCTGGTCGACTCGATGGTCACCGTTTCGAACTGGAGGCCGACGCGGCGGGCGTCCTTCTCGCGCAGGCCCGTGCGGGCGATCTCCAGATCGCAGACCTTGCTCACCGCCGTGCCGACCACGCCCGGGAAGGCGGCGTAGCCGCCGCCGGCGTTGGTGCCGATGACCTGGCCGTGCTTGTTGGCGTGGGTGCCGAGGGCGATGTGCCGTTCCTGCCCGGAGACCAGGTCGAGGACCTCCACGCAGTCCCCGCCGGCCCAGATGTTCTCGTGCCCGCGCACCCGCATCGCCAGGTCCGTCAGCAGCCCGCGATGAGCCCCCAGGGGCAGGCCCGCCGCCTCGGCGAGCGCCGTGTCGGGGCGTACGCCGATGCCCAGCACGACCACGTCCGCCGGGTACTCGGCGTCCTGCGTGGCGACCGCCCGCACGCGGCCGTCCTGGCCCGTCAGCAGCTTGGTCACCTCGGCGTCGTTCACCATGGTGATGCCCAAGCCCTCCATGGCCTCGTGCACCAGGCGGCCCATGTCCGGGTCGAGCGTGGACATCGGTTCGCTGCCGCGGTTGACGACCGTCACCTCGTAGCCGCGGTTGATGAGCGCCTCGGCCATCTCGACGCCGATGTAGCCCGCGCCGACCACGACGGCGCGGCGGCCACGCGTGCGTGCCAGCGTGTCCAGGAGCGCCTGGCCGTCGTCGAGCGTCTGCACGCCGTGGACGCCGGGCGCGTCGACACCCGGCAGGTCGGGGCGGATCGGGCGGGCGCCGGTCGCGATCACGAGTTTGTCGTACGACTTCCAGGACTCGGCGCCGGAATCCACGTCACGCGCGCGTACCCGCCCGCCGGCCACGTCGATCTCCGTGACCTCCGTCCGCATGCGCAGATCGATGTTCCGCGCGCGGTGCTCCTCGGCCGTGCGGGCGATCAGCTGGTCGCGGTCGGAGACTTCGCCGCCCACCCAGTAAGGGATGCCGCAGGCCGAGAAGGAAGTGAAGTGGCCGCGCTCGAAGGCCACGATCTCCAACTCGTCCGGGCCTTTCAGACGGCGTGCCTGCGACGCCGCGGACATACCCGCGGCGTCGCCGCCGATCACGACCAGACGCTCTGCCCCACGGCTCGTTCCGCTCATGCTCACGCTCATGCGAACACGCTACGGGTGCCGGGCATTTCAGTCCTGCCCGGCCATTCCTGCCCAGGCTGGTTCAGTTCTCCTCCCCGCCCTCCTGCGGGCGCGTCGGTTCCGGTGCCTGCCGGGCCGTCGGCAGCGGGCCCAGCGCGGTCATCGCCGACGCGGTGGCCGGCCGGCGCGGCAGCCGGGGCCGTACGATCCGCAGCCACACCAGCACGATCAGCGCGGCGACCGCGGCGAACGGCAGCACTGCCGCCAGCGCCACGACGATCCAGCGCAGCATCGTCACGAAGGCGTTCCAACCGCCGGCCAGCGCGTCGACGATCCCCGGATCGTCGTCCTCGGTGGCCTCCTCGACCGGCGGCTCGAGCAGGGAGAGGGTGATGGTGGCCAGGGTCGTGCGGTCCTTCAGGGACGCCTGCCGGGCGAGCAGCGACTCCAGCTCGGCCTGGCGGCTGCTCAACTCGCCCTCCAGCGTCACCACGTCGCTCAGCCGGGTGGCCTGGTCCATCAGCTCGCGGATCCGCGTCACGCTCGCTCGCTGCGAGGTGATGCGGCTCTCCACGTCGACGACCTGGTCGGTGACGTCCTGCGCCTTTGCCGTGCGCTCGAGCAGCTTGCCCGTGCCTTCCAGATCGGCGAGGACCTCGTCGTACTTGTCGACGGGCACACGCAGCACCACCTCCGTCTCCTCGCCGCTCTCCTCGACCCGGGTGGTGGTCTCCTTGCCGACGTAGCCGCCCGCGGTCTCGGTGGTGGTGCGGGCCGCGTCGAGAGCCTTCGGTACGTCCTTGACCCGCACGGTCAGGGAGGCGGTGCGGATGATGTGGCTCGCGGTGAGTTTGGGCGGTGCGGTGGCCTTGGCGCCGCTCGCCCCGTTGCCGCTGTCGCTGTCCGCGGCGCCGCCCGGGGCGGCCTCCTTCGCGTCCGACTGGGCGAGGGCGCCCTCGTCGCCGGAGCCGCTGTCGGCGCCGCCGCTGCAGCCGGTGAGCGCGAGGGCCGCGGCCAGGAGGATCCCGGCCAGGGCCTGGACCGGTCGTACGGAAGGTCGTGCGCGCATGTGCGTACCCCCGAGGGTCGTCGTGACGACTGACGCTCCTTCGACGCCGGGGCGGGCCCGGACGTTGGCCTTCGACGGTCCCGATGCGGTCACGGTCAGGACTCGTGAAGGACACCGGGGGTGCCGCGGGAGTGTCAGTGGGGTCTGAGAAAGTGGGGACATGAGCGCAACGGGTGCGGGTCGGGTCGTCGTCATCGGAGCGGGCATCGCCGGACTGGCCGCCGCCCACCGGCTGTTGCGGCGCGGGGCGACAGTGACCGTGCTGGAGGCGTCGGACCGGGTCGGCGGCAAGCTGCTGCCCGGCGAGATCGCGGGCGCGCGCGTCGACTTCGGCGCCGAGTCGATGCTCGCCCGCCGCCCGGAGGCCGTCGCCCTTGCCCGCGAGGCCGGTCTGACCGACCGCCTCCAGCCGCCCGCCACCGCGAGCGCCTCCCTGTGGACGCGCGGCGCCCTGCGCCCGATGCCCAAGGGCCACGTCATGGGTGTCCCCGGCACCCCCTCCGCCCTCTCCGGTGTGCTGTCCGAGGACGGCCTCGCCCGCATCGAGCGCGACGCCGACCTGCCCCGCACGGAGGTCGGCGACGACGTGGCCGTCGGGGAGTACGTGGCGGCGCGGCTGGGCCGCGAGGTCGTCGACCGCCTCGTCGAGCCACTGCTGGGCGGGGTCTACGCGGGCGACGCTTACCGCATCTCGATGCGCTCGGCGGTCCCGCAGCTCTTCCAGGCGGCGCGGACGCACGACTCCCTGACGCAGGCGGTCCGCGAGATCCAGGCCAAGGCCGCTGCCAACCAGCAGACCGGGCCGGTGTTCATGGGCATCGAGGGCGGCGTGGGCACCCTCCCGCTCGCGGTCGCGGAGTCGGTGCGGGCACACGGCGGCGAGATCCTGACCGGGGTGCCGGTGACGGAACTGCGCAGGGTGGCGCCGACGGGGGCGGGAGACGCGGGCCGGCCGCGAGCCTTCGGCCGCGGCGGGGCGGGGGCCGACGAGAGCTGCGGGGCGCGGGCGGCAGCGGCCGGGGGCCGCGCGGCGCGGACGGAAGCCGAGGCGGCGGATCTCGCAGCTCGTACCCCAGCGGCTGGTCCTCACGCAGCCGAGTCCCCCGCCTCCGACGCCCCGCCGGCACACCGCTCCGCGGCGGCGCAGCCGCCCGCCACCTGGCGGGTCGTCGCCGGCGATCGTGTGCTGTACGCGGACGCGGTCGTCGTCGCCGTGCCCGCCCCGGTCGCGGCAGGACTCCTGCGCGCCGAGGCCCCTGAGGCCGCCGCCGAGCTCGCCGGCGTGGAGTACGCCTCCATGGCCCTGGTCACCCTCGCCTACCGCCGCGGCGAGATCTCCCTCCCCGAGGGCAGCGGCTTCCTCGTGCCGCCCGTCGACGGGCGCACCATCAAGGCGTCGACCTTCGCCTCCCAGAAGTGGGGCTGGATCGCCGACGAGAACCCGGACCTGATCGTCCTGCGCACCTCCGTCGGGCGGTACGGCGAGACGGAGATCCTCCGGCGCGACGACGCCGACCTGGTGGACGTCTCGCGGCACGACCTCGAGCAGGCCACCGGCCTGGACGCCACCCCCGTCGAAACCCGCGTCACCCGCTGGACCGACGGCCTGCCCCAGTACCCTGTCGGCCACCACGCGCGCGTGGCCCGCATCCGCGAGCACGTCGGCAAGCTGCCGGGCCTGGCGGTGTGCGGCGCGCAGTACGACGGCGTCGGCATCCCCGCCTGCATCGCGAGCGCGTACGCGGCCGTCGACCAGATCCAGGGTGACCTGCGAGCTGTGCAGGAGCTCACCGCCAACCCGGTGCAGAGTCTGCACGGCGGAGCGGGAGAATAAGGACCATGAGTGACGACGCCCCCACCACCGAGCCCGGCAGGATCCCGAACAAGGGCAAGCTGGCCAAGGACCTCAACGAGGTCATCCGCTACACCCTCTGGTCCGTCTTCAAGCTCAAGGACGTGCTCCCCGAGGACCGCGCGGGCTACGCCGACGAGGTCCAGGAGCTGTTCGACCAGCTCGCCGCCAAGGACGTGACGATCCGCGGCACGTACGACGTGTCGGGTCTGCGCGCCGACGCCGACCTCATGATCTGGTGGCACGCGGAGACCAGCGACCAGCTCCAGGAGGCGTACAACCTCTTCCGCCGCACCAAGCTGGGCCGCGCGCTGGAGCCGGTGTGGTCGAACATGGCGCTGCACCGCCCCGCCGAGTTCAACCGCTCGCACATCCCGGCGTTCCTCGCCGACGAGACGCCCCGCGACTACGTGAGCGTCTACCCCTTCGTGCGCTCGTACGACTGGTACCTGCTGCCCGACGAGGACCGCCGCCGCATGCTCGCCGACCACGGCAAGATGGCCCGCGGCTTCCCGGACGTGCGCGCCAACACGGTCGCCTCGTTCTCCCTCGGCGACTACGAGTGGATCCTCGCCTTCGAGGCCGACGAGCTGTACCGCATCGTCGACCTCATGCGCCACCTGCGCGGCTCGGAGGCCCGCAGGCACGTCCGTGAGGAGGTGCCGTTCTTCACCGGGCGACGTAAGTCCGTGGCCGAGCTGGTCTCGGGCCTGGCCTGATCAGCGTGGGGGCATGGCGGTCGGCGCCTTCCGGGCGGCGGTCGCCGACTTCGGCTTCGGCTCGGGGCGCGGTGCGCAGGACGCGCGCCGCGCCGGCAGGTCGCCGTGCAGCAGATACGCCTCGACGTGCCCGTTGACGCAGGGGTTCGGACCACCCGCGATGCCGTGCGTGCCCGCGCCCCGCTCGGTCACCAGCACCGAACCCGACAGACGCCGGTGCAGTTCCAGGGCGCCGTCGTACGGCGTGGCCGCGTCCCGCTCGGCGGCCAGGATCAGCGTCGGCGGCAGCTCGCCCCGCCCGGTCCGCACGTCGAGGGGCTGCTGCCGAGGCGCCGGCCAGTAGGCGCACGGCAGATTCATCCACACGTTGTCCCAGGTCTCGAAGGGCGCGATGCGCGCCAGCCGCGTGTTGTCCCGGTCCCACACCCTCCAGTCCGTCGGCCAGGGCGCGTCGTTGCACTCGACGGCCGTGTAGACCGCGTGGGTGTTCTCCGCCTCGGCCGCCGCCTGCGGATGCGGCCCGGCCTGCTCGATCAGCGGCTTCGGGTCGCCCTTCAGATACGCCGACAGCGCGTGCGCGCGGTGCGGCCAGTAGTCGTCGTAGTACCCGGCCGACAGGAACGCGCCCTGCAACTGCGCGGGCCCGACTTTCCCGCCCGCCGGCTTCACCGCCAGCCGCGCCCGTGCCTTCTCGTAGCTGCGCAGCACCTCCTGAGCCGTGTCGCCCAGCCCGTACACGGCGTCGTGCCGGGCGATCCACTCCCGGACGTCCTCCCAGCGGCCCTCGAACGCGGCCGACTGGCGGAGGTTGTTGCGGTACCAGATCTGCTCGGGGGCCGGGTTCACCGCCGAGTCGAACACCATCCGCCGTACGTGCGAGGGGAACAGGGTCGCGTACAGCGCTCCGAAGTACGTGCCGTACGACGCGCCCATGAACGTCAGCCTGTGCTCGCCCAGCGCGGCGCGCAGGACGTCCAGGTCGCGGGCGTTGTTCAGGGAGGTGTAGTGCCGCAGCGCGCTGCCCGCACGCTGGGCGCAGCCGCGCGCGTACGCCTTCGCCTGCGCGACGCGCTCCTGCTTGTACGACTCCGAGGGGTGCGTCGGCGCCTGTGACGGTGCCTGGAAGAACTGCTTGGGGTCCTTGCAGGACAGGGGCGCCGAGCGGCCCACCCCGCGCGGGGCGTAGCCGACGAGGTCGTACGCCGCCGCGATCCGCTTCCACTCGGGGAGCGCACCGATCAGCGGGAAGTACATGCCGGTGCCGCCCGGCCCGCCCGGGTTGTAGACCAGGGCGCCCTGCCGGGGCACGCGGCGCTTGCTGTTGTGCGGGTCCTTGTGGGTGGCGCGCATCCGGCTGACGGTCAGCTTGATCTGCCTGCCGTGCGGATGGGCGTAGTCGAGCGGGACGGACACCGTGCCGCACTGCACGCTGTCCGGCATGTCCGGCTCGGCGGCGCACTTCCCGAAGTCGATGCCCTCCGCCTTTGCGTGCGCGGCGGCCACCGCGGTGCCGCGCAGTTCGGCCGCGGCCGGCACGGCCGGGGCGCCGTCGGCCGGGGCGGCCGCGAGCGTGGTCAGGAGCAAGGACCCGGCGGCCGAGTAGAGGGCGGGGGCTCTCATCGCGTTTCCCTTCGGTGCACGGCAGCAACAAAAGGGATATTTCGGTCACCTGTTGGCGAAGGCAAGCACCACTCGGCCGGTGTCGGCGCCAATGCCTCCGTGCGCCCCGTCTTTCACTCCTGCCGGTGCTGCTCGCGGTGGGCGAAGGCCGCGCGCAGGTCCGGTTCGCCGATCGCGCTGATGCCGTGGACGGCGACGGAGGTGAGGTCCGTACGGTCGTCCCCGCCGGCGTGCCGGGTCAGGGCGCCGAGCAGGCGCCGGCCGGCCGGGGAGGCCCAGCGCGCGTACGGGGGGACCTCGATCCGCGCGATGGCCAGGCAGCTCAGGGTGAGCGCGAAGGGAAGCCCGAACCACAGGGCGACCAGGCCGCGCGGCATGTCCGACTGAGCGGGCGTCAGCAGCGCGGTCGCGCCCAGCGCGACGACGGCCCCCGCGGCGAGCCGCACCTGGCGGACCCCGGCCGCGACACCGGCCCGGGCGCCGTCGGGCATGGCGAGCCCCGCGCTGACGAGCCGGTCGGCGATGCCGTGCACGGCGTCCGCGGCCGCGGCGGCGGCCCGTACCGGCGCGATGCGCGACTGCCCCTCCGGCCCGATGGCGCCTATCACCGATCGCTCCATTTCGTCCCGCCCGCGCGGGTCGACGACCGTCGCCCAGCCGGTGTGCGCGAGCAGCAGGCGCCGTTGGCGCGCCATGGAGACGAGCGTCAGATCGGCGACCCGCCGGGGGCCGCCGGACAGGAACGCGGCCTCGTACAGCGTCAGATCGTGTGCCCGGGCCGTGGTCGCGTCTGTTGTGTCCACAGTCGCCGTACGCACGGCGGCCAGGCACAGCCGCGTACACGCCGTGCCGGCGGCGGCCCAGGCGAGCAGCAGGAGAAGGACCCAGAACATGTGGATTTTCTATGCGAACGGGCCAGTGGAACGCCATGCCTTGTTCACAATCCGGACCGAGCGTTGCCGGTACGTGACGTTCCGCCTCAGGGATCCACGGGCTCCGGTGGCGGGCCGGTGGCCTCCAGGACCTTGACGTGCCGAGTTCAGCGTGGCGAGCCACTGTTTCTGCTGGTCGGTGGGTTCGTTGGGCAGTTCCAGGCCGAGCTTGGAGGCGACGTCGCGGACGCGTTCGTCCAGCCGGACCTTCATGACGAAGTCCCGGTCCGGAGCGGACAGCGGCCCGTACCTCGTCGACACGGTCTGGGCGTTCAGTACGTCCAGGCCCGTACCGGACCTGTCTTCGTACGACCAGATCGGGAAGATCAGCGCGACGAGGGGCGCCGTCAGGCCGGTGCGGCAACTGCCGTACCGGGTTTTCGCCCCCGCCAGGGGGCTCCGCCCCCTGGACCCCCGGGCCTATGCCCACCCACCACCCGACTCGGTCGGCCGAGAGGTGCACCACCGTCTTCCCGTTCAGCGGCGCAGCAGTACCCGCCGCGTCGCGCGCGCCAGTCGCACCGCCGGGCGTTGCGAGCGTGGTGCCGGTCCCGAGCGCTCCAGCCACCACTCCCGTAGCTCCCGCCGGACGCCCGCGTCCTCCAGGCGCCCGGCGAGCAGCATGTGCTCGGCGAAGTTCAGAGCGTCGCGGCGGTAGCCGTCGGTCATCGGATGGCCTTGGGCGTAGGTGAGGAAGGCGGAGCGATAGTCGGCGCCGAGGAGCTCCGGGAGCTCGGGCGCGACCTTCGCGACCACGTCCGCCCGCTTGCCGGCCAGGGCCCGTGCCTGCACGCCCAGCCGTACCCGGTCGAACCCCTCGGGCACGGGCGTCCCCGCGACCAGCGCGGACAGCAACGCCGTCTGTGCCAGGGCGAGCCGTTGGCGGTTGGCGTCGTCGGCCGCTGTCGTCGTCGGCGGGACGGGGGCGGCCGGGGCCGCAGGGGTGGTGGCCTGCGCGCCGCCCTTCTCCAGCGCCTCCCGTATCGCTTCCAACTCCCCTTCGAGTTCCGCCGGTTCGGGGAAGTTCTCGTCCCGTTCCAGCAGGACGCCCGGCGGGGAGACCCGGGACGCGAGGTCGGTCAGGATGTCGAGGACCGGGCGGGGGACCGGATGGGCGTGGCTGTCGTGCCAGACGCCGTCACGTTCGAAGCCGCCCGCGACATGGACGTAGGCGATGGCTTCCAGGGGGAGTTCGGCGAGCGCCGCCGCCGGGTCCTCGCCGCGGTTGACATGGTTGGTGTGCAGGTTCGCCACGTCGATGAGGAGGCGGACGCCCGTGCGGTCGGCCAGCTCGTACAGGAACTGACCCTCGGTCATCTCCTCGCCGGGCCAGGAGATGAGGGCGGCGATGTTCTCGACGGCGAGCGGCACCGGCAGCGCCTCCTGCGCGATGCGGACGTTCTCGCACAGCACGTCGAGCGCGTCACGGGTGCGCGGCACGGGCAGCAGATGGCCCGCCTCCAGGCGCGGCGAGGCGGTCAGTGGCCCGCCCGCCCGGACGAACGCGATGTGCTCGGTGACCAGCGGCGAGCCCAGCGCCTCGGCCCGCTCGGCGAGGGCGGCGAGCCGCCCCTCGTCGGGGCGGTCCGCGCCGCCGAGGCCGAGCGAGACGCCGTGCGGAACCACCGTCACCCCGCGCTCGCGCAGGCGCAGCAGCGACTCCGGGAGGTGGCCGGGGCAGACGTTCTCGGCCACGACCTCGACCCAGTCGATGCCCGGCATGCGTTCCACGGCGTCCGCGATCTCCGGCCGCCACCCGATGCCCGTCCCCAGTCGCTCCATGGTCCCCTCCTCGGCTTCCTCCGGATACGCGGTGCCGCCTCCTCGGGCGTGACGGGGGTATGGCCCCGGCGCCCGCGCCCGAACCCCGCCGCGGGAACGTTCAGAGCAACATTTGAGGTTCGGCGCGGGTGTCGCTCGGCCAGTGCCAGGAGATACGGGGGCAGCGGCCGTGCCGTTCAAAAGCCGGTGAAGGCCGAGGGAAGGGTGATCAGTACTCCAGCTCGGGGCGCAGGCGCAGCGGGCCGCCGACCGCGTGGAGGTGCCGCAGTACCTGGGCGTAGGAGTCGAAGAGCCCGGTCTCGTGGTAGGCGATGCCGTGCCGGGCGCAGAACGTGCGCACGATCTCCTGGGCATGGCGCAGGCTGGGCCGCGGCATGGAGGGGAACAGGTGGTGCTCGATCTGGTAGTTCAGCCCGCCGAGCGCGAAGTCGGTGAACCGACTGCCACGGATGTTGCGTGACGTCAGTACCTGCCGACGCAGGAAGTCGATCTTGTCGTCCTTGGCGAACATGGCCATGCCCTTGTGGTTGGGGGCGAACGAGCACCCCATGTACAGCCCGAACAGTCCTTGGTGCACGGCGAGGAAGCACAGGGCCTGGACGGGGGACAGGACCAGGAACAGCGCGGCGAGATAGCCGCCGAGGTGCGCCGTCAGCATGGCCGCCTCGCCCAGCTTGGTCGCCCGCGAGGTCGCGGTGCCGGTGCGGTCGAGCATCGCCCGTACGCCGGCGACGTGCAGGGCGAGTCCTTCCAGCAGCAGCATCGGGAAGAACAGCCAGGCCTGGTGACGGCCCAGCCAGGCGTACGCTCCGCTGCGGACGCGGGCGTGGTCCTCGGTGAAGGCGATCGCGCCGTCGGCGATGTCGGGGTCGCGGTCGATGTGGTTGGGGTGGGAGTGGTGCCGGTTGTGCTTGGTGATCCACCAGCCGTAGCTGAGGCCGATCAGCAGGTCCGCGTGCACGCGACCGAGCAGGTTGTTGACGCGTTTGGAGCCGGCGATCTGCTGGTGTCCGGCGTCGTGTCCGATGAACCCGGTCTGGGTGAACATCACCGCGAGGAAGGCGGCGGTCAGCAGCTGCCACCACGACTGCCCGATCAGGGCGAACGCGGTCCAGCCGGCGGCCAGCAGAAGCAGGTTCCCCCCTACCTTGACGGAGTAGTAGCCCGGGCGCCGCTTCAGCAGCCCGCTCTGCTTCACCTCGCGGGACAGTGCGGCGTAGTCGCTGCCCCGGCCGGCGGGCGGGGGTTTGGTGATCTCGGCGTGCTCCGCCGGATCGGTGCTCCGGGCGCTGATCTCAGTGGTCACAGGGTTCCTTTCGGGGTGCACGGCGCTGCCTGGCCGGCGCCGGGGACGAGGCGCCGGATGCGGCAGCCGTACGGAAGCAGCGCGAGGCAGGCCCGCGCCGCGGGCCTGCCTCGGGGAGGGTGTCCTCTGAGCGCCTCAGAGCGCGCGGACCTGGTCGGCCTGCATGCCCTTGGGGCCCTGGGCGGCGGTGAACTCCACCCGCTGGTTCTCCTCCAGGGAGCGGAAACCACTCGTGTCGATCGCCGAGTGGTGGACGAAGAGGTCGGCGCCGCCCTCATCGGGGGCGATGAAGCCGAAACCCTTGTCCGCGTTGAACCACTTCACGGTTCCTTGAGCCACGTGCTGTCTCCTTCGAGATGGCGAGTAGTGCGGGAAACACGCACTTCGCGCGATCCCGGGCTGCTGGTCGCCAGCCGTCGAAGAAAACCCCCGAATAACGACGAAGCGCCCGCTGTCAGAACTCCGCGGGCGCTCACACGTTCGCAAACTTCAACTACAACCACTCGTTCCAACGTCCGGAGCGCCGGCAATGTTCCCGTCGGGCGGGGAAAGGTCCGCGGACGCCTGACGGGTCGGCTGCGAGGTCCGGAGGGGAGTACGGTTGCGGCACCAAGCGCACCTCGCATGCCGTACTCCTGGCTCGTACTGTCTCCGCGCCCCGCGGTAGCGCATTCCGGCACCTCGCGCGTGCCCTGAACCGACCAAAAGGATGCTGGACGCATGTATTCACAGGACGCGATCTCCGGCCACCGCCGCGGCCGCCCCGAACCGACAGCCGAGATGCTCTTTGGGCTGGCCTGTCTCATCTGCGGCACCGACTACCGGAGCCGGCCGGACGCGGAGGCGGTGGTGGTCTCCCACCGCGACGACAGGCAACTGCTCGCCTGCCACGGGACGTGCGCACGGATGGCGAGCGGGTCGGTCACCGGTCTGGACGAGACGCCCCTCCCGTTGGCGGAGCGCGTGCGCAGGCATCAGGGCGACGGCTCCTGAGCCGGAGGACCGGCAGTCGGGCCCGGACCCTCAGTGCCAGGTGATCGGCCGGCGCGCGTCGTCCGGCAAGGCGCTGACGCGGTGGTATCCCTCGACCGCGACCGTTGTCCCGGGCGCGATCTCCGTGAACCCCGCGTCCCGCACCAGCGGCAGCCCGCTCGTGGTGAGTTCGTGCCAACGGCCCTTGGCCGCGGGGCGCACGGCGAGCGGGAACCCCGCCTCGCGCCAGACGGCCCGCTCCACGTCCGACAGCTCCCACCAGGCGAGGTGGGAACCGTGTCCGGCCTGCGCCATCGACTTGCCGGCCGACATCTCCAGGTCCGGGTTCAGCCAGAGCACCGGCGCCGACCCGTCCGCGTCCATCGGCGGCTCCGGGTCGTCGAGGTCGGTCCCGGAGACCTGGAGCCGGGCCAGGTCCTTGGGCCAGCCGTCCAGCGGGACGGGTGGGAAGACCCGCACCTCGGCCGACTCGCCGGTGACCGTGATCCCGGGCAACGCCTCGGCCCGCCGCCACTCCGCTCCGCGGGCTCGCCGTACGACCTTCCGGATCCGCGCGTCCTGCCAGTCCCGCACGGCCTGAGCCCACTCGCCGTCACCGAGGGACCGCTCGTCACTGAGCATGACGAGTACGGCGCGCGCGGCGGTCTCCAGGGCGTCGGTACGGGCGGGGGGTGCGGCTCGTTCGATACGGACGACCAGGGGCAGCACGAACTGCGGCGCGTGGTCGCGTGCGTTTCGCCGGGACCGGAAAGGGCTGTCATTCACAGGAGTCGGATCATTGCTCACGCGTCCAGTCTGCCAATGCCGGCGCGCGTCACCCCGAGCAAGCCGTCCGCTGGCCTCCTGCCTCCCCACTCCCGACTGCGCTCGAGCGGGGGGCACCCCATCGCGTACGGCGGCCCCTCCGCCTTCGGCGGCCTGGTCGCGTCGATCAGGCAGTGGTCGTCCTCGCTCATACGTTCGGCGTAGGCCGGTCACCGCCGGACGGCCGCCGCTCCGATCAGCTCGGACACCTTCACGAACCGGAAGCCCTGCCGGCGCAGCTCGGGCACGATCGTCCGTACCGCCCGCTCGGTCGTCGGGGCGGCACTGCGCGTGCAGTGCATGACGACCACCGACCCGGGCCGCACCCCCTCCAGGACCTGCCGTGCGACCGCGTCCGCGTCCGTCGCGAAGGCGTCCCCGCTCACCACGTCCCACTGCACGGCGGTGACGTCGGTCGGGGTCAGCGCCTTCAGGGCCCGCCGGTCATAACACCCGCCGGGGAAGCGGAAGTACGGCATCGGCTCCGGCACCCCGGCCTTCCGGAAGGCGGCGTACGCCCGCTCCACGTCCGCGCGCATCCGGTTCTCGGAGACGGTCGGCAGCCCGTAGCAGTCGTCGGCGAAGGCGTAGTGGCTGTAGGAGTGGTTCGCGACCTCGAAGAGCGGGTCCTGCCCGATGGACCGGGCCTGCGCCGGGTACTGCTCGGCCCACCGTCCCGTCATGAAGACCGTGGCCGGCACCTTCAGCGCCCGCAGCGTCGCGATCAGCCGCGGATTGTCGAACCGCTCGCCCGCCGCCGCCCGCGGCCCCTGGCCGGCGGTCATGTCGGCGTCGAAGGTGAGCGCGACGGTCCTGCCGTGCGTCCGGGGGCCGTTTTCGAAGACGGGGGTCAGGCCCGCGGGGCCGGGTGCGAGGGTCGGCGGCCGGGACGGGGCCGTGGCGGGCGCCGAGGGGGCCGGGCGGGCGGCCCGGGGGGTCTGGGCGGTGCCGCAGGCGGCGAGAGAGGCGAGGGCGGCGCTCAGGGCGCAGGCGGCGGTGCCGCGTCGCACAAGAGTGATCATCGTACGAATGTATGGCGATATGACTTATATGTGCGTCAGCACCGCCGGAGCGTCACCCGCTCAGATCTCCCGCTGCTCCAACGCCCGCGTCGCCGGCCCCTGCACCACCTTGCCGTCCGTGTCGAAGCGGGAGCCGTGGCAGGGGCACTCCCAGGCGCGTTCGGCGGCGTTGAAGGCGACGATGCAGCCCATGTGGGTGCAGCGCGGGGAGAGGGCGTGCAGGTGGCCGCCCTCGTCCCGGTACACCGCGAGCCGGCCGCCACCGGTGCGTACGACCGCGCCCTCGCCCGGAGGCAGGGACTCGACCGGCGGCGGGGGCCGCAGCCGGTCGCCGACGAAGTGGCGGGCGACCTGTGCCTGGTGCTTGAGGAACGACGGGGCCTCGCGCACGGTCGAACGCAGCCGGCGCGGGTCGTACAGCCCGCTCCACGCGCACTCCTCGCCGGTGATCAGCGCGGTGAGCAGCCGGCCCGCCATCATCCCGCCGCTCATGCCCCAGCCGCCGAAGCCGGTGGCGACGTACGCGTGGTGCGCACCCGGGTGCAGCGGGCCGACCAGCGGCACGGTGTCGGTCGGGTCGTTGTCCTGCGTGGCCCAGGCGTGGGTGAGGGTGACGTCGGGGAAGTGCTCGGCGGCCCAGTCGGCCAGGTGCTGGAAGCGGGAGCGGGTGTCGCCGGTGCCGGGCGTGAAGTGCTCCCCGGTGACGATCAGCAGCCGCTGCTCGCCGTGCGGTGCCGTGCGGACCGAGCGCGTGCCCTCCTCCGGCGTGATGTACATGCCGCCCGGGTCCCGGTCGGCGCCGATCGTCCCGGCGACGACCAGCTCGCGGCGCGGAGAGAGGCGGGTGAACAGCAGGGCGCGGTCGAAGACCGGGTAGTGCGTGGCGACCACGACGTCCCCGGCGGTCACCGTCGCCCCCGTGTCGGTCGTCAGCCGGCACGGCTCGCCCTCCTCCAGACCGATGACGGTGGTGTGCTCGTGGATGTGCCCGCCGTGCGCGAGCACGTCGTCGGCGAGGGCCAGCAGGTACTTGCGCGGATGGAACTGCGCCTGTCCGGTGACCCGCACCGCGCCGGCCACCGGGAACGGCAGCCCGGTCTCCGTCACGAACGACGCCGGCAGCCCCGCCTCCCGCGCCGCCTCCGCCTCGGCCCGCAACTCCTCCACGCGGCCCGCGTCGCGGGCGTACGTGTAGGCGCTCCGCTGCTCCCAGTCGCAGTCGACGTCCAGCTCGGCCACGATGCCGGCGGCCCGCTCGATCGCCTCCGTCTGCGAGCGGGCGTACAGCCGCGCCCCCTCGGGGCCGCGGGTGTGCCGCAGCTTGTCGTAGATCAGGGTGTGCAGCGCGGTGACCTTGGCGGTGGTGTGCCCGGTGACGCCGGCCGCGACCCGGTCGGCCTCCAGCACCGCCACCTCGCGCCCGGCCCGCGCCAGCTCCCACGCCGTGCTCAGCCCGGCGACGCCGGCGCCGATCACGGCCACGTCGACACGGAGGTCGTCCTCCAGCACGGGCCGCTCCGGGCCGGGCGCGGTCTGGATCCAGTACGAGCCGCTGACATGCGGGTGCTCTGTCATACGAGCCGGGTACCCCTACCGGGCCGGTTCACTGCGCGAGCAGCCGCCGACGGCACTCGGCCACGTCGAAGTCCGCCTTCGGGTACTGCGGGTCCAGCGCCCTCAGGTGCTCCAGAAGCAGCCGGCTCACCGCCCAGTTCCGGTACCACTTGCGGTCCGCCGGGACCAGGTACCAGGGGGCGTACGGCGTCGAACAGCGCTCCATGACGATCTCGTACGCCTCCTGGTACGCGGGCCACAGCACGCGGTCGTCGATGTCGGACGGGGCGAACTTCCAGTGCTTGTCCGGGCGGTCGAGGCGTTTGAGCAGGCGGCGGCGCTGCTCGTCGTAGGAGATGTGCAGGAAGCACTTGATCACGGTCACGCCGTCGTCGGCCAGGGACTTCTCGAAGCGGTTGATCTCGTCGTAGCGGCGTTCGATCTCGGCGCGGGGGGCGAGCTCGCGGACGCGGGCGATGAGGACGTCCTCGTAGTGCGAGCGGTCGAAGATGCCCAGCTCGCCGGGGTGCGGAAGCGCCTTCTCGATGCGCCAGAGGAAGGAGTGCCGGCGCTCCTCGGGAGTGGGTGCCTTGAAGGCATGGATGCGGCAGCCGGACGGGTTGAACAGGCCGATGACGTGCTTGACCGTGCCGCCCTTGCCGCTGGTGTCCATGCCCTGCAGCACCAGCAGGACCCGGCGCCGGTCACCGGCCGTGCTCGCCGCCCACAGGCGTTCCTGGAGCTCGGCGAGTTGCTCGCCGAGTTCGGCGGTGGCCACCTTGCCCGCCGCCTTGCCCTTCGGGCCGCCGGGGGTGCCCCGTGCGTCGTACGCGGCCAGGTCGACCGGTTCGCCGCCGGGCACGCGCAGCAGCTCGCGGAGTTCGCTCCCCTTACGGGACTTCGAGCCCTTCTTGGCCACGGGGCACCCCTTCCTCCTGCTCCTCCCGCGCCGCTACCTGCGCCACGGCCCCGTCACCGCGAACGTCGTCCCGGGCGTGTAGCAGTTCACGTACATCGTCCTGCCGTCCGGGGAGAAGGTGACACCGGCGAACTCGCCCCACTCCGGTTCGTCCGGAGTCCCGATGTTCTGGCGGCCGCGCGCCACCGCGTACACCTCGCCGCGCCGGGTGACGCCGTAGACGTGCTGGGCGCCGTTGCCGTCCTCGCAGACCATGAGACCGCCGCTGGGGGCGAGGCAGATGTTGTCCGGGGACTCGCCGGGGAGCTGGACGTCGGTGTCCGGGCCGAAGACGATCACGAGGGTCAGGCGGCGCGCCGCGGGGTCGTAGCGCCAGATCTGGCCGTAGTGGTCGGCCGCCGAACCCTCCGCGCTGCGCGCGAACGACGACACGAAGTACACGCACGTCCCGCCCCAGTAGCAGCCCTCCAGCTTCTGCGCGTGCGTGATGCCCTTCGGGCCGAAGTCCTGGTGACGGATGGGGGTTTCGGCGGCCGACGGGTCCGGTACGTCCACCCACTCGATGCCGTCGAAACAGGTACCGGTCTCCTGGATGGAGGACAGGTCGGGTACGCCGGGCACGCGCATCGCCTGCAGCCGGCCGCCCGCGCGCAGTGAACCGAGGCCGGCCAGCGGCTTGCCGGGCAGGAAGCGGTAGAAGAGGCCGAAGGGCCGCTCGAAGGCGTCCTCCGTCTCGTAGACGATGCCGCGCTTCGGATCGACGGCGATCGCCTCGTGCTGGAAGCGGCCCATCGCGGTCAGCGGTACGGCGCCGGAGCGGAGCGGGTCGGCCGGGTGGACCTCGAAGATGAAGCCGTGGTCCTTGGTGTAACCGTTGGTGCCCGCCTTGTCCTCGGTCTCCTCGCAGGTCAGCCAGGTGCCCCAAGGGGTGGGCCCGCCCGCGCAGTTGACGGCCGTACCGGCGATCGCGACCCGCTCCGACAGCACGTTGTCGCGCTCGTCCAGCGTCAGGGCCGTGCAGCCGCCCTTGCCCGCCGGGTCGTAGGTGAGGCCCTTGACCGTCGGGACGGGGATCTTCGCGGTGTTGCGGTTCTCGTGGTTGCGAACCAGGTGGACCCGGCCGCCGTGCCTGCCCGCGGAACGCCCGGCGAAGGCGGCCATCCCGTCGTGGTTGGAGGGGACGCGGCCCTCGCCGGAGCGGAGTGGGTCGCCCTCGCGGGAGAGCACCTTGTAGCGGAAACCTTTCGGCAGATCGAGCAGGCCGTCCGGGTCGGGGACCAGAGGGCCGTATCCGGTGTGGCCGAGGTTCTGCGCGGCGGCGGTGCCCGCGAAGAGGTCGGAGAGGCTTCCGGCGAAGGTGATCGAGACGCCCAGCGCTCCGGCGCCGGTGAGGATCTGACGGCGTGTCGTGGACACGGTTTCGGACATGGGGCAACAACCTTCCTGCTGGCGGACAGGAACTGTGACCCCGCCGTGTCTATCATCTGCCGAGGATCACGGGAACCACGCGCGTAGAACGGGTCACTTCCCGATCGACTGCTGGGGCGGCTCCTGATGTGCCCTCTCCAGGAACCGCAGCAGCTCCACCGGGAACGGCAGCACGAGCGTCGAGTTCTTCTCGGCGGCGACCGCCACCACCGTCTGCAACAGCCGCAACTGCAGTGCGGAGGGCGTTTCCGCCATCTGCTGGGCGGCCTCGGCCAGCTTCTTGGAGGCCTGGAGTTCGGCGTCGGCGTTGATGATCCGGGCCCGCCGCTCGCGGTCGGCCTCGGCCTGCCGGGCCATGGAGCGCTTCATCGTCTCCGGCAGGGACACGTCCTTGATCTCGACCCGGTCGACCTGGACGCCCCAGCCGACGGCCGGGCTGTCGATCATCAGCTCCAGACCCTGGTTGAGCTTCTCCCGGTTGGACAGCAGGTCGTCCAGGTCGCTCTTGCCGATGATCGAGCGCAGGGAGGTCTGCGCCATCTGTGAGACCGCGTACTTGTAGTCCTCGACCTTGATGAGCGCGCTCGCCGCGTCGACCACCTTGAAGTACACGACCGCGTCCACGCGCACGGTCACGTTGTCACGGGTGATGCCCTCCTGGGCCGGCACCGGCATCGTGACGATCTGCATGTTGACCTTGTGCAGCCGGTCCACCATCGGGACGATCAACGTGAATCCGGGCGTCCGTACGTCTCCCACCAGCCGCCCGAGCCGGAGGACCACCCCGCGCTCGTACTGCTTGACGACCCGCGCCGCCGCGGCGACGTAGACGACTCCCGCGGAACCGACCGCCGCGGCCGCTGTCACCAGCTCTGCGAGCATCCCGACCTCCTCTTCCAGAGGTCCGTTGTGTCTGTTCCTGCAACGATATGCCTGGTGCCCGGTCCGGGGCCATGACAGGCCCCGGACCGGGCACCGACGCGCCTACGACGCGGTTGCTACACCGGTTCCGGCGAGGTCACCCGCACCGGTTCCGTGCCGACCGAACTGTGCCGCTCGGCCCAGTTCTCCAGCGCCGTACGGCAGGCGTGATCGAGGTGGTGCAGCCCGGACAGGTCCAGCTCGACCGGGCGGTCCTGCGGCAGTGCCTCCAGGCTGTCGAGTATCTTCGGCAGCCTCAGGAAGGTCGCGTTGCCCGACAGGTACGCCTGGATGGGTCCGGCGCCCTTGTCTATGACCTCCAGCTTCAGGTGCGAGGCCTCCCAGGCGGTCTTGACCACGGACAGGGCCAGACCGATCAGCACGCCCTCGAACATGTTCACCGCGACGATGGACACGGCGGTGACCACCAGGATCAGCGCCTCACCGCGGTGCTCCCGCCACAGCGCCACGACCCCGCGGAAGGGGATCAGCTTCCAGCCCGCGTGGACCAGGATGCCGGCGAGCGCGGGCAGCGGGATCAGTGCCAGGGTCGACGGCAGCAGTGCCGCGAACAGCAGCAGCCACACGCCGTGCAGGATGCGGGAGGCCTTGGTCTTGGCGCCCGCCTGGACGTTGGCGGAGCTGCGCACGATGACCGCGGTCATCGGCAGCGCGCCGAGCGCGCCGCTCACCGCGTTGCCCACGCCCTGGGCCATCAGCTCCTTGTCGTACTGGGTGCGCGGACCGTCGTGCAGCCGGTCCACGGCGGCGGCGCTGAACAGGCTCTCGGCGGAGGCGATCAGGGTGAAGGCGAGGATCGTGCCGAAGATGGCCGGGTTGGCCAGTTCGCCGAAGGCGCCCGCTCCGGGCGGCTGGATGGAGTCCAGCAGGCCGTTCACCTCGACGGTGCCGATCGGCAGGCTGGACACCTGCGTGACCACGGTCGCCAGGACCACCGCGGCGAGCGCGCCCGGCACCAGCTGTGCCTTCTTCGGCATCCGCTTCCACAGCACGAGCACCGCGATGGTGCCCGCCCCGATCGCGAGCGAGGCGAGCGCCTCGGTGCTGCCGAGCGCGTCGGCGGCGGCACCGGGCAGCCCGGCGATCTTGCCGATACCGGAGGCGGGGGCCTCCAGACCGGCAGCCGAGTACAGCTGACCCGCGATGATCACGAGTCCGATGCCGGCCAGCATGCCCTCGACGACCGAGACCGATATCGCGCGGAACCAGCGGCCCAGCTTCAGGGCGCCCATGGCGAGCTGGAGCAGTCCGGCGGTCAGCACGATCACACCGAGCGCGGGGAGCCCGAACTCGTGCACGGCCTCGAAGACGAGCACGGTCAGACCCGCGGCCGGTCCGGACACCTGGAGGCTGCTGCCCCGCATGAAGCCCGTGACGATGCCGCCGACGATGCCGGTGACCAGGCCGAGTTCGGCCGGGACCCCGGAGGCGACGGCCACGCCGACGCACAACGGCAGCGCGACGAGGAAGACGACCAGGGATGCGGTGAAGTCCTGCCGCAGATGGGGGAACTTCCTTCGATTCTCCACAGCGGCCCTCACAGTGCCCGGAAGGTGTCGGAGGACACGTCGTGGGTCAGCACTGACCCCGTGTGCACCTCGTAGTACCAGGCATGCAAGGTCAGTTGACCACTCGCCAGCTTCTTGTCGATGAACGGGTACGACCGCAGCCGCAGTACCTGGGCGAGGACATGGCTCTGCACGCCCTCGGCCACGGTCGGGTCCTCGGCCGCGCCCGCGGGACGCGGAGCGGCTTGCGTGAGCCAGTCGCGCACGGCCGGTACGGCGGTCAGGTCGTCGCCGCGGACCAGAGCGCCCACGGCGCCGCAGTGCGAGTGGCCGCAGACCACGATGTCGTTGACGCCCAGCACCTCCACTGCGTACTCGATGGTGGCCGCCTCGCTGGTGGGGTGCTCGGAGGCGTACGGGGGGACGATGTTGCCCGCGGTGCGCAGCTCGAAGAGCTCGCCGGGGCGGGCGCCCGTGATCAGGGCCGGGACGACCCTGGAATCGGAGCAGGTGATGAACAGGACCTGCGGGGACTGGCCTTCGGCCAGCTTGGCGAACTCCTCAGGGCGCTGTCCGAACATGCGGGCGTTGTCGATGAGGGGCTGCATATGTGGTGACTCCTCCTGGCGCGTCGCAATGGCGCGTCGGGGCTTACCCGGTGCGCCACGAGGGCGCGTCGGGCTTACATGACATCGGGCTTACATGACAGAGGTGGGGGACTGCTGTGCTGCCAGCAGCTGTGCTGTCAGCAGCGAAAGACCTGAAGTGCGGCCGGAGAGTGCGCTGTCGAGGGTCTCGACGTGGTGAGCGCGACGCGTGCGAGGCGTCTGTCCGCATCCGCCCGGTCCTGTGCCGGCAACGGGCGATCGGGTGCCTCAGGACCGAAGTCGACGGCACGGTGCCGGTCGCGGGGGCGCAGGGGACCGGGCTGGTCCTTTGCCGGGTCGCAGTGCCGGAACGTGGCCGTCTCGTCGCGGACCGCCTTGCCGGTGAGTTTAATTCCGGGCTGAGCTTTGGCCTCGACTTGACGCGCCGTGTGCGCGGATGCGAAGTGCTCGGTGGGAGCGAAGAAGGGGAGGGCGAGCAGGACGGCGGCGAGGATCGCTACCACGGTCCGTACCGTCGTACCTCGGAACATGCGCCCCCCTTCAGGCAGTTCACACCTCTACTCCGGACCAACGCTTAGTCAATGACTGGTCAAGAAACACTTTAGCCCGGCAAAGTTGTTTGCAGGGTTAACTTAGCGTTTCGACCTGAAGAGAGGCTGAAGCCTACGGGTGGGGTGGCGTGAACTGGCCCTTGACCTGGAAGAGTTGGTCGGTTAGGCGGATTCGACGAGTCCCTTGGCGTCCCGGGCGAGTGCGGTGAGGCGGGAGATCGCCCGGAAGTACTTCTTGCGGTAGCCGCCGTTCAGCATCTCCTCGCTGAACAGCTGGTCGAAGGGCAGTCCCGAGGCGAGGACCGGAACCTCACGGTCGTAGAGCCGGTCCGCGAGGACGACGAGCCTGAGGGCCGTCGACTGGTCGGGAATCGGCCGGACGTCGGTGAGGCACACCGCCTTGAGGTCGTCGGTGAGCGCTCCGTACCGGCTGGGGTGGACGCGGGCGAGGTGCTCCAGCAGCTGCGGGAAGGTGTCGAGGGAGGCGCCCTCGGTGGCGTGCGCGGCCTTGGTGACCTGCTCTTCGGTGTACGGCGGCGGGGCCGCGGGCAGGCCGCGGTGGCGGTAGTCCTCGCCGTCGATCCGCAGGGCGCGGAAGTGCGCGGACAGGCCCTGTATCTCGCGCAGGAAGTCGGCCGCCGCGAAGCGGCCCTCGCCGAGCTTGCCCGGCAGGGTGTTGGAGGTGGCGGCGAGGGCGACGCCCGCGTCGACGAGCTTGCCGAGCAGGGTGGAGACGAGGACGGTGTCGCCGGGGTCGTCCAGTTCGAACTCGTCGATGCACAGCAGACGGTGGCCGGAAAGGGTCTGCACCGTCTTCTGGAAGCCGAGGGCGCCGACCAGGTTGGTCAGCTCCACGAACGTGCCGAACGCCTTGAGCGCGGGCTCGGCCGGGGTGGCGTGCCAGAGGGAGGCCAGCAGGTGGGTCTTGCCGACGCCGTAGCCGCCGTCGAGGTAGACGCCGCGGGGGGCGGCCGGGGTCTTCGGTGCCTTGGCCTTCCCGAATCCCAGGAAACCGCGCTTGCTCTTACCGGCCCCCGAGGCGTGCGCCCCGCCCAGCCCGGCCGCGAAACCCTCGAGAACCCGCACGGCCTCGGTCTGGCTGGGCTGGTTCGGGTCCGGGATGTACGTGCCGAAGCGCACCGAGTCGAACCGCGGCGGCGGCACCATCTCGGCGACCAGCCGGTCCGCGGGGACGTGCGGCTCACGGGCGCACAGGGACAGCGGGGCGGCGTCGGCCATGGGGCCGAATCCGGACGCGGCGGGGGAGGTAGGCACGGTTACCCATGCTAGGGCCTGCCCGGCGGGTCCGGCCGAACTGGGGCAGGCGGTTCCTCCGCGACCTCCGCCGGACCCGCCGGGCAGGCCCTGAGCGTCATGCCAGACTGCACGACATGCGACGCCTGTTCCCTGTGACCGACGAAACAGTGGCCCGGGGCCGGCAGGAGGCCGAGTGGAGCCTCGCCGAGCTGGCCGGGGCCTATGCCTATCCCGAGCTCGGGCCCGAGGGCGGTTCCGGTGGGCCGGTGGCCTGGCTGCGCGCCAACATGGTCTCCACGCTCGACGGGGCCGCCCAGCACGACGGCCATTCCCAGCCCATCTCCAGCGCCACCGACATGCGGATCTTCGGCACCCTGCGGGCCCTGGCGGACGTGGTGGTGGTCGGTGCCGAAACGGTACGTCAGGAGGGGTACCGCCCCGCACGCGCGCGTGCGGAGTTCGCCGGCATGCGGGCGGCGGCGGGGCAGGCGCCCGCGCCGGCGATCGCCGTGGTCAGCGCGAGCCTGAACCTGGACTTCACCCTCCCGCTGTTCACCTCACCGCTCGTGCCCACCCTGGTGCTCACCGGCGCCGCGGCCGCCCCGGACCGGATCGCGGCCGCCGAGAAGTCGGGCGCGCGGGTGGTCGTCGCCGGGGACGGCGTCGGCGTGGAGCCCGCCCGCGCCGTACGGGCCCTCGCCGAGCTCGGGCACGCCCGGCTGCTGACGGAGGGCGGTCCGCGCCTGCTCGGCCAGCTGGTGGCCGCCGAAGTCCTCGACGAGCTCTGTCTGACCGTGTCCCCGATGCTCACCGTCGGCGACGCGCAGCGGATCGCGGGCGGGCCCTCGGTCGGGGTTCCGCACCGGTTCGCGCTGGTGTCGCTGCTGGAGGACGACGGGTTCCTCTTCAGCCGGTACCAGCGGTCCTGAGGCGGTCGGTCCCGACATTGGTGGAATCTTCCGTTCCGTTTAGCTTTCGGCGGGCACACTGATTCCGGCAGTACTCGTGCGATCGCGGGGCAGGATGGTTTCCGCAGGGCCTGGCACGGCCCACGGAGGAGAAGGGGCGCCTGGTGTTCACAAGCGTATTGATGATCGAGAAGGCCCTCACGTCCGCCGACGTGGAGTTCGTCACCGGCTTGCACGGGGAGGAGAGCGTTGCCTTCCACGTGCTGCTGCAACCACGCGGCGAGCAGGCGGACCGGCTGCTGCGCGCCATCGACGACGTCGCGCTCGGCGCGATCGACGAGGCCGCGCGGGAGGGAGAGACGCCGGAGGGGGAGGAGGCGAAGAGCGTCGGACAGCAGGCACTGGAGGTGTCCCTCACCGCCCTGCGCGCGGCCGGCAGCGAGGCGGAGGGGCGGCTGATCGCGGACCACCCGCTGGATGCGCTGAAGTCGTTGGTGGACGAGGTCGACGCGGACGAGGTGATCGTGCTGACCGATCCCCACTACGTGGAGGAGTTCTTCCACCGGGACTGGGCGTCGCGGGCGCGGCACAAGGTGGGGGTGCCGGTGCTGAAGTTGTTCTCGCACAGTAAGGCGTAGCGCCGTAGGGATGCGGTGCGTGTCCGGCTGAGGGTTGTGTGGGGCTGGTCGCGCCCACGCGGCGGAGCCGCATGATTGTCACCGCCCCGCGCCCCTGGGGCGTTGCGGTCGCCCTTACGCAATAGGCTGGGGGTGTTCATTCTCGTACTGGATCTTGGGAGAAATGCGCATGGCACCCGGCCTTCCCACCGCCATGGACCGACCGCACTTCATCGGCATCGGCGGCGCCGGAATGTCGGGCATCGCGAAGATTCTGGCGCAGCGTGGGGCGAAGGTGGCGGGCAGTGATGCCAAGGAGTCCGCGACCGCCGAGGCGCTGCGGGCGCTGGGCGCGACCGTGCACATCGGGCACGCGGCGGAGCATCTGGCGTCCGACGCGACCTGTGTCGTCGTGTCCTCGGCGATCCGGGCCGACAACCCGGAGCTGGCGCGGGCGGCGGAGCTGGGGATCGCGGTGGTCCACCGTTCGGACGCCCTCGCCCGGCTGATGGACGGTCTGCGTCCGATCGCGGTGGCCGGCACGCACGGCAAGACCACCACGACGTCGATGCTGGCGGTGTCGCTGAGCGAGCTCGGCCTGCAGCCGTCGTACGCCATCGGCGGCGATCTGGACGCGCCCGGCTCCAACGCCCTGCACGGCGAGGGCGAGATCTTCGTCGCCGAGGCGGACGAATCGGACCGCAGCTTCCACAAGTACGCCCCCGAGGTCGCCATCGTCCTCAACGTCGAGCTCGACCACCACGCCAACTACGCGTCCATCGACGAGATCTACGAGTCCTTCGAGACCTTCGCCGGCCGGATCGTGCCCGGCGGCACGCTGGTGATCACGGCGGACCACGAGGGCGCCCGGGAACTGACGCGGAGGCTGGCCGGGTCGGTGAAGACGGTGACGTACGGGGAGTCGGCGGACGCGGACGTACGGATCCTGTCGGTGACGGCCCAGGGGCTGAAGAGCGAGGTCACGGTCGTCCTGGACGGCGAGGAGCTCACCTTCACGGTCTCCGTCCCCGGCCGCCACTACGCGCACAACGCGGTGGCCGCGCTGGCCGCGGGCGCGGCGCTGGGTGTCCCGGCCGCGGAGCTGGCCCCGGCCATCGCCGCGTACACCGGTGTGAAGCGGCGCCTGCAACTGAAGGGCGAGGCGGCCGGCGTCCAGGTCATCGACTCCTACGCCCACCACCCGACGGAGATGACGGCGGACCTGGAGGCGATGCGCGCGGCGGCCGGTGACGCCCGCATCCTGGTCGTCTTCCAGCCCCACCTGTTCTCCCGGACGCAGGAGCTGGGCAAGGAGATGGGCGAGGCCCTCGCCCTGGCGGACGCCTCGGTCGTCCTCGACGTCTACCCGGCCCGCGAGGACCCGATCCCGGGCGTGACGAGCGAGCTGATCATCGAGGTGGCGCGGGCCGCGGGCGCGGACGTCACGTCGGTGCACGACAAGGGCGAGGTGCCGGAGGCCGTCGCGGGAATGGCGAAGGCCGGTGATCTCGTTCTCACCATGGGCGCGGGTGACGTGACGGACCTGGGCCCGCGGATTCTGGACCGTCTCGCGCAGAGGTAAGGGGTTGGCCTTCATGTCGTACGACGTCGAGAAGCCGGACGAGCAGTGGCGCGCGGAGCTGACCCCGTCCGAGTACGCCGTGCTGCGGCAGGCCGGGACGGAACCCGCCTTCATCGGTGAGTACACCGACACCAAGACCGAGGGCGTCTACTCCTGCCGCGCCTGCGGCGCCGAACTCTTCACCTCCACCACGAAGTTCGAGTCGCACTGCGGCTGGCCGTCCTTCTACGACCCGAAGGACACCGACGCGGTGGAGCTCATCGAGGACCGGTCGCACGGGATGGTGCGGACCGAGGTGCGGTGTGCGCGGTGCGGGTCGCACCTCGGGCACGTCTTCGAGGGAGAGGGCTACCCGACCCCCACGGACCAGCGGTACTGCATCAACTCGATCTCGCTGCGGCTGGTCCCTGACGAGGGCTGACCAGGGAGTACGTACTGATGGACGTCCTGGGGGTCGATGCCTGCGGTAAGCAGGGGTGGGCGGGGATCAGGCTCACGGACGGCGTGTACGCGGGCAGCCTGGTGGATGTCCGGCTCGATGCGCTGATCGAGCGTGCCGGCGGGGTACGGGTGATCGCCGTGGACATGCCGCTGGGCCTTGTCGAGAAGGGGTGGCGCGCGGCGGATCTCGCGGCCCGGGCGCTCCTCCAGGTGCGGCGCGGCAGTGTCTTCCTCATCGCGCCGAGGCCGGCGTGGCAGGAGCCGGACTATGCGGCGGCCGCGGACCGCTGCCAGGAGCTCACCGGTCAGCGATTGAGCCGGCAGGCATGGGCGCTGGCGCCGAAGCTCCTCGAGGCGCGGGCGTGCTGGCTTGCCGATGAACGGATCCACGAGGTGCACCCCGAGGTGTCCTTCCGCGCCCTGGCCGGCGGAGTGCCGCCGGCTCACGCCAAGAAGACCTGGCGCGGCCAGAATCTTCGCCGCTGCCTGCTGGCCGAGGCCGGGCTTGTCCTCCCGGACGAGCTCGGAGAGGCCGACCGCGTTCCTGTGGACGACGTTCTCGACGCCGCGGCCGCGGCCTGGTCGGCACACCGGATCGCGCTCGGCATCTCGGGGCGCGTGCCGGAGGTGCCGGAGCTGGACGCGGCGGAGCGAGTGGTCGAGATTCGTTATTGACTGCCGATGGCCGCGGGGCTGACCAGTGCCCCCCTCAGGGCCGGGTGCGTTCAAAGCACCTTGCGGTGGACGAGTGCCGAGAGGACGAACGCGCCCGGCGGCAGCGGCAGCCACACCGTCACGACGCGGTAACCGATCACCGTCGCCGTGGCCAGGCCCAGGGGCGCGCCGAACGCGGCCATCGTGAAGACCAGCGCCGCGTCCACGGGGCCGATGCCACCCGGTGCGGGGACGGCGCCGACCGCGGTGCTGGCGGCGAGGAACGCGAAGACCACCTGGGCCCAGGTCATGGGCAGGCCGAGCGAGGCCCCGACGCAGAAGATCACGCTCGCCTGGAGCAGCGGGGTCGCGGCCGCCCCGCCCCACAGGGCGAGCACCCGGCCGGGCATGGTGTGCAGTCGGCGTGCGTCCGTCAGGGCGGTCCGTACGAAGGTGAGGGCCGGGCGGCGCAGCGGTGGTACGGCCGTCACGACCAGCAGGGGTGCGGTGAGGCCGATCGCCAGGGCTCCGGCGCCGAGGAGCAGGGTCCGCCGGTCCGGGACCAGTTCCTCCAGCCGTACCAGGTCGGGGAAGGCCAGCAGGAAGACCAGGAACACCGCGGTCTTCGCGATCGGCCTGACCAGTGAGTACAGCGCGAGTGACGCGGCAGCCCGCGACAGGGGGATCCCGCGGCCCTGCAGAAAGCGCACGGTGACGGCGTGGGCGCCGATGCTCGCCGGGAGCACATGGTTCGCGGCACCGGCGGCGAACTGCGAGGCGAGCAGCAACCCCGGCGGAAGTCGGTCGGGAATGGCGCCCTGCCGGACGCATGCCGCGCACACCCAGCCCAGGCAGGTGAAGAAGACCGCGGCCAGCAGCCACCAGGGATCGGCGGAGGCGAGCCGGGCGGCACCGTCGTACACGGTGCGCCAGTCGATCGCCGCCCACGCCGCGATCAGCAGGAGCGGCAGCAGACTCAGCAGCCTGGGGAGGAGGCGTGCGGTGGGGAACGAGGAGCGGGTGGGGGAGGCAGCGTCAGGGCAGGGGGAGACCGGGGCCGGGGAGGTGGCGGGGAGCGGCCCGGGGAGGTCGTCGAGCGGGAGCAGGGACACGGCGCACGTCGTCCTTCCGCGTCAACGCCCCGCCGGGTGTGCGGGGCGTGACGGATCGAGGCGAGGCAGGGGTACAGACGGGGACGGTGAAAACGTTCCCGCCCCGTGTGACGCCCCGGTGTCCGGGAGCCGAAGGGGCGCGGGCGGGTCGGCGACGTGGTGCGCCGCGGTCCCCAGCGCCGGCATGCCGGAGGTGTCGACCTTGCCGAGTTACTCAGTCACTGTCCTGAATCAGTGATCCATACGCCTGTTGACTTTTGGCTGAATGAGCCAGAGGATTCCGAAAATGACCCGTACCGAGTCAGTGCCCGTCAGCACCGTTCTCCCCGTCGGTCTGGACGAGGCCGCACACCGCTGTCTGGTCGCGGGATTCGACGGCACCACAGCCGTCCCCGACACCCTGAAACGGCTCATCGACCGCGGCCTCGGCGGGGTCATCCTGTTCACGCGCAACGTGCGGGACGCCGAGCAACTGCGCCGGCTCACCGACACGCTGCGGGCCCTGCGCCCCGACCTGCTCGTCGGCATCGACAACGAGGGCGGCGGCATCGGCCACCTCGTGGACGCGGGCGCCCCGGACGTCCCCGGCTGCTACGCCCTCGGCGTCGCCGACGACCCCGCGCTGACCGCCCGCTGCGCCGACGCCCTCGCCGGTCACCTGGCCACGCTCGGCGTCACCGCCTCCTACGCCCCCGTCGCCGACGTCCAGCGGCACCCGGACAACCCGATCGTGCGGACCCGCTCCTTCGGCACCGATCCCGAGCTGGTCTCCCGCCACGTACGCGCCTGGGTCGCCGCCACCGAGGCGCGCGGCGTCGCCTCCTGCGCCAAGCACTTCCCCGGGCACGGCGGCACCGTGACCGACAGCCACCACGAGATGGCGGTCGATCCGCGGCCGTACGGCGAACTCGACCTCGCCCCCTTCCGGGCCGCGATCGCCGCGGGCGTGCCGATGCTGATGAGCGCCCACGTGGTCTTCCCCGAGCTGGACGCCAACCGCCCCGCCACCCTCAGCCGTCGCATCCTGGGCGACCTGCTCCGCCACGACCTCGGCTACGACGGCGTCCTGGTCAGCGACGCCCTGGAGATGAAGGCGATCGCCGACCGCTACGGCGAGGCGGCCGGAGCGCGCATCGCCCTCGCCGCGGGGGCCGACCAGGTCATCGTCGCCGTACCGGATCTCGAGGTCACCCTGTCCTGCCGGGACACCGTGCTGGGCGCCCTGCGCTCCGGTGTGCTGGCCGAGGAGCGCCTGGAGGAGGCCGCGGGGCGGGTGCGGCGGCTCGCCGAGCGGTACGCGACCCCCGCGGCCCAGGTCGCCGCGTGGGACGCGGGGGCTGGGCTGGACGCGGCGCGCCGGGCCGTACGGAGCCGGGGCGGGGCGGCGCCCTTGCGGGGTGCCCATGTCGTCGATCTGTTCCCGCCGCCGCATCCGGCGCTCAACTGGGGTGGTGAGGACCTGCTGAGCGAGCTGCGCGCCGTCGACCCCACGGCCGCGGGTACGTCGGTCGCCGGGGAGCCCGCGGATCCGGCCGCCCTCGTCGACGGGATCGTGCGCGTGTCCCGGCGCACGCCGCTGGTCGTCGCCACCTGCGATGCCGGGCTTCATCCCTGGCAGCGGCATCTGCGGGACGCCCTGCTGGCCCGGCGGCCGGACGCGATACGCGTGGCCACCGGGCTGCCGGAGGACGGTGCCCTGTGCTCCTACGGGCGCGGGCGGGTCAATCTGCGGGCGCTCGCGGAGGCGCTGGCGGGCGCGTAAGGGCTCATGGCAGCCGTACGACCGGCAGCCGTACGACGTCCTTGATCCCGCGCGCCGCCAAGTACTCGGCGTCCTCCGCCCGCGCGGCCAGGACCACCGCCGGGCGCACACCCTCCGTGCGCAGCCGCATCCACGCCTCGAAGTACGCGCCTCCCGGACCGGACGCCGACCGCGTGCCCGGCGCGCAGTCCAGGACCAGGGCGGTGTCGCGCGGCTGCGGGGACGGCGGCTGTGCGCGCAGGTCGGCGACGGTCTCGGCGAGGGCGTCGGCGATCGGCTTGGCACGGCCCGCCGAGTCGAACAGGCCCAGGGTGTACTCCAGTTCCGGATAGTCGGCCAGGGAGCGGTCCACGTCGTGGGAGCACCACCACGTCACACCCCACAGCGTCGCGCACCCGGCCGCGTTCCGTACGGTCGCCCGCGCGAACTCCGGTGCGTCGGCGGCCGGGATGTGCGGCTCCGGCGCGCCCGTCTCCTGGACCCAGACGGGCCGTGCGGGGTCCTCGGCGTACGCCGTGGCGAGTTCCGTGCCGTACTCGGCGAGGTGCAGCACCTGCGGGGAGCGGGGCCCGTAGCGGCGGGCGCAGTCGCCGGAGAACACCCACGGGTGGACGGTGGTCAGGTCGCCCTTGCGGGCCGAGGCCTCGGGGGTGAAGGGGTGGTCGTCGCCGTACCAGGCGGCGTCGTAGGCGGAGTGGGTGGCGAGGTGGCCGGGATGCAGGCCTTCGCGGGTGGCGGCCAGCAGGGTGTCGAGGTAGTGGTCCACCTGTGCGACCGTCACCGGGTTGTGCTCGACCAGGTTGTTGAGCTCGTTGCCGAGTTGGAGACCGAGCAGGTTCGGGCGGTCGGCGAGGGCGTGGCCGAGGGTGCGGAGCAGGTCGGCCTGCGCGGTGATGGCCTCGGGGTCCGTGAACACGTTGCGGTGGTGCCAGCTGCGGGTCCACTCCGGGTAGAAGTCGAAGCTGGACAGGTGGCCCTGCACGCCGTCCACGAGGACGTCCAGGCCGGCTTCGGCCGCCAGGTCGACGAGCCGTACCAACTGGTCGACGGCCGCGGGGCGGATGAGCGTGCGGTTGGGCTGGAGCAGTGGCCAGAGGTGGAAGACGCGGACGTGGTCGAGGCCGAGCCCGGCTATCCGGTCGAGATCCTCGCGGGCGTGCGCGGGGTCGAAGTCGTGCCAGGAGTGGAACCAACCGCGGCGGGGCGTGTAGTTGACGCCGAAGCGGAGCGTGTGGATGGGATCCTCCTCGGGGCTGCCCTTGTGCTGCACGAATGTATCAACCACCATACTCAGTGATGGGCAATGATTTGAACCAGAAACTCGTCGTCGGCCTCGACGCGGGCGGCACCCGCACGCGTGCCGTGCTGGCCGCCGCCGAGGACGGGCGCCCGCTGGGCGAGGGCGCCGCGGGACCCGGCAACGCCATGACCGTGCCGGTGCCGCGACTCACCGACCACCTGGCCGAGGCGCTCGCCCGGGCGGTCCCGCAGGAGGCGCGCGGCAGGGTCGTGGCGGTGGCCGGCGGTTTCGCGGGCGCCACGGCCGCCTCCCCGGACGACCCCGGGCACGTCAATGCCCGGTCCGCCCTCACCGAGGCGCTGCGACGGCTGGGCATCCCGGCCGGCCCGATCGGCATCAGCAGCGACATCGAGGCGGCGTTCGCCTCCGCGCCCGGCACCCCGGCCGGCGGGCTGGCCCTCGTGGCCGGCACCGGCGCGGTCGCGATGCGCATCACCGACCGCCGTGGCACGGCCACCGTCGACGGCGACGGTTGGCTGCTCGGCGACGACGGCAGCGGCTTCTGGATCGGACGCGCGGCGGTACGGGCGGGGCTGCGGATGGCGGACGGGCGGGGGCCGGCGACGGCGCTGGCGGGATCGGTCGGGCAAGCGCTGGGTCTGCCGGGCGAGGTTCTGCCGGGCGGGCCTGTCCTGTCGTACGAGGAAGGCGGCGCCGTGGTCGCCGACTGGCCCCGAGCCCGACGCGAGGCCTACCGGATGCACCTGCTCCCCGCCGTCATGGCCGAGCCTCCGATCCGGCTCGCCCGCCTCGCCCCGCTGGTGGCCGAGGCGGCCGGGGAGAAGGACGCCGTCGCGGTGGCGATCCTGGACGAGGCGGCCGACCAACTGACCGACGCCGTAGGGGCATTGGCGCCTCGACCGGGCGAACCGCTCGTCGCCACCGGCGGCCTGCTGGGTCCCGACGGCCCCCTGACCTCGCGCCTGACCGTCCGCCTCGCGCCGCTCGGGCTGACACTCGACTGGGTGCCCGACGGCTGCCGGGGCGCCGTGGCTCTCGCCCGCCTCGCACACCGCGGCGGCAGCCGGTGAGCGTCACGGGGCAGGAAGCCCCCGCTCTCTACCGCGACCCCGCCGCCCCCCTCGACGCCCGCGTCCGGGACCTGCTCTCCCGGATGACCCTGCGTGAGAAGGTCGGGCAGCTCAACCAGCGGATGTACGGCTGGGACGCCTACCGCCGCACCCCCGACGGCGACTTCGAACTCACCGACGCCCTGTACGCCGAGACCGAGCGCTTCGCCGGACTCGGTGCCCTCTACGGACTCCAGCGCGCCGATGCCTGGTCCGGCGTCGACCACGCGGGCGGGCCCGGTGCGGAGGACGGCGCGGACCTCGCCGACCTGGTGCAGCGGCATGTCGTCGGGCGGAGTCGGCTCGGCATCCCGGCGTTGTTCGTCGAGGAGGTGCCGCACGGGCACATGGCCCTCGACGGCACCGTCCTCCCCGTCAACCTGGCCGGCGGCGCCACCTGGGACCCCGAGCTGTACGAACGCGCCGCCGCCCATGCCGCCGCCGAACTGCGTGCCCGAGGCGGTCACGTGGCTCTCGTCTCGGCGCTCGACATCGCCCGCGATCCCCGCTGGGGCCGGACCGAGGAGTGCTTCGGTGAGGACCCGTACCTGGCGGCCCGCTTCACGGAGGCCCTTGTACGTGGCATGCAGGGGGAGTCCGCCGAGTATTTCGCCGCCGACAAGGTCCCCGTCGTCCTCAAGCACTTCGCCGGGCAGGGCGCCACCGTCGGCGGCCGCAACTCCGCCGAGTCCGAACTCGGGCCCCGGGAACTCCACGAGATCCACCTCCCCGCCGCCCGCGCCGGCGTCCGCGCCGGAGCCGCCGCCGTCATGGCCGCGTACAACGAGGTCGACGGGATGCCCTGTTCCGGCAACCGCGCCCTGCTCACCGGACTCCTCAGGGACGACTGGGGTTTCGAGGGGCTCGTGATGGCCGACGGCCTCGCCGTGGACCGCCTGGCGCGCATCACCGGCGACAAGGTCTCCGCCGGTGCCCTCGCGCTCGACTCCGGTGTCGATTTGAGCCTTTGGGACGAGGGCTTCACGCATCTGGACGAGGCGGTCGCAAGGGGGATGGTGAGCGAAGACGTCCTCGACGCGGCCGTCGCCAGGGTGCTCCGACTCAAGTTCCGCCTGGGGTTGTTCGAGAGGCACGGTGCGAGGACGCCTTCTCCCGCACACGGCCCCGACGTCAGTACGGCCCTCGCCCGGGCCGCGGTCACCCTTCTCCGCAACGACTCAGGCGTCCTGCCCATGACAGAGGCCGTCTCCCGCGTCGCCGTCCTCGGACCCCAGTCCGCCACCACCGCCCATCAGTTGGGGGACTACACCGCCCCGCAACAGCCCGGCACCGGCACCACCGTCCTCGATGGACTACGGCGGCTGGCCCCGCCCGGTGTCGACATCCGCCACGCCCGCGGCTGCGCGCTGACCGGCGACGACCTCTCCGGCATACCCGAGGCAATCGTCGAGGCCGCCGCCTCCGACCTGGCCGTGCTCGTGCTGGGCGGCAGCAGCGCACGTACCCCCGAGACCGACTTCGCCGCCAACGGGGCCGCCCGCACCGCCGTCTCCGAGATGACCTGCGGCGAGGGCGTCGACCTGGCCGGACTGCGGCTGGGGAAGGCCCAGTACGCCCTGTTGGAGGCCGTCACCGCGACAGGGACGCCGACGGTGGTCGTTCTGATCCAGGGCCGACCGCATGTCGTTCCCGACATCGGGGCCGCCCTGCTCACCGCCTGGTACCCGGGCCCGTGGGGCGGCCAGGCGATCGCCGAGGTACTGCTCGGACTGGCAGAGCCGGTCGGGCGGCTTCCGGTCTCCGTACCGCGCTCCGCGGCCCAACTCCCCGTCTACTACAACCACAAGGACACCGAGTACGGCGGCTACGTGGACGAAAGCGCCGAGCCGCTCTACTCCTTCGGGCACGGGCTGTCGTACACG
Organism: Streptomyces sp. NPDC002838; assembly: GCF_040295365.1. NCBI lineage: Bacteria > Bacillati > Actinomycetota > Actinomycetes > Kitasatosporales > Streptomycetaceae > Streptomyces > Streptomyces sp. NPDC002838. The sequence goes on along the minus strand of NZ_JBEOVF010000032.1, from coordinate 44,716 downwards.
AGCTTCGCGTACGGCCCACCGCGGTTCTCCGGCCGTACCGTCGAGGTCGACGTCACCAACACGGGTGCGCGGCACGGGCGTACTGTCGTCCAGCTGTACGTCCGTCGGCTGCTCATTCGAGTGTGGCCGCGCACCCTCGAACTGTGTGCGTTCGAGGGTGTCGATCTCGCGCCGGGCGAGTGCCGTACGGTCGCCATGCCCCTCCGTACCGAGCAACTCGCACCGGCCGGCGCCGTCGAGATCCGCGTCGCCGAGTCGTCCCGGGCCGCGCTCACCGCCGTACCCGCGGTGCTGGATCTCAGAGTTTGACGGCCCCCGAGGAAACCCCCTTGTAGAACCACCGCTGCGTGATCACGAACAGCACCAGCACCGGGATCACCGAGATCACCGAACCCGCCATCACCAGCCGCTGGTCGTAGCCGAAGGACGAGGTCTGGAGCCGCGCCAGACCCAGCGTCAGCGTGAAGTGCTCCTCCGTGCGCAGCACGATCAGCGGCCAGAGGAAGTCGTCCCAGGCGCTGATGAAGGTGTTGATGGTGACGACCAGGATCGCGCCGTAGGCGGAGGGCAGGTAGAGGTGGCGGAACCGCTTCCACTCGCCCGCTCCGTCCAGCATCGCCGCGTCCTCGATCTCGCGCGGCACGGAGAGGAACGCGGCCCGCATGATCAGGACGTTGATCGCGGCGACGAAGCCGGGCAGCCAGACGCCGACCAGGTTGTCGACCAGGCCCAGGTCGCGGATGCTGAGGAACAGCGACACCATGATCGACTCGAAGGGGAACATCATGGACGCCATCAGCAGCACCCAGACCAGCTTGCGGCCCTTCCAGCCGGGCTTGGAGAGCATGTACCCGGCCATGGTGGAGAAGGCGAGCTGGCTGGTGATGGAGATGACGGCGACGAACACGCTGTTCCTGATGTACGTCCACACCGGGACCTGGTCGAAGACCTTCTCGTAGGCCCGCAGGGTCGGGTCGCGCGGGATCAGTGAGGCGCCCGCGCCGAAGACGTCCTCGCCGGCGCCCTTGAGGGACGACAGCACCTGCCACAGCAGCGGGCCCACGGTGATGAACAGGACGAACACCAACAGCAGGTAACGGACGACCAGTTGGCGGGGACGGCCGTAGTCCCGCCAGCGCGGCATCAGGCGCCGGCGCCGCTCTACCGCCGTCGTCATGACTCGTCCTCCTTCGTCAGACGCTGCGCGAGCAGCGTGAGGCCCAGCGTGAGTGCGAAGAGGGCGACGCTGACGGCCGCGCCGTAGCCGGCGTTGCCGGTGAGCGGGTCGAGGCCGACGTCCCTGATGTAGAAGGGGAGCGTCCGGTCGGCGCCGCCGGGGCCGCCGGTGGAGCCGCCGAGCATGTAGATCTCGGTGAAGATCCGCAGGGAGCCGATGCCCGTCAGCGTGCCGACCAGCATCATCGACTGCCGTACGCCGGGCACGGTGACGTGCCAGAAGCGGCGGACCACGCCGGCGCCGTCGACGGCCGCCGCCTCGTGCAGCTCCCGGGGGACGTTCCCCAGCGCGGCCAGGTAGAAGATCATGTACCAGCCGAGGCCCTTCCACAGCGTCAGACCCATCGCCGACAGCAGGATCAGCCAGGAGTCGGACAGGAACGGGATGGCCTCCCGGATGATGTGCGCCTTCTGCAGCCAGGTGTTGACCAGGCCCTGGTCGCTCAACAGCCACTGCCAGCTCAGACCGACGACCACGCTGGAGGCGAGGACGGGGGTGTAGAAGGCGGAGCGGAAGAAGCCGATCCCGGGGAGGTTCTTCTCGACGAGGATCGCGAGCAGCAGGGGCAGCAGGACCATCAGGGGGACGACGATCACCGCGTACAGGACGCTGTTGCGGGTCGCGAGCCAGAAGTCCGAGTCGCCCAGCATCCGGGTGTAGTTGTCCAGGCCCACCAGGTTGTACGCGCCGCCGAGCGGCTTGGCGTCGGTGAAGGACACCAGGATCGTGTTGAGGAAGGGGAAGACCCCGAAGACCGTCGTGCCGATGATCGCGGGGGTCATCCACAGCCAGGGCAGCCACCAGCGGCGGTAGAGCGCCGCGCCCCCCGCGTCCGCGGTCGGGCCAGGGGCCACGGAACGGAGGACGCGGCGCAGGCGCCCCGGCGTGTCGGGCGAGGGGGAAGTGCCGGGGCGCTTGGCGCCCGCCCCAAGGGGAGGCGGGACGGACGCCTGGTCGAGAGTGCGCTGAGCCATCGTCAGCTGCCCTGCTCGATCAGCTCGTTGGCCTTGGACTGCGCCTCCTTGAGGGCGTCCTCGGCGCTCTTCTTGCCCTGCATGGCGAGCTGGATCTGGGCCGAGATGGCGTTCAACTCGCCGGGGGTGAGGGCGATCTCGTCGGCCGTGGCGGTCTTGCGATCGCTGGCGACGATCTTGCGGGCCTCGCCGAAGGGGTCGTCGCCCTTGACCGACTGGAAGAACGGGTCGTCCAGGGAGGTCGTGGTGGACGGGAAGATCACGACGTTCGGGTCCTTCGCCCACTCCAGCTGGTTCTCGGCGTTGGTCAGGAACTGTGCGAAGGAGAGCGCGGTCGCCGCGTTCTTGCTGGTGGACGCGACGCCGATGTACTGCGGGGCGCCGACGGTGTGGCCGAGGTCGTCCAGCATGAAGCGGGCGACGCCGGTCTTCTTGTAGACGGTCGGGTTGTTCTGCTGGATGAAGCGCAGGAAGTTGGGGTTGGTGGGGCCGTAGGCCAGCTTGCCCTGGCCGTAGACGTTGGCCGGGTCCTGGGTGGAGGAGAGGGAGTCCCTGGGCATCCCCCCGCTCTTGTACAGCTTCGTCATGGCCTCGACCCACTGAACGGTCTTCGGGTCGTCGGCGAAGGTGAACTTCTTGCCGTCGGCGGACAGGATCTCGATGCCCATCTGCTGCCAGTCGGCCGGGATGCGCAGTTGCGGGTTGGCCAGGAAGGCGAAGTACTTGCCGCCCGAGGCCTTGGCTATCTTCTCGGCGTCGTCGAACAGACCGAGGACGGTCGTCGGAGGTTTGGCCGGATCCAGGCCCGCCTTCTCCAGCAGTTCGGTGTTGAAGGTCTGCACGATGCCACCGGAGTACCAGGGCAGCACACTGTGCACCTCGGTGCCGGAGGCGTCCGGGTACAGGCTCGACTTCCACAGCGCGGGGACGAACGGCTCGCCCGCGTCCGGTGCCTTCTTGTCCAGGTCGAGCAGGTAGCCGTTCTTGGTGAGCGCGATCGCCGTGTTGACGTTGATGTTCACCACGTCCGGCAGCGTGCAGCCCTGCGCGTCCGCGACCAGGCGCTGGGTGAAGGTGGCGTCGCCGGGATCGTCGATCCACTTGATCTCGGTGCCGGGATGCGCCTTCTCGAAGGCGTCGATCACGCCGTTGAAGTAGTCCCCGAAGTCCTTCTTCAGGTTCGTGGTCTGGAAGGTGATCTTGCCCTTGACGTCGCCGGTGAGCTTCCCCGACCCCACGTTGCCCTTGTCGACCTTGCAGCCGCCGGCGGTGGCGTCGTCGCCGTCGGAGCCGCCGGACAGGCCGCAGCCGGCGGCGGTCAAGGACAGGACCGCGATACAGGTCAGGGTGCGGGTCAGTCTTCTAGCGCGCATTGTCGTGTGCCCTCCTGCGACCGGGAAGCCAGGATGTGCTGGTTCAATTAACCAACTTCAGCTCCGATTGATGAAAATGTGGACCACAATTCATCGGAGGTCAATGGGTGCCGTGTTGCTTTTAGGTTCCGGCCGGCTCAGGCCCGCTCCGGCCCGGGTCAGTGCCGGTGCTCGTGGTCCGGGTGCGCCGGATCTCCGGGGTGCTCGTGTCCCGCGGCGTACACCACGCCCGTACGGGCCCGGTCCAGCCAGTCGAAGAAGGACCGCCGTCCGCCCGCCCGCCGCAGCTCCCGCACGATGCCGCCGCGCACGTCCTCGTACGGCAGGAAGTCCGCCTCCGCCGCCCCGCCGAAGGGGTCGACCCCGCGCCGGAGCGCCTCGGGTGTGAGGAAGCGGTCCCGGTTGCGGTCGTAGTAGTCGTGTACGGCCGCTTCGGGGACGTGCTGCTCGCGCTCAAGCTCTGCCAGCAGCACGCGCGCCGCCGGGGAGTGGGCGAGCGCCGCCGCGACGATGCTGCCGAGGTCGGCGACATCGGTCTCGGCCACGGCGAGCACCTGGGCCGGCGACACCTCCGAGGGAGGTTTCAGTCCCCGATCCGCGCAGGCCCGGCGGGCGAGCTCGTCGGTGACCACCACCTGGGTCGCCCAGCGCCGCCGCTGCCGTTCGGCGCGGGCGAGGGCCTCGGGGCGGGTCTCGCGGTCGCGGGCCGGGACGGCCCTCAGCAGGGCGTCCACGCGGTCTCGTGCGACCGCTTCCCCGTGCACCAGGGCCGCAGGCTCGGTCACGGCGTCACCTCCAGCGCGACGGCCTCCGTGTAGGCGACGCAGCCGTGCCAGGCGACCTTCGCCATCAGCCAGTACGACCCCGGCGGCACCGCCGAGCCGTCCACCTCGATCACGCACTGAAGCTCCTGCCCGCCGGCCACGGTGAAGCCCTGGCAGCCCGGCCCGACCCCCGGCCAGGTGCCCCAGGACGACACGGCCCACAGCTGCCCGGAGACCGGCCCCCGGGTGGTGTTGCGCACGGTCACCGGAACCCGGGCCCGCCGGCCCTCGCGTACGGCGACCCGCTCCGCACCCAGTCGGGACACCAGCGTCGGCCCGGTGTGTCCGTCGGGCACGTCCAGGGCCACGACGTCCTCGTACGTCTGCCCGCCGTACGACAGCCGGGCGGCCAGCCAGTGGCGGCCCGGCTCGGCGTCCGGCGGGGGCGTCACCGTGACCTCGGCCAGGCTGAACCCGCCCGGCCCCAACGCGTAGGGCAGCTCGGCGGGTTGGACGGACCAGCCGGGCGGCACCTCGAAGGTCACCGTGCCCGACACCGGCGCGTCGGTCAGCTCCGAGCCGACCCGGACGGTCGCGGTGACGGGACCGGCGGCGGTGAGAGCGGCGGGCGAGACATAGACGGCGACGGGCATGTTGCCGCGTGGGGCGGGGCCGGAGTTGTGCAGCCAGTAGCGGGTGTGCACGGGCTGGGCGGGCTCGTGGGCGGCGACTCCCGGGCCGGAGGCCGGCTCGGTCCCTGTCGAGGGCGTGGCCAGCACCGTGGCCACCTCGAAGCCGGTCAGACCGACGTCCAGGACTCCGTTGCCGTCAGGCGCAAGCGGTTCCCCGGGCCGCTCCAGTACGTCCACACGAGCGCCCCGCCTCCACTCCAGCGGCCCGCGCACCCGCGCCCGCACCGGCCGCCCGTTCGCCTCGTGCATCCGTACGACGACCCCGCGCCCGGGGTCGGCGGGAGCCACGCTGCCCCGGGCGAGCGGGGAGCCGAGGGGCTTGAGGGCGTCGAGCAGTACCTCGCGGGCGGGCTCCAGCGTCAGCAGGGAGACGCTCCTGGGCAGCAGCGCGGGGGCCGCGGAGCTCTCGGAGCCGGTCCGCAGCCGCGCGGTGAGCGGATGGTTGAACTCGTGCCCCCGCGCGGGAAGTCGGAGCTCACGCCAGTCTCCGTGGCCCGCCACGACGGCGTACTCGAAGGTGTGCGACCAGCGCTGGAGCTGGAACGCCGAACCGTCGGGGGCCGTACGGCGCGGCGGGTCGACCCAGATGCCGGACGGCCAGCCGGTGCACGAGCGCATCAGGGACATGTGGAGGTCACCGGAGGCGGTGACCACGCAGCCGGGCGTGCCCCGGTTGAGGACGGCGAAGCCGCGCCCGTCCCAGGCGTCGCCCGGCGGCAGCGCCTCGCCGCCGCCCGCCGCCGTGGCCGTGACGGTCGCGTCGTCCAGGTCGGCGATCAGCGCGTCGACCGCCTTGGCGTCGTCCTCGGGGCGGGCGCCCGCCACCACCAGCAGCGGCAGCCGTTCGAGGTCCCGCAGATCGGCGCCCGGCACCCACTCCTCGCGCAGTCCCGCCCGCGGAGCCACCCATACGGCCGCCACCCCCCGCTCGGCCAGCTGGCGTCCGAGTTCCCGCCCGGCGGCCGGATCCCAGCCCAGCGCCTCGGCGACCACGGCGTTGCGGTCGGGGCCGCCGATCGCGATCCGGATGTCGGGGAGGTTGGAGTCGACCTCGAGGTCGCCGTAACGCGGTCCGCCCGCGATGGTCGAGGTCGCGGTGACGCCCGCGCGGACGAGGGCCGCCGCGAGCGGGGTGCCGAGGTCACCGGCGGTGTCCCAGTCCGCGTACACCAGCTCGGCGACCCCGATGGCACGCTGGCCGAGGTAGGCGCCGGAGTCGTCCTGGACCGCGACCCGCGCGGTGGAGCCGAGGCCGAACCAGGTGTTCGCGGGGTTGTCCAGCGTCCACGGGAACCGCTCGCTGTCCACCTCCACGAACCCGAACCCGCGCCCGATCACCGCGTCCGCCACCTCGTGCACCGGCAGACCGCCCCGCACGTCGGAGGGCCAGCGCACCCGGATGAGCCGGTCGGCGCCGTCATAGCCGTCGATGGTGGTGGACACGTCGAGCCGGTCGACGCCCTTCCACAGACACAGCCTCTGTGTGTACCGGAACAGGCCGAGGTCGGCGGTGACGGTGACACGGGACCCGGCCGGAGAATGTTCCACTTTCACGGAAGCTGTCACATTCCGGCCGCGAGCGACCGTGGTGCCGGTCGGGGTCAGGTGCCACGGCCCCTCGCCGAAGCGGGGGTGCCTCGGGTACTCCTCCTGGACGACGAGCTCGTTCCCGATGTCGCCGGGCCGCAGCAGCTCCCGGCCGCCCTCGCCCTCGGCGAGCGCCCGCAGACCGCTGACGCCGCCACCGCGCGCCGGGTCGACCGTCACCTCGTAGAACTCGTTGCGGATCGTCGTCCCCTCGCCCGGGGCCCACCCGGGTACGGAACCCTCGGCGAGCGGGAGCGCCTTGAGGCCGATGCCCGGCACCTCCGGTACGACGACCCGCAGCTGCCCGTCGTCCTCGCGTACGGCGGGCAGTGGCTGGAAGGCGTCGTCCAGCGGGACCCGCCCGGGATCGGCGACCGTCAGCACGTCCCGCCGTGCCCAGCTCGCGGAGTTGAAGACGACCAGGTCGGGGCCGCTGCCGGGGGTGACCCGGTCGGCGAGGGCGCCGGTGGCGTCGGCGTGCACCGTCTCGGCGAGGTCGGCGAGCTCCCGCCAGCCGGTGAGCAGGTCGATGTAGACCTGGTCGGACTCGGAGCCGGTGATGGCGTCGTGGTGGGCGCCGTAGATCAGCTGCCGCCAGGCCTTGTCGAGCGCCGCGTCGGGATAGGCGTGCCCGGTGACGAGCGAGGCGAGCGTCGCCCAGGCCTCCGCGTCGGCGAGCAGCGTCTCGCCGTACCGCTGGGCCTGCTTGGTGTCGATGTAGGAGACGTCCTTGCCGGTGTAGACCGGGTTCATGTCCCGGGTCTGCGGCGAGGCCTTGCGGCCCTCCGCGTCGAGCTCGGCCCGTACGGCGGCGAAGAAGTCCCGCGGGATCGCGCTGACGAAGCGCGGCCAGACGTACCGGGCGTTCCAGTCCCGGTGGATGTCCATCACCCAGCGGCACGGCGGTGCGTAGTCCCCGCCGACGGGCAGCAGCACGTTGCGGGTGAGCGCGACCTTCTTCAGCCCCTTGAACAGCTTGAGGGCGGCCGCCTCCGCCTCGGGCAGGGTCGGCGCGTTGTCGATCGCCCAGCCGGCGCCGTAGTGGTTGACCATGTACGCGGTCAGCAGCCCGCGTCCCGAGGGGGCGATCCAGCTGAACTCCGCCGGGAACTGCATCCGCCGCGGATCCCGGGGCTCCTCGCCGAACACCGACAGCGTGGGCCCCCACTGGTGGAACGGCCCGCGCGCCCACGAACTCGAGGTGACGCCTGCGTCCGCCATCAGCCCCGGGAACTGCGGATCGTGCCCGAAGGCGTCCAGCTGCCAGGCGGTTTCGGGAGCGGCTCCCAGGATCGCGCGCTGGAAACCGTCCCCGTAGAGAGCGTTGCGTACGGTCGCCTCGGCGCCGGTGAGGTTGGTGTTCGGCTCGTTGTAGGTGCCGCCCATGATCTCGACGCGGCCGGTGCGGATCAGCTCGCGCAGGAAGGCCCGCTCCTCGGGGAAGGCGTCCCAGTACGGCTTGAGGTAGTCGACCTCCGCGAGCACGAAGGTGTACGCCGGGTCGCGCCGCGCCAGATCGCAGTGCGCCCGCACCAGACTCATCCCGGACTGGCCGCGCGAGTCGAAGGTGCGGGCGGGCAGGCCGGTCGTGGCCGGGTCGTCGGCGACGTCCCAGGTCTCGGTGTAGGCGGCCTGGGTGTTCCACCAGACGGGGTCGTAGTGGAAGTGGCTGACCATGAACATGGTCCAGCCGGGTTCGGCAGCGGTGAACTCACCTGTGTGGTGGGCGAGTCGGTCTCCTTCGGCGGCGGTCACCGTGATGTCGCGGCGCTCACCGACCGCGAGATCGCTGAGCACGGGTATCTCGGCGCGTACGGTGCCGTCGTCGGCCGCTGTGGCGTCGGCCTCTCCGGTGATGCCGGGGCCCTCGACCGTGAGGCGGACGGTCCGGCCCGGGGTGTGGCTCAGCTCGACGGCCACCACCTGGCGCGGCTGCTCGGCGGTTCCGGCGAAGAGCTCGGTCGACTCGACAGAGATGACGCGCATGAGGCTCCTACGAGGATGCTCGGCGGAGCCCCATCGTGGCACCGAGGGGATGGTTCAAACAACCATCTTCACGTTTCCTCGGTGGTTCATCCATGCATGCCCGGACACCCTCAGCGAGCCCGGCGCGACTTCACCGCGTGCTGCCCGGCGATGTGGTCGGTCAGCGCCAGCGAGGCGCTCGCGCGCTGGTAGGAGAGCTGGGCGACCCGGACGTACAGGCAGTCGATGAGCACCAGCACGGAGTGCCGGGCGCCGATGATGCCGGTGGGGAAGCTGGTCTCCGAGGTGGAGGAGATGAGCCGGATGTCGGCGGCCCGGGCGAGCGGCGAGCGCGGGTCGGCGGTGAGTACGACGGTCGTGGCACCGCGCTCCTTGGCCAGCTCCAACGGCTCGATCGTCTCCCGGGTCGCCCCGGAGTGGGAGATGCCGATGGCGACGTCCGCCGGGGTGAGCAGGGCGGCGGAGGTGGCCGCGGCGTGCACCTCGGTCCAGCCGCGCACCGCGCAGCCGATGCGGAACAGCCGGGTCTCGGTCTCCTGGGCCACCGCCCCGCTGCCGCCGACGCCGTAGACGTCGATCCGCCGGGCCCGGGCCATGGCCTGCGCCGCCCGCTCGATCGCGTCGAGGTCGATCCGGTCGATGGTCTGCTGTACCGCGCGCAGGTCCGCGCTGCCGACGACCTGCACCACCCGCTCCAGGTCGTCGTCGGGGGAGATGTCCGGGCCGATCTCGGCGGTGCCCCAGTCGGAGACCTCGCCGCGGCCGCGCTCCTGGGCCAGCTCGATCAGCAGATGCTGGTAGGAGTCGAGGCCGATCGCACGGCAGAAACGGGTCACCGTCGCCTGGGAGGTGCCGGTGCGGCGGCCCAGCTCGGCGGCCGAGCAGTGGGTGACGGCGGCCGGATCCTCCAGGATCAGCTCGCCGACCTTCCGCAGGGAGCCGGCCAGCCGGGGCAGCTCGGTGCGGATCAGTGTGGTGACGTCGGTCGGGGGCATGGGAAGAATGTACCAGCCACCGTTCAGGGGGCGGATTGAATACCAGGACCGTCCTATGATTTATTGATTCACCGATGGAGATGCATAGGGTGGTTCAATCCATCAGCTAGGGGAGTGTCGCGTGTCCGTCCAGTCCGTCAGCGCCCAGGGGTTCGCGCGCGAGAGCCTGGCCGTCCTCCAGCATGTCACCGAGTCCGCCCGCGACGACGTGGCGCGCGCCGCCGAACTGATCGCCGGGTGCGTGCGCACGGACGGAGTGATCCAGGCCTTCGGCACCGGCCACTCCCAGGCGACAGTCCTCGAACTGGCCGGTCGCGCAGGCGGGTTGGTGCCCACCAACCGGCTGAGCATCGCCGACCTCGTCCTGTACGGCGGCGACGACCCGAGCGTCCTCGACGACCCGCTCCTGGAACGCCGGCCGGGTGTGGCCGCGCGACTCTACGACCTCGCCGCCCCGCACCCCCAGGACCTCTTCGTCGTCATCTCCAACTCCGGCGTCAACAACGTGATCGTGGAGATGGCGCTGCACGCCAGGACGCGGGGCCACCGCGTCCTGGCCATCACCTCCCTCACCCACACCCGGGCCGTCCCCGCCGCCCACCCGAGCGGCAAGAAGCTCGCCGACCTCGCCGACGTCGTCCTCGACAACGCGGCCCCGCGCGGCGACGCCCTCCTGGAACTCCCCGGCGGGGGCGCGGTCTGCGCCCTGTCCACGCTCACCGGCGTGATGCTGGTCCAGATGGCGGTCGCGGAGGCGTCGGCCCTGCTGCTCGCCGCCGGGGAGCAGCCGCCGGTGTACGTCTCGGCCAACGTGCCCGGCGGCTTCGAGGGCAACCTGGAGCTGGAGAAGCGGTACGCCGGCCGGATCCGGCGCACCGCCAGTTGACCTACTCCAGACCTACTCCACGGGCAGCGGCGTCAGCGCGACGGCCAGCGGATAGGCGCCGGTCGTCAGGGGTGCCTCGGTGGTGCCCGACGCGGTGTCGACCGGTACCAGCACGTTCCCGTCGGCCGTCGTGACGTACGCCGTACGGCCGTTCCAGTCCAGGCCCACGTCGAAGGCCGATCTGCCGACCTCGACGCTCGTGCCGGGGGCGCCGGTGACCGTGTCGACGGGCGTGACGGTGTCGCCGGTGCTGGGGCTGACCCACAGGGTGCGGCCGTCCGGGGAGAGGGCGAGACCGTAGGCCTGGCCGGTGACCAGCAGGGTGGGCTCGGTGTCGTTCGTGGCAGTGTCGATGGGGGTGACGGTCGAGCCGCCGGAGTTGGACACGTAGACCGTCCTCCCGTCGGGCGCTGCCACGACGTTGAAGGGGCGGGGGCCCACGGGGACGGCGGTTTCGGCCTTCCCGGTGGAGAGGTCGACCGGGGTGACGGTGTTGTCGTGGATGTTGGCCACGTAAAGGGCCCGGCCGTCGGGTGTGATCGCCATGTTCTCCGGCCCGGAACCGACCGGGACGGGGGTGCCCGCTTTCAACGTGGTGGTGTCGATCGGCTGGACGGTGCCGTCCGTGTAGTTGGCGACCCAGAGTGTGCCGCCGTCGGGCGTGAGCGCGAGGCCGGCGGGGACGCGGCCGACGGCGACCGTGGCGGTGACGGCGTTGTCGGCGACGTCGATGACGCTGACGGTGTTCGAGCCCTGGTTGGCGGCGTAGGCGGTACGGCCGTCGGCACTGACGGCCACCTCGCCGGGGTTGCTGCCGACGGCGATGTCGGTGCTCTTGCCGGAGGCGAGGTCGACAGAACTGACCGAGGCGCCACTGAAGTTGGCGGTGAGGGCTTTGAACGTGCCCGTTCCTTCGGTGACTTGTACCGGGATCGCGCGGTCGAGGACGCCGTCGCCCGAGACCACGACGGAGTGGACGCCCGGGGTGTCCGCGGTCAGTTCGACGGTGGCCGAGACGCTGCCCCCGGCCGGCACGGTCACCGTCCCCTCGGCGGGCGAGGCCGTGACTCCATCGGGCACGTCGAGCTTCCAGGTGACCGTCTTCACGGCGGTGGATCGCTCGTCGGACAGGGTGAGCGTCACGGCCTCGGAGGCGCCGGGCCTCAGGGAGAGCGAGGCGGGAGCGAAGGAGGCGTCGACGCCGGGATCGGGCGCGTTGTCCAGCATCGTCGTGTAGAGGAACTGGTCCATGACACCCGGCGAGACCTGCTGCGGGATGGCGTCCAGCTCCTTCCGCTCCGCCCTGAGCCTCTTCCAGTACGTGGTTACGGCATCCGTGTCGCCCCGCTTGTTGGCGAGCAACAGGTCCACGGCGGTCTCGCCCGCGGTGCCGTAACGGCCGAGTTTGTCGAGCCAGGCGGAGGTTTCCTCGAGGAAGCCCGGGTTGTCGAGGCCGGCGCGCAACTCGGCGGGGGCGGCGGCCATGTCGGCGAAGTAGGACGTCAGGCGCTCGGCCGCCCGGTCGAGTCCGCTGTCCTGCTCGTAGGCGGTACGGAAGTCGGCGATGAGCCGGGTGAGGGTAGGGGACTCGGTCGCGTCGAGCTGGGAGGAGTAGTTGTTCTCGGCGAAGACGCGCAGCCATTTCTCGTCCTCGGGCCCGGCGAGGTCGCGGACCGAGGCGAGGAAGGCGGCCCGGGGTTCGTAGGCGTCCGGGTTCCACAGATAGGCGGCCGAGGTGAACAGGGCGATCCGGCTGGCCTCACCCTGGACCATCGGGTTGGCGGTCACACCGGTCGCGGCGCTCGCCACACCGGGTTCGCGACCCGTGTAGGGGCCGAGCAGCAGACGGCTGGTGACGTAGTCGTTGACCGGGTAGTTGTCCCAGACCAGGATCGGGTGGCCGTACACCTCACGCGCCTGCGCCACCTGGCCGGCGGTGATGGTCGGCGCGATCACGCCGACGCCGGTCCACTCCACGACCACGGACGGGTCCAGCTTCTCGCGCAGCGCCTTCTTGTAGGGGGAGTCGGCGAGGTCGGAGTACTCGGTGGGGACCATCTCCAGCGGGTGCAGGTCGGCGTGCTCGGCAGTGAAGTCCTGCCAGACCCGGTTGAGCAGATGGGCCTGCGCGGCACCGGCCGCCCCGCCCCCGCTCCCGAACTCCTTCTCGTCCTCGGCGCAGTTCCACTTCGTGTAGCTGATGTCGTCCAGCGGGATCGCGAAGGAGCGGACGCCGATGGCGTACAGCGAGTCGAACTTGCGGGTGAGGGCCGCGATGTCGGCCTCGGAGGAGTAGCAGACGGACAGCCCGGGGGAGAGGGCGTAGGTGAAGCGGACGTGGTTGGCGTCGGCCCGGTCGACCAGCTCCTTCAACCGGTCCAGTGCGGCGGGCGGGTACGGCTCGCGCCAGCGGGCGCGCAGGTAGTCGTCGTCCTTGGGCGAGTAGACGTAGACGTTCTGCTTCGTACGCCCGTAGAAGTCCAGTTGGCTGAGCCGCTCGGCATGCGTCCAAGGGGTGCCGTAGAAGCCCTCGACGACTCCGCGCAGCGCGGCGGTCGGCCAGTCCCGGACGGTGACTTCGGGCAATCGGCCGTGCCGGGTGACCAGTTGGCGCAGGGTCTGGGCGGCGTAGAAGGTGCCGGTGGTGTCGACGCCGGAGAGGGCGAGGAGGGATCGGCCGTCCTTCCGGCCGGACGCCAGGACGTATCCGCCTGAGGCGAGGCCGTCGGGGGAGGAGACGCCCAGTCGCTTCAGTGCCTTCCCCGTGGCGCTGTTCTCGTCGGGGCCGCCGAGGTAGACGGTCAGCCCTGCGGCGGGAGGTCTGTCGCCGGCGTCGACGGTGGTGATCCGGTCGGCTCCGGCGTCGCGCAGGACGGCCTCCACGACGCGGCGGGCGGAGGGGTCGGTGCCGGGGCCGACGACTTCAACGACCCGGTCGGGGACGGTGAGTTGGCCGGGTTTCGTGTGCATGGTCCGGGGTGTCGGCCACACCTGCGGCACGGTCGGGCGGGGGTCCGCCGACGCTTGTCCTGTCGGGACCGTGAGCCCGACGGCCAGCAGCAGGGCGGTGGCCGTGCGTCTGAAGCGAGTGGATGAAAGCACGGTTCTCCTCCGGAGGCCGTGAGCGAAATGGGTGAATGCATCCACCGAGTGATGTTAGAGATGTTGAATGAACCATTCAATGGTCCGGTCGGTGTCGGCAACCCCGGCCCCGCACAGCGCACTTCCGCCTCGGCATCACCCCCGTCGACCGGACAGGCGGCCGCCGTGCCGGAGCGAAGCCCTCGCCCCCACGGTCGGCATCAGCGTCGCCCGCACCTCCCTGCTCCAGCCGCTTCAACGCACCGGCCGGCTCGCCGAGTCCCTCGGCGCCGACCTGAAGGCGAAGAAGGCCACCGACGCCAGAGCCCGCTTCGACAAGGACCTCGGGGTAGCTGGGAGAACGCCGAGCTGCCCGCCGTCAAGGCCGGCCAGACGGTGCCGTCACCAGCCCGTCAACAACAGGTGGTTGAGCAGCAACGCCAGCACCGCCTGCCCGACAAGCCACCCCCGCACTCCCGTCAGCCACGCACACGCCGGCAGCAGCCACATCACGAACGGCAGCCAGATCCGTTCCGTCTCCGCCTTGCTCATGCCGGACAGGTCGGCGACGAGCAGGGCGAGGAGAGCCGCGAGCACGAGGACACCGAGGCGGACGTCGGGGCGGGAGCGGCGGTGGGTGAGTTTCACGGCGGTTCGGCGTAGGGCCGCCACTGTCGCCGGGCCCACGATCAGCACCGTGCACGCCAGGTTCGCCCACACCCAGTAGCCGTACGGCCGTACCCCGCCCGCCCCTTGGTAGTAGCGGCGGACCAGCAGCCGGTACGCCTCCCACCAGTCGAAGCCGATGGCGGTGAACGTGACGGGGACGACCAGGAAGCCGGCCAGGACGAAGGGGAGCGGGCGCCATCGGTTCGAGCCCAGGAGGAGAACGGCGGCTGCGATCACCGCGAACAGGGTGAGGCCGTACGACAGGTACATGGTCAGGCCGAACAGCAGTCCCGAGGCGAGACCGGTCCACGCCGGCCGGCGTCCCGTCACCGCCAGCGCGAGGAACGCCACCGCCCACGCCGTGACCGCCGCGAAGTAGCCGTCGGCGGACGTGCCCACCCACACGGCGGCCGGGGCGAGGACCAGGAAGGGGGCCGCTCGGCGGGCGAGGGACTCGTCGGCGAGGGTGCGCACGGTGAGCAGGACCGCGACCGCTGCCGTCGTGCCGACGGTGATGCACCAGACTCCCGCCCAGCCCCCGCCGCCCAGGCCGATCCGGTCCAGGAGGACGAACGTGAGCGTGGCCGCCGGGGGATGCCCGGCGACATGGGCCGGCCAGTTGTCGGGTGTGTCGATCAGGATGTGGTCGTTGAAGCCCTGGAGGGTCGCGGTGATGTCCTGGAAACGGTGGATGACCCGGAGGTATTCGCTCCCGGTCGTCAACTGCTCGGCGATGCCCCGGTGCCAGCCGTCGACCAGGGCCAGGGACCACGTCCAGGCCATGCCGGCGCCCCAGGTGGCGAGGAGCAGCGTCCGCCAGGGCAGCCGGGCGGCGAGGGAAGGACCGTACGCCACCACGGCGATCGCGACGGCGAGCGCGGCCGGGGTGCCGGGGCCCACGTGCGGCTCCCAGGTCGCCAGCAGGGGCGGCCAGCCGACGCGGAGCGTGCCGTAGCGGTGCTGGATGACGGTGCCGATCACGATGGCGGCCGTCACGAGGAGCGCGGCGGCCAGGGCCGCGTACAGGTCACGTCTCAGATCGCGGTTCACGCGGAAACGCTAGGCCGCGGGGGCTCGTCCGGACGGCTGACAAGGGCGAACGTCAGAGTTTCGTCATGGTTCAAGGACCCGCCGCGGGGGTGGCGCGGGCCTACGGTCGGGGCATGGCACGCTCTCCCTTCTCGCCCGCGTTCTGGCGCAGTCCCCTGCGCGGCCCCTGGTTCACCTCCGTGCTCGGCGTCGTGCTGCTCGGCGGGATCACCGTGCTGTTCGTGACCGGGCTGCTGTCGTACGCGGCCTACAACCCGGACCTGTCGCGGGTGAACGACAAGACCCCGGACAAGGGGATCCTCGGCTTCTACCTCTTCTCCTGGCCGACCGACCCGCACTGGCTGTACCGGCTGAACCAAGGCGTCCACGTCACGCTCGGAATCGTGCTGATTCCCGTGCTGCTGGCCAAGTTGTGGTCGGTCGTGCCGAAGCTGTTCACGCTGCCGCCCGCGCGGTCGGTCGCGCACGCGCTGGAGCGGATCTCGCTGCTGCTGCTGGTGGGCGGCGCGCTGTTCGAGTTCGTCACCGGCGTGCTCAACGTCCAGCTCGACTACATCTTTCCCGGCTCCTTCTATCCGCTGCACTTCTACGGCGCCTGGGTGTTCTTCGCCGCGTTCGTCGTGCATGCCGTGCTGAAGACGCCGGCGGCCTTGCGCAATCTGCGTGAACTGAGGGAAGAGAAAAGCGAGTTGACGTCTCCTGAGCCCGCCGAGCCCACCGTGTCCCGGCGTGGCGCCCTCGGACTGGTCGGCGGCGGCTCGCTGCTGCTCTTCGTCACCACGGTCGGGCAGAACTTCGACGGGGCGCTGCGCAGGACCGCACTCCTCGCACCGCACGGCGGCGCCGAACCGGGCGGGGGACCGTCCGGCTTCCAGATCAACAAGACGGCCGCGTACGCGGGGATCAGGGCGGCGGAGACGAGCGAGGAGGCCTGGCGGCTGGTCGTCGAGGGGCGCACCGGAACCGTTCGGCTCAGCCGCGCCGATCTGCTTCAACTCCCGTTGCACAGTGCCGCGTTGCCCATCGCCTGCGTGGAGGGCTGGTCGACCTCCGACCAGTGGTGGCGCGGGGTACGGCTGCGGGATCTCGCCGCCCTCGTCGGGTACGACGATCCGCCCGACGTCTTCGTCGAGTCGCTGCAACGGCGTGGCGCCTTCCGGCGGGCCGCCCTGCGCGCCAACCAGGTCGCCGACCCGCGCTCCCTGCTCGCCCTGTTCGTCAACGGTGAGGATCTGACCCCTGATCACGGCCATCCGGCCCGGATCATCGTGCCGGCCGCACCCGGTGTGCTCAACACCAAATGGGTGGCCCGGATGACGTTCGGAAAGCTGTGAGAAGACCTATGACCAGACCTGTGAGGAGACCTGTGAGGAGACCTGTGAGGAAACCTGTGATGCGAGCCAGGATCCCCCTCGGCAGCCCCCTCCAACTGCTCCTTCTCATCTGCTCGTTCGCCCTCGCCGCATACGCGGGCGTCCGGCTGCTGGAGGGGGACTGGTTCGGGGTCGCGCTGTGGTTCGTGGGAGCCGCCCTGCTCCACGATCTGGTGCTGCTACCGGTGTACGGCACGCTCGACCGCGCGCTGGTCAGGGCGGCCGGCCCCCGCCGCGAGGGGGTCGGGTACGTCCGTGTGCCCGCCGCCCTTTCCGGGCTGCTCCTGCTCGTGTGGTTCCCGCTGATCAGCGGGCGGGTGGCGGGGCGCTACGCCGGTGTCACCGGTATGTCCACGGACGGTTATCTCACCCGCTGGCTGCTGCTGACGGCCGCGCTGTTCGGCGGTTCCGCCGTGCTGTTGGTGCTGCGGCTGCGCAGGGCGACGAAGGAACGTCCGCCGGCCGCCCACTGATCGACGGCACGCCAGTCCGCGCGGCCCGCGTGCCGCAGCAGGGCCGGCGTGCCGAGCCGGGCCCAGGGGAACGGCGTGCCGGCGGCACCTCGGGCGTCGGTGACGTGGACCTGGACGCGTTCGTCGAGGTCCACGTCCGGCACCGTCTCGGCGATCAACAGGCCGCCGGGCACGAGAAGTTGGGCCATCCGGTCGAGCAAGGCCCGCGGGTCGCCGCCGATGCCGAGGTTGCCGTCGATGAGGAGGGCGGTGCCCCAGCGGCCCTCGCCGGGGAGCGGGTCGAAGACGGAGCGGCGCAGCGCCTGGCCGCCGAGCCGCACGGTGCACGCCACGGCCGCCTCACTGACGTCGATGCCCAGGACCCGCCGCCCCTGCCTGCCCAGGGCCGCCACCAGCCGCCCCGGCCCACAGCCCACATCCAGCACCGCCCCCTCGCAACGCCGCAGCACCCCAAGGTCGGCCGCGTCGGCGTCCGCACACCACCGCTCCACCTCCAGCGGCAGCAGCCAGCCGTCGTCCCGACGCAGGAAGAGGGGACCCCGGCCGGTGCGCAGGGCATCGGAGTAGGGGTCGGCGGACCAGGGGCGGTCGTCGACGAGGACGCCCGGCCACGCCCGGTCGGTGTCGACCGGGGCGCCCGGCGTTGGCCCGCTCGGGTCCGTCGGGGCATCTGGCCACCGCTGGTTCGTGTCGGTCGGGGTGGCCGGCCACCGCCCGTCCGCGTCCGTCGGGGCACCCGGCCAACACCCATCCGTCTCCGTCGCGTCCCCCACCCGCTCGGGCCCGGGCCGCCGCTCGTCGGTGTCCGTCGCGGACCCCGGCCACCGCCCATCCGTCTCCGTCGCGACCCCCGTTCGGCGGTCCGCCGTCTCCGTGCCCGGCTGCCTCGGGATCCGCGGTGTCGTCGTCCGGATCGTGCTCATCGGCCCTCGGCCGTGGTGAGTCGGGACAGTCGTGCGGCGAAGCGGCCGCCGGGTGCCGCCTTGGCGACCAGGTCGGCGTCGTACGCCGTGTCCACGTCCCGCAGCTGTGGCAGGTCCCGTACCCGCAGTCCCGCGAGCCGGGCACGCTGTGCGGCACCCGTGTGGGGCGTCGACATCGGCACGCCCCGCAGCAGCGCGGGGTCCGGTTCGGCCAGGCCCAGCGCCCAGAAGCCGCCGTCCTCCGCGGGACCGAAGTACGCGTCGCAGTCCGCGAAGTCGACCGTGAGCAGCTCCGGGGTCACCTGGGGTGTGTCCATGCCGATGAGCAGGGCCGGGCCGTCGCAGCCCGCGAAGGCCGCGGCCAGCCGTTCGTCGAGGCCGCCCGCGCACTGCCGTACGACCTCGAAACCGGGCGGCAGCCAGGGGCCCGGCGTGCCCTCCAGGACCAGGACCCGGCGTCGCGCGGGCGTGCGCGCCACGGCGTCCAGGGTGTCCGCGAGGGCAGCCTCCGCGAGCGCGGCCGCCTCCTCCGGCGTGAACGGCGGTGTCAGCCGGGTCTTCACCCGCCCCGGGCGGGGCTCCTTGGCGATGACGAGGACCGTGGTCGACGGTGTCACGTACATACCTCCTTCTCCGCCAGCACGCGGCTCATGTCCCGTACCGCCTGCCAGGTGCCGCGCCAGGTGCCCGTCACCTTGGAGGCGCCGGCGCGCGGGCGGTACGGGACGTCGTGTTCGGTGATGCGCCAGCCGGCGTCGGCGGCGCGGACGACCATCTGCAGCGGATAGCCGCTGCGCCGGTCCGTGAGGCCGAGGGCGAGCAACGGCTCGCGCCGCACGGCGCGCAGCGGGCCGAGGTCGTGCAGCCGCAGGCCGGTGCGGCGGCGCAGCAGGCGGGAGAGGGCGAGGTTGCCCGTCCGGGCGTGCAGCGGCCAGGCACCGCGGGCCTGCGGGCGGCGCCGCCCGAGGACCAGGTCCGCCTCCCCGGCCCGGATCTCGCGCACGAACGGCACCAGGTCGGCCGGGTCGAGCGAGGCGTCGCAGTCGCAGAAGCAGACGACGTCGGCCGTGGCGGCGGTCAGCCCCGCGTGGCAGGCGGCGCCGAAACCGCGCCGCTCCTCACGCACGACGGTCGCGCCGAGGTCGTGGGCGATGCGGGCAGAGCCGTCCGTGGACCCGTTGTCCACGACGAGCGCCCGCCAGCCGGGCGGGATGCGCCCCAACACCCAGGGCAGCGCCTCGGCCTCGTCGAGACAGGGGAGTACGACGTCCACGGACGTGGGGCATGGAACGGGATCGGAAGAGGTCGTCACGGCTCTCACCCTACGAGCGCGAAACAGGCATAACGGACTTCGGCTCCTTACGAAACAAGGACGTCAGGGGTGGGGGGCCGCGCGCGGGCGCGGAGGGTGCGAGGCTGGCGGCATGGAGCAGCAGCAACAGCCGTACGCGCAGGCCGGGGCCCGGGTCCTCGTCGTGGACGACGACCCCACCGTCGCCGAGGTCGTCTCCGGGTACCTCGACCGGGCCGGATACGTCGTGGACCGCGCCGGGGACGGCCCCGACGCGCTCGCCCGGGCCGCCGCGCACTGGCCGGACCTCGTCGTCCTGGACCTGATGCTGCCGGGCATGGACGGCCTCGAGGTGTGCCGCCGGATGCGGGGGCGCGGACCCGTGCCGGTCATCATGCTCACCGCGCGCGGCGACGAGGACGACCGCATCCTCGGCCTGGAGGTCGGCGCCGACGACTACGTCACCAAGCCCTTCAGCCCCCGCGAACTGGTCCTGCGCGTGGAGTCCGTGCTGCGCCGCTCCCGTCCCGCCCAGCCGTCCGGCGTCCTGAGTGCGGCAGGGCTGAGCGTCGACCCGTCGGCCCGCCGAGCCGCCAAGCACGGCGCCGAACTCGCCCTCACCATCCGCGAGTTCGACCTCCTCGCCTTCCTTCTGCGCCACCCGGGCCGCGTGTTCAGCCGCGAGGACCTGATGCGCGAGGTGTGGGGCTGGGACTTCGGCGACCTGTCGACCGTGACCGTCCATGTCCGGCGGTTGCGGGGGAAGGTCGAGGACGATCCGGCCAGGCCCCGGCTGATCCAGACCGTGTGGGGCGTGGGCTACCGCTTCGACAGCACCCCCGAGGAGGCCTGACCGTGCGCGACACCCTCCTCATCGCCCTCTTCGCCTTCCTCGGCGCCGCCACGGCCGGCCTGCTCGGCGCGTGGGTGCTGCTCCTCATCCGGCGGCGCTCGGTCGTCGCGCACCTCGCCGTGGTCACCACCGTCGCCGTCACCGCGATGCTCGCGGGCACCCTCGCGGTCGCGCAGGCGATGTTCCTGTCCGCGCACGACCTGAAGGTCGTCACCATGGTCGTCGCCATGGCCGCCGTGGTCTCCCTGGCCACCGCGCTGCTGCTGGGCCGCTGGGTCGTCGCCCGCAGCCGGGCCCTCACGCTCGCCGCCCGCTCCTTCGGCGACGGCGGCGGCTTCACCTCGCCCGACGGCCCGGCGACCGCCGAACTGGCCGCGCTGAGCCGCGAGTTGGAGGCCACCAGCGCCAGGCTCGCCGAGTCCCGGGAACGCGAACGCGCCCTGGAGACCTCCCGGCGCGAACTCGTCGCCTGGATCTCGCACGACCTGCGCACCCCCCTCGCCGGGCTGCGCGCGATGTCCGAGGCCCTGGAGGACGGCGTCGCGGCCGACCCCCAGCGCTACCTGCGGCAGATCCGCACGGAGGTGGAGCGCCTCAACGACATGGTGGGCGACCTCTTCGAGCTCTCCCGCATCCACGCGGGGGCGCTGGCGCTGAGCCCGAGCCGGATATCCCTGTACGACCTCGTCGGCGACGCCCTCGCGGGCGCCGACCCGCTGGCGCGCGAGTACGGGGTACGGCTGGTCGGAAGCCGGGTCGAGCCCGTGCCGGTCGAGGTGGACGGCAAGGAGATGAGCCGGGTGCTGGGCAACCTGCTGGTCAACGCCATCCGCCGGACCCCGACCGACGGTACGGTCGCGATCGCCGCCGAGCGCTCGCCCGAGGGCATCGTCCTGTCCGTCACGGACGGCTGCGGCGGCATCCCCGAGGAGGACCTGCCCCGCGTCTTCGACACCGGCTGGCGCGGCACGCACGCCCGGACGCCTCCGGCGGGCGCGGGCCTGGGCCTCGCCATCGTCCGGGGCATCGTGGAAGCCCACCAGGGCCGGGCCACCGTACGCAACATCCCGGGCGGCTGCCGCTTCGAGGTGACGCTGCCGACGGCGGAGGTATGAGCGCGGGGGTACGGCACCCAGGGCGCCGTACCCCTCAGTCCCCCCGCAGCCCCGCCCGGGCGAACTCCCGCATCCCCTCCGCGAAGCCCACCTCCGCCTTCCACCCCAACTCCGCCCGCAGCCGCGCCGAGTCCGCCGTGATGTGCCGTACGTCCCCCAGCCGGTACTCCCCGGTGACGACCGGTTCGGGACCGCCGTACGCCGCCGCCAGCGCCCGGGCCATCTCGCCGACCGTGTGCGGCTCGCCGCTGCCGGTGTTGTACGCCGTGAGCGCGCCCGGACGCGAACTCGCCTCCAGCGCCGCCACGTTGGCCGCGGCCACGTCCCGTACGTGCACGAAGTCCCGCCGCTGGCGGCCGTCCTCGAAGACGCGCGGGGCCTCGCCGCGGGCCAGCGCCGAGCGGAAGAAGGAGGCGACGCCCGCGTAGGGGGTGTCGCGGGGCATGCCCGGCCCGTACACGTTGTGGTAGCGCAGCGACACCGCCGAGCCGTCCGTGGCCCGCGCCCACGCCGCCGCCAGGTGCTCCTGGGCGAGCTTGGTGGTCGCGTACACGTTGCGCGGATCGACCGGGGCGTCCTCCCCGACCAGCCCGGGCGCCAGTTCGGCCCCGCACTGCGGGCAGACCGGCTCGAAGCGCCCCGCGTCCAGGTCGGCGACGGCACGCGGTCCCGGCCGGACGGTCCCGTGCCGTGGGCAGTCGTACCTGCCCTCCCCGTACACCACCATCGACCCGGCCAGCACCAGCCGTCGTACGCCCGCGTCGGCCATGGCGGTCAGCAGCACGGCCGTACCGAGATCGTTGCGGGAGACGTACTCGGCCGCGTCGGAGAAGTCGACGCCCAGGCCGACCATCGCCGCCTGGTGGCAGACGGCGTCCACGCCGGTCAGGGCGTTGCGGACCGAATGGGGGCTCCGTACGTCCGCCGCCGGTTCGGCCCGGACGTCGTACACGACGGGCTCGTGCCCGTGGGCCCGGAGCGCCTCGACGACATGGGACCCGATGAATCCGGCACCGCCGGTGACCAGTACACGCATACGCTCACGCTAGAGCCGTGAGCAGCCCGGACGACCGGGCCGCGCCCCTCACGTCACGGCTTCGTAAGACTCGCGGGGCTCAGCGGCAGCGCCACCGTGAAGACCGTCGCCCCGGGCCGGCTGCTCACCTCGATCCTGCCGCAGTGCGCCCGGACCAGGGAGCTCGCGACCGCGAGACCCAGGCCGCTGCCGCCGCGGTCGCGGCTGCGGGCCTTGTCGACGCGGTAGAAGCGGTCGAAGACGCGGGCGCGGTCGGCGGGCGGGATGCCGGGGCCCGTGTCCGCCACCCGCACCAGGGCCCTGCCGGACTCGACGGAGACCGTCAGGGTCACCCGCGTGCCCGCCGGGGTGTGCACGGCCGCGTTGGTGAGCAGGTTGTCCAGGACCTGGCGGATGCGCTGCGGGTCCAGGCGCAGCTTCAGCGGCTCGGCACCGGCCCGCACCGTCAGCGGATGGTCCGGGTGGCCGGCGCGGAAGGCGTCGGCCGCGTCCTCGGCCAGCTCCACCAGATCCGCCTCCACCAGCCGCAGCGGGGCGTCCACCTCGGCCGCGTCCAGGCGGGCGAGCAGCAGCAGGTCGTCCAGCAGGACGCCCATCCGCGCGGCCTCGGCGCGCAGCCGGGCCAGGTGCTTGTCGCGCTCCTCGGGGGCGTTGGCGGCGGCGTACTGGAAGAGGTCCGCGTAGCCCCGTACGGACATCAGGGGCGTGCGCAGCTCGTGCGAGGCGTCCGCGACGAAGCGGCGCAGGCGCTGCTCGGCCTCCGCGCGCACGGCGAGGGAGTCGTCGATGTGCTCCAGCATCGTGTTGAACGCCGTGCGCAGCTCCTCCACCTCCGGGCCGCCGTCCCGGCCGTCCGCGCGCAGCGGCAGCCGGGCCGCCGACTCCGTCAGGTTGTGCGAGGTGATGCCATGGGCGGTGGAGGCCATGTCGCTGAGCGGCTTCAGACCGCGCCGCAGCATCTTCCGGCCGAAGATCACCAGCGCCAGCAGCGCGAGCACGAACGTGACGGCCTGGATCGTGATCAGCTGCGTGACGGTGTCGTCGATGCCGTCCATGGGCGCGGCGCTCACCAGGACCACCCCGGGTTCGACCTCGCAGGAGCGCAGCCGGTAGACGCCCTCGCCCTCGAGGTGCTCGGTGCGCAGGAGCTCCGAGTCCGAGCCCGCCTGGGCGCGGGCCAGAGAGGTGAATTCGTCGACGTCCTTCGGCACGTCACCGGCGTTCTCGGGCTTGCGGAGCATGGCTGCGCCGTCCGACACGTCGTACACGGCGTAGTACCAGCGGTAGTACCGCTTTCCCAGCGTGCCGCTGTCCGTGATGCTCTTGGACTGGGCGATCTGGGCGAGCCTCAACTGATCGTTGAGCTGGGCCGACAGGTAGTCCCGCATGTACGTCGTCAGAGCCGTGCCGACGACGGCGAACACGACCAGCGAAAGGGCGCCCAGGCCCAGTGCCAGCCGGGTGCCCAGGCGCATCCTGCGGTACGTCCGCCGAAGCCGGCCGATCACTCGGCGGCCTGCCGGATCACGTACCCGAAGCCCCGCACGGTCTGGATCAGCGGCTCCCTGTCGTCGGGCCCTTCCAGCTTGCGGCGCAGCCGGCTGACGACCAGCTCCACGACGTTCGAACGGCCGCCGAAGCCGTACTCCCACACGTGGTCCAGGATCTGCGCCTTGGTCAGCACGGTCGGCGACTTGCGCATCAGATAGCGCAGCACCTCGTACTCCGTGGGGGTGAGCGTGAGCAGCTTCTCGCCGCGCCGCACCTCACGGGTGTCCTCGTCCATCGTCAGGTCCGCCACCTGGAGTACCGACCGCTGGAAGCCGGGTCCGGCGCTGCGCCGCAGCACGGTCCGCAGCCGGGCCATCAGCTCCTCCACCGCGAACGGCTTGACCAGGTAGTCGTCACCGCCCCGGGTGAGCCCCGCCACCCGGTCGGCGACGGCGTCCCGGGCGGTGAGGAACACCACCGGCACCATCGTCCCCGAGCGGCGCAGCCGGTCCAGCACGCCGAAACCGTCGAGGTCTGGCAGCATCAGGTCGAGCACCACGATGTCCGGGTGGAACTCCGCGGCGCGGCTCAGCGCCTCCTCACCGGAGTTCGCCGTGACCGCGTCCCAGCCCTCATAGCGGGCGACCGTCGCCACGAGGTCGGCGATCGGCGGGTCGTCGTCCACGACGAGCAGTCGTACTTTTTCCACCCGCTCATAGTGCGTCACCGGACCCCCGATGCCGGAGCCCGGGGCACCGCCGTGGCCACATCGATAAGTACTTGAAAGTCGCACGACAGTAAATCGACAGCTCTCTCCGGAGAAGCTCAGTACCCCGGACCCGATCAAGGAGCTCGTCCCGTGACTGCCGTCCAATCGCCCCCTGCGCCCCCCACGGCGATAACACGCCCCAGGGTGGTGGCCCGCACGGGCCTGTACGCCGTGCTGGCCGCGAACGTGGCCGTGGTGACCTACTTCTTCACCCAGGCCGGGTTCGCCTCGAACACCCTCATCGTGCTGGGCCGGCTGGCCGGTCTGTACGGCGCTCTCCTGATGGCCTTCCAGCTGATCCTGGTGGCCCGCCTGCCCTGGCTCGACCGCCGCATCGGCATGGACCGGCTGACCTCCTGGCACCGCTGGACCGGCTTCGGCCTCCTGTTCACGCTGCTCGCCCACGCCGTCTTCATCGTCTTCGGCTACGCCGAGTCCTCGAACCTGGACCCGGTCAACCAGCTCGTGGACCTCGCCGAGACCATCGAGGGCGTGCTCCGCGCGATCGTCGCGCTGGCGATCATCCTCGTCGTGGGCGCCGTCTCGGGCCGCTACGCCCGGCGCCGGCTGGCGTACGAGACGTGGCACTTCATCCACCTGTACACGTACGTCGCGGTCGTGCTGGCCTTCACCCACCAGGTCGCGGTCGGTACGACCTTCGCCTCGTCCTCCGTGGCCACGTCGTACTGGTATGGGGTGTGGGGCGTCGCGCTCGGCTCGGTGATCGTGGGCCGGCTGGTGCTTCCGCTGTGGCGGAACTGGCGCCACCAGCTGCGCGTCACGGCCGTCGTCCCCGAGTCCGACAACGTCGTCTCGATCTACATGACCGGCCGCGACCTGGACCGGATGCCCGCGCGGGCCGGCCAGTTCTTCCTGTGGCGCTTCCTGACCCGGGACCGCTGGTGGCAGGCCAACCCCTTCTCCCTGTCGGCCGCCCCCGACGGCCGCACCCTGCGGCTGACCGCCAAGGCGGCCGGCGACGGCAGCGCCGCCCTGCGGCACGTGAAGGTCGGCACACGCGTCTTCGCCGAGGGCCCCTACGGCGCCTTCACCGCGATGCACCGCACCCGGCCGGAGGCCGTGCTCATCGCCGGCGGCGTCGGGGTCACTCCCATCCGGGCGCTCCTTGAGGAGCTGCACGGCCACGCCGTGGTCATCTACCGCGTCGCCACCGAGCGGGACGCCGTCCTCTACGACGAGCTGCGGGACCTCGCCCTCACCAAGGGCGCCGAGCTGCACCTGGTGACCGGCCCGCCCGTCCCCGACAAGCTGGCGCCGGGCGAGCTGGCGCGGCTGGTGCCTGACATCGCCGACCGGGACGTCTTCCTGTGCGGACCGCCGCCCATGATGAACGCGGTGCTGGGCAGCCTGCGCGAGCTGAACGTGCCCAAGCCGCAGATCCACTTCGAGCGCTTCAGCCTGGCGGGATGAGGAAGAGACCGTGAAACGAGCGATACCCATTCTCGTCCTGAGCGTCGCGGGCCTGATCCCGGTCTGGCGCTACGAACCGTCGATCGGCGGGACGTCCACGACCGAGGTCGTCGCGCCCGCCCCTTCCACGTCCGCCGCCCCGGGCAGCTCCTCGCAGGTCGTCGCGGGCCCGACGGTCGACACCGAGAAGGGCCCCGTCCAGGTCGAGGTCACCTTCGACGGCGAGAAGATCACCGCCGTGAAGATGCTCCAGCAGCCGAACCATCCGCAGACCACGGCGGCGGTGCCGAAGCTGATCGCGGAGACCTTGGAGGCGCAGAGCGCGGACATCGACACCGTGTCCGGCGCGACGATCACCAGCGACGGCTACCGGGAGTCCCTCCAGGCCGCCCTCGACGCGAAGGGCGCCTGACCGTGCGGCGCGTCGAGCACGTCATGGGCTTCCCCGTGTCGCTGCGGATCGACGACGAGGGCATCCCCGAGTCGGCCGTGGACGCGGTCTTCGCGTGGCTGCGCGAGGTCGACGTCCGGTTCAGCCCCTTCAAGCCCGACAGCGAGGTGTCCCGGCTGGACCGGGGCGAGCTGACGGAGCTCAGCGCGGATCTGCGGGAGGTCCTCGACCTCTGCGAGCACTACCGGATCGCCACCGGCGGCGCCTTCGACGTACGGCTGCCCGACCGCGGCCTCGACCCCTGCGCGGTGGTCAAGGGCTGGTCGGTGCAGTGGGCGGCTCAGCTGCTGACGGCGGCCGGGGCGACGCGCTTCTGCCTCAACGCCGGCGGTGACGTGGTCGCCGCCGGCGGCCCCTGGCGGGTCGGCGTACGGCACCCCGAACACGCCGACAAACTGTGCACCGTCCTCGACCTCAACGACGGCGCGGTGGCGACCTCCGCGTGCTACGAGCGCGGCGACCACATCATCGACGGCCGCACCGGGCGCCCGGCGACCGGCCTGCTCAGCCTGACCGTCGTCGCCCCGGCCCTGACGGAGGCGGACTCGGTCGCCACGGCGGCGTTCGCGATGGGCGCCGAGGGCGTCGACTGGGCCGCCGGTCTGGAGGGCTGCGAGGTGTTCGCGGTGGACGCGCATCGCCAGGTGCTGCGGACGCCCGGGTTTCCGGTCGCGGGGGAGCGGTCCGCGGCGGCGTGATCGAACGCTGACCGATCCGGCGCGGCTTCACCGCGGTTTCACGGCAGAGGGCGGGCCGCAAACGGCAGCCCGCCCTGGGTGGATGAGAGGTCGGCTCAGCCGACGTCGGAGGCGTGCAGGCGCACCAGGCGCTTGAGCTTGGCGAGGGTCATCGCCTCGTCGGTGCCGGACCAGCCGCCCATGGAGATCACCGTGAACGCCTTCCAGCTCATGGTGCCGCTGTAGACGGCCGCGTTGTAGAAGCTGTTGCCGGTGACGGAAGACAGGTTCCAGGCGTACAGGACGTGGCCGGCAGCAGGATCGCCCACAGGGCGGGGCGGGCCCAGTGCGGTTCCTCGGGGGCGCCGGTGAACAGCCTCTTCGTACGAGCGGCCGGTCCGCCTCCGGAGGTTGGGGCGGCCCGGTGCCGGGGACAACCGTCCTGGGCGGGCGCATGAGAATCAGCGAACTCACAGCTCGCCCACAGCCCGCCCCCGACGGATCCCGAGGAAGCGCCCGCCACGGTCGCAACACAAGCCGTCTAGACTCTCCCGGCAACGGCCCGCACAGACAGAACCCGGCCGAGAGCGGGCGACTTCAGCCAGACCCGAAGGGTATTCGGCGTTTTGATACGGATAGATTCAGTCACCAAGCGGTACCCGGACGGCACGGTGGCGGTCGACCGGCTCTCGTTGGAGATACCCGACCGCTCGATCACCGTCCTCGTCGGGCCGTCGGGCTGCGGAAAGACGACGACCCTGCGCATGATCAACCGGATGGTCGAGCCGAGCGAGGGCACGATCCTCCTCGACGGCCAGGACATCACACGGCAGCCGGTCAACACGCTGCGCCGGTCCATGGGGTACGTCATCCAGAACGCCGGGCTCTTCCAGCACCGCACGATCGTCGACAACATCGCCACCGTGCCCCGCATGCTCGGCTGGGGCAAGGAGAAGGCACGGGCCCGGGCGCGGGAGCTGATGGAGCGGGTCGGCCTCGACGCCTCGCTCGCCAAGCGGTACCCCTACCAGTTGTCCGGTGGACAGCAGCAGCGCGTCGGTGTCGCGCGGGCGCTCGCGGCCGATCCGCCGGTGCTGCTCATGGACGAGCCGTTCTCGGCCGTCGACCCGGTGGTGCGCAAGGGCCTGCAGGACGAACTCCTGCGTATTCAGGAGGAGTTGGGCAAGACCATCGTCTTCGTCACGCACGACATCGACGAGGCCGTCAAGCTGGGAACGATGGTCGCCGTGATGCGCACCGGCGGCAAGCTCGCCCAGTTCGCGCCGCCCGCCGAGCTGCTGTCCCACCCCGCGGACGCCTTCGTCGAGGACTTCCTCGGCGCCGACCGCGGCATCCGGCGGCTGTCCTTCTTCCCCTCCGCCGGTCTGGAGCTGCTGACCGCGCCGATCGTCGCGATCGATTCCACGGCCGAGCAGATCGCCGCCCGCGACACGGCCGACGCCCCCTATCTCCTCGTAACGGATCTGGACGGCAAGCCGCTCGGCTGGAGCGAGCCGGACGGGCTGACCGCCGGGGACATCAGGCGGGAGGAACTCCTGCCGTACGGGCGGCCGTTCGTGGCCGGGACGGACTCGCTGCGGGCCGCGCTCGACTGCGCGGTGCTCTCGCCCACCGGATGGGCCGTCGCCGTGGACGCCGAGGGCCGGGCGACCGGGGTCGTCTCCCAGCAGACCATCGGCGAGGCGATCCGCGGCGCCCACGCGGAGGGGCGTACGGCGGACGGCCGTACGCCGGACAAGGTCGCGAAGGCCGCCCGATGAGCGGCTTCTTCGACATCCCCAGCGACCTCCAGCACAGCTGGCTCGGTCTGATCGGACTGCATCTGCGGGAGGCCCTGCTGCCGGTGCTGGCCGGGCTGATCCTCGCCCTGCCGCTCGCCCAACTGTGCGTGCGCTTCCGCTGGTTGTACCCGCCGGTGCTGTGGGTGACGACCGTGCTGTACGCCATCCCCTCGCTGGCCTTCTTCGTCGTCCTCATCGACTACACCGGCCAGACCGAACTCACCGTGATGATCCCGCTGGGCGTCTACAGCCTGGTGGTGCTGGTCCCGGCGATCGTGGACGGCGTGCGGTCGGTGCCGCAGGAGACGCTGGCCGCGGCCACCGCCATGGGCTTCGGCCCCGTACGCCGGTACGTGCAGGTGCAGTTGCCGATCGCGGTGCCCGCCATCATCGCGGGGCTGCGCATCGCGGTCGTCTCCAGTATCAGCCTCGTCAGCGTCGGCACGCTCATCGGCAACCAGGGCGCGCTGGGCAACCTGCTCGCCGACGCGATGTTCTACCACCGGCCCGAACTGGCGGTGAACTCCGTCGTCACCACGGCCGTGTTGGCGATCCTCATCGACGCCCTGCTGGTGGGCGTGCGGGTCCTGCTGACGCCCTGGATGCCGCGCGGTGGGCCCACGAAACCGAAGGCCGACCGGCCCGACCCGGCCGCCCTCGCCCTGGAGGACGCAGCCCGGTGAACGTCCTGAACTTCATCAACGCCTTCTTCAGCGACAGCGCCCACTGGAAGGGTTACGACGGCATCCCCACCCGTCTGTGGGAGCACGTCTGGTACTCCCTCCTGGCGCTCGCCATCGCCGCCGGAATCGGCCTGCCCGTGGGCCTGTGGACCGGGCACACCGGCCGCGGCGGCAACGCGCTCGCGTTCATCGCCACCGCCGCCCGGGCCCTGCCCAGCTTCGGCCTGCTGGTGCTGATGTTCGTCGTGCTCGGACTCGGTCTGCTGCCCGTGATGATCCCGCTGGTCGTCCTCGCCATCCCGCCGATCCTGGTCACCACCTACGAGGCGGTCCGCTCCGTCGACCCCTCCCCGGTGGACGCCGCCCGCGGCATGGGCATGCAGGAGAGCCGCGTCCTGCTCCAGGTCGAACTGCCGGTGGCGCTCCCGCTGATCCTCAGCGGCCTGCGTTCGGCGGCCATCCAGATCGTCTCGACGGCCACCATCGCCGCGTACGTCTCCCTCGGCGGCCTCGGCCGCTACATCGTCGACGGCCTCTACCAGCGCAACTACGAGAAGGTCGTCGGCGGCGCCACCCTGGTCGCCGTGATGGCGCTGGTGACGCTCGGACTGTTCTGGGCGGTGCACCGGGTCGCGGTGTCGCCGGGGGTGCGCAGGAGCAACTGACGGTGGGGGCCGGGGGTTTCCCCGGCCCCTTCCTCGTACATCACCCCTCGGTGCGCGCCAGGGCCTGTTCCAGTACGACGAGCAGGGCGTCGCGGACCGAGCCGCGCTCTCGGGCGTCGAACACCACGAGCGGCACGCGGTCGTTGACGTCGAGGGCCCAGCGGACCTCGTCCAGCGTGTGCTTGACGTGGCCGTCGAAGGCGTTGACGGCCACCGCGAACGGGATCTGCTTGTGCTCGAAGTAGTCGACGGCCGCGTAGCAGTCGTCGAGCCGGCGGGTGTCCACGATGACGAGCCCGCCGACCGCGCCCTCGACGATGTCGTCCCACATGAAGCCGAACCGCTCCTGCCCGGGCGTGCCGAACAGGTACAGCTTCAGGGTGGGGTCGATGGTGATGCAGCCGAAGTCCATCGCGACCGTGGTCGTGGTCTTGCGCGGGGTGTGGCTGAGGTCGTCCACGCCCGCCGCCACCTCGGTGATGGCGGCCTCGGTGGTCAGCGGCTCGATCTCGGAGATCGAGCCGACGGCGGTGGTCTTGCCCACCCCGAAGCCGCCCGCGATCACCATCTTGACCGGCAGCGGTGGTCGTACGGCCGCGGCCTGCGCGGCCCCGGGGAGGGTGGCCGGTTCAGTCGGTGTCACGGAGTACCCCTCGGGAGTCGGGGATGGCCCTGAGGCCATCGATAACCCTTCGCAGGACGGATGCGTCATGGGTGGCGCCGGTGTCGGGCACGTGCACCGTCAACTGCCCCGCCGTGCGCAGGTCCTCGGCGAGGACCCGGACCACGTTGAGGTGCAGCCGCAGCCGGGCCGCGATCTCCGCGATGGACTGCGGCCGCCGGCAGGCGGCGACGATGTCGTGCTGTTCGAAGGAGAGCCGGTCGAGCGCCTCGAGCCCGTCGGTGGTGGCCACCACCTGGGTCTCGACGGGCATCGTCCGGCCGGATGTGCTGGATGCCACCCGGCCGGCGGTGACCAGGAACGGCCGTACGGCGGGGACGGGGCCGACCGGGTCCTGGCCCGGGGGCGTGCTGCCGTCCTCGCCGGCACCTGTCGAAGTGCGGCCGTCCGCCATGGCTGTGTGTCTTCCTCCTCGGTCGGGCGGCGCCCGGTCAGCGCTTCGACGCGGCGCCGACGCTGTTCTTCAGCTGGAGTACGAGCTGGGGGCTGAGCGCTGTACCGGCGCGGTTGGCGAACAGCGTCATCTCGTAGGCGATGTTGCCCAGCTTGGCCTCCTTGTCGGTGACGACGCCGAGGACGGCGCCGCTGCCGATCGCGGAGACCAGGACGTGGCCGCCCTCCAGGTCGATGATGACCTTGTTGAGGCCGCCGAGGCCGTAGTTGCCGGAGGCGCCGGCGGCCAGGCTGGTGATGCCGGAGACGATCGCGGCGAGGCGCTCGGAGTCGGCGTGCTCGCGCAGCTCGGACACGGCGATGAGCAGCCCGTCCGACGACACGGCGATGGCGTCGACGACGCCCGCCGTCTCGGTCGCGAAACGATTCAACAGCCAGGTGAAGTCGGCTGCGGCGGCCTGCAGTTCGGCCGGCGTGGTGCCTCCCTCGGGAGTGTCACCATTCGACGTGCTCACTGCTCCGCTCCTTCCGGGGAGTGGTTCTGGTCGTGCGGGGTGGCTACGCCGTCGTAGCCGTCGCTGTTCTCGCTGGTGCCGTTGTTGTCGCCGATTCCGGCGCCGTTCGCGCTGTCGCGGTGGGCGCGTTCCACGGCCGCCTCGAACTCGTCGAGGGCGGCCCGGACGGCGTCCGCGTCGGCGGGGCGCGGCGCGGCCCGGCGGGGGGCCTGCTGGTCGGGGTCGGTGCCGAAGGTCGTACGGAGGGTGGCTCCACGGACACGGCGGCGCAGGGGCCGGGAGCCGGAGGGATCGTCGGAGGGCACGCCCGCGCCGGTCGGCGGCTGGGCGGGCGTGGGCGTCTCGCCGGTGCGGGCCCTGGGGATGAACGGGGCTTCGGTGGGGCGGGATTCGGGGGTCGTCGCGCCGTCGGGGCCGGTCGCGGCCGGCGTGGGTGAGGCAGAGCCGTCGGTCGGGGCGGTGTCTCGCCGGGGGCGCCTACGGGGGAGCGGCCGGGGCTCGTCGTCGGCCGAGCCGGTGCTGCCCGGGACCGCGGCGTCCGCGAGGACCGCCGAGCGCGAGCCGGAGGCGGTGGCCGACGCGGCCGAGGCCGCGGTCACGCCCTCGGCCGTTGTCGGCGGGGTAGCGGCCCCCGTTTCGGTGGCCGGTGTGCCGCCCTCTTCGGACGCTCCACCGAGCGCTGCCGTCCCTGCGGCCGGTGCGCCGGCGGAGCTTGCCCGACCGGCCGCGGTGACCGCCCCCGACGCCACCGCCGAACCGCCGGAGGCAACCGCCACCGGACTCATCGTCAGCAGCAGAGACGACGGGATGGACACCTCGGCCGTCACACCACCCCCCGGCGTGCGGGACAAGGTCACGGTCACCTCCCAGCGGCGCGCCAGCGTGCCCACCACGAACAGGCCCAGCACCTTCGTCGGGACCACGTCCAGGCGTTCGCGGCGGATCAGGCGGGCGTTCTCCTCGGCGAGTCGCTCGGCGCTCATGCCCAGGCCGTGGTCGGCGACCACGACCAGCGCGCCCTCGGCGTCGTTCTTGACCGTCACCTCCACGGGGCTGCCCGCGGGCGAGAACGACACCGCGTTCTCCACCAGCTCGGCCACCATCAGCGTGAGGTCGCCGATGATGTCGGGCTCCACCATGGCCTCGGTCGCGGCGCTCAGACGGACCCGCTGGAAGCCCTCGATCTGGCCGAGCGCGGCCCGTACGACGTTGGTGAGCGCCAGAGGGCCGGAGTCGAGGACCGTCTCGCGGATGCCGGCGAGCAGCATCAGACTGTCGGCGTTGCGGCGCAGACGGACCGCGATGTGGTCGATGCTGTACAACCGCTCCAGCAGCGCCGGGTCGGTCTCGCCCCGCTCCACCGCGTCGATCAGGGCAAGCTGCCGCGTGGTCAGGTTGCTGACCCTGCGGCCCACGTTGCCGAACATCTCGGCGACGTTGCGGCGGCTGAGCACCTGGCGTTCCAGCAGCGCGGACGCCGTGGTCTGCACGTGGTTGAAGGCCTCCGCGAGATCGCCGATCTCGTCCTTCGCGTTGACCGGCACCTCGCGCAGCCGGGGCGGCCCGTCGTCCTCGGCGTCGTCGTCCGCCACCCGCGCCAGCTCACGGCCGGCGACGTCGGCGACCTGCCGGGCCGCGCCGGTGAGGGCCTGCACGGGCCGGACCACCGAGCGCCGTACCAGCACCGCGAAGGCGATCCAGACGACGAAGCCGAACAGCGCCAGGCCCAGCAGCAGGATCGCGCGCCAGGCGGCGTCGCTGGAGGCGTGGTCGGCCCGGTCGGCGATCTGGTCGATGAGCGACGCGGTGATCTCCAGCCGGGTCTGGGACTGCTCGCGGTAGGCGGGGTAGGAGGCGAGGGCCTCGTTGAACGCCTCGCGGATCCGCTCGGGCGTTCCGGCCTGGAGATTGCTGGGGTCGATCTGCAGCTCGGCGTAGTGCCGGCCGATGGTCGCCTGGGCGGGGTTGTGCTCGATGCCGCCGAGCTCGGCGGCCTGGGCCTCGCTGGCGAACCGCGCGAAGCGGTCGGCCTGGTGGGTGTACTCGTTCTCGGCGCCGACCGCGCCGATGAACTCGATGAGGGCGTTGCTGTCACCGGTGCGCGCGGAGAAGACGGCCGTCTCGAAGGCGCTGTGGGCGGCGTCGGCGCGCAGCAGGGAGTCCAGCAGGCTGCCGGTGAAGGTGCCGGCGAGGTCCGCGTTGTGGTCCAGACCGAGGCCGTCGATCAGCCCCTGGGAGGCGTTGGCGTAGGCCGGGTCGATGTTGTCGGCGGGCAGATAGCCCTGCGCGACGGTGTCGCGCAGGCTGCTGAGGCCGTTGATCTCTCTCAGGGCCTGCGCCTCGGTGTCGGGCAGCCGGTCGCCGAAGGTCTCGCGCACCTTCTCGACCTGGGTGTCCACCGCGGCCTGCGCCTTGCGGTACTCGGCGGTGGAGGGGCGGGTGCCGGGGCCGGCGGCCTCGTAGCGCACGGACAGCAGGATGGCCTGCTGGTGCTCGGTCTCCACCAGGTCCACGAGCTCCGCGACCTGCGCGCTGTCCCGGACCAGTTGGGCCGCCGCGTCCGCGTCCCGGGCCTGGCCCACCTGGTCGGCGATGAGGTAGGCGAGCAGGGCGGCGACCACGGCGAGCGGCACACCGACCAGGACGTTGAGCTTGCGGCGGAACGGCCAGCGGTCGGCGAACCCCCGTATGCCACCGCGGACCGGTGACGGTGCCGGTGTCGACTCGGCGGGTGCGCCCACCTCATTCGTGGACACCAGGCCTCCTTCGTGGGTGTCTCACGGCGCGCGAGGAACTCGAGGAACTCACGTGACCGTTTCTGATCGGTACGGGCCGGTGCTGGGTCAGGGCACCGAGGCAAGTGTGAAACGACACCGAGTGTGATGTCACTGGTGCAAGACAACACCGTTGCGGCCCCCGCACGCCACTGTGACCGGCGCCAACTTCGGCGAGACTACAGTCTCTTCGGACACTCGATCGCGCCACCCTCAGTCAAGAATCCGTTACAACCCGACGCGTGTTCGGTGGGTTCGGTGGCGGGCCCTTCGTCCTTCCTTCACAAGCGACCACGCATTGAGGCCAATTGGTGACCAGGCTGCTCTTGACTGACCGAGAACTCGCTGGATTGGATCAGCGTAAGTGCTTTCGCAGAGCCTTCGCAGCGCACTGGCGCGGGCCCCATGAACCCCCAGATGAACCCCCAGAGTCCGGAACGGGAATCGTGACTTCTACCGCCCCACACAGCAGGTCCTTCAGGAGACACCCCGGCGTGGCCGCCGTCGCGCTCGCCGCCGCCACGGCCCTGCTGGCGGGATGTGGCTCCTCCGACGACGACACGTCCGACCCGCTCGCGAACGACAAGGCGGACAGCGGCACCGTTGTCGTCGGCTCGAACAACTTCGCCGAGAGCATCCTGCTCGCCGACATCTACGGCGAGGCCCTGAAGGCCAAGGGTGTCAAGGTCACCTACAAGCCCAACATCGGCAGCCGCGAGACCACCTACGGTCTGCTGAAGAACGGCTCCATCACGGTCCTGCCCGAGTACAACGGCTCGCTGCTCGCCTACCTGGACCCCAAGGCGGAGCAGAAGTCCGTCGAGGCCGTGAACGCGGCCGCGAAGGCCAAGCTCGACTCGAAGCTGACGCTGCTGGAGTCGGCGCCCGCCGAGGACAAGGACTCCGTCAGCATCAACGCGGAGACCGCGAAGAAGTACAACCTGACCGCCCAGTCCACGCTCGAGGACCTCAAGGACATCGCCCCGGAGCTGGTCATCGGCGGTTCGCCGGAGTTCCAGACCCGGCAGCAGGGTCTGGTGGGGCTGGAGGCCGAGTACGGCCTGAAGTTCAAGTCGTTCAAGGCCCTCGACGCGGGCGGTCCGCTGACCCAGGCGGCGCTGACGAAGAACACCGTGCAGGCCGCGGACATCTTCACCACGGACCCGACCATCACCAAGGAGAAGTTCGTCGTCCTGCAGGACCCGAAGAACCTCTTCGGCTTCGCGAACGTGACCCCGCTGGTGTACAAGTCCGGCCTCTCCCAGGAGGGCGTGGCCGCGCTCAACGAGGTGTCGGCCAAGCTGGACACCAAGTCGCTGCTGGACATGGACACCCAGGTGCAGCTGGAGAAAAAGGACCCGCTGGACGTCGCCAAGGCCTGGCTGAAGTCGGTCGGCCTGACCTGACGTCCGCAGCATGACAGCGGACGGACCGGCGCGGGTGCCCCCTCTGGCAGGGGGCACCCGCGCCGTCCTCGATGGCACGAACCTCGACGTCGCCACGCTCGTCCGGCTCGCCGACGGCACCGCCGTCCCCACCGTGCCTCCCGAGGCATACGAGCGGGCCCGGCGCTCCGGGCACACCGCGCAGCGCCTGGCCGCCGTGGGCCGCCTCTACGGGCGCGGCACGGGCCGAGGCCGTCGCGGCGCAGTGGCGGGCGTGATCCGATCACGTTCGCCGCGGCGAATGACAGTCTCGTGACCGAGCGGGTCTGGGAAGCCCCGACCGCGGCGGGCAGCGTCATCGACCAGTGGGCGGCCGTCGCCCCCGAACTGGCCGGCAAGGTGAAGCCGGTGCGCTACGAGCCGGCCACCCGGCAGCTGGACCTGCTGCCCGTCTCCCCGGCCCATGCCACCCACCTGCGTCTGCTGGGAAGGCAGCTGATCGCCCGGATCAACGCCAAAACCGGCCAGGAGACCGTCAAGGAACCGTGCGTCCTGGCCCCGGGGCAGCGGCGCGGCGGCCCCGGCAGGCTGAGCCGCTTGTTGGCCGTCCGCGACGGTGACTCCCCCGAGCAGCTGGAGCACGTGGCGAACTGGCTGCTGGAGGAACTGCCGTTCATGTTGCGAGAACAGCCGTGGGCCCGAGCCGCCATGATCGTCGCCGGCCCTCCGCAGATCGACCACGACCCGGACACCGAGTTGGTCGTCGCCCCGTCGACCCGCACGACAGCGCCGTACCCCGTGACCGTAGGGTCACCTGCGGCGACCCTGCGCGGCTGCGGGCTCCAGTAGACCCGCCCCCTATTCCGACATCCGAGCGTCCGCTTGTCACCTGGCTGTCGCCCTCCGTATGCGGTCTGCCGCAGTGCATGCGAACGTCACGGTATGCGTACACCGACGACCGGGCTGGACACAGCGACCGGGACCGACGACGAGGCGGTGCCCCCTGTGCGGCTGGCTGCGTCGGCGGCTACGGTGCTCGTACAGCCGACGACCCTGTGCAATCTGGACTGCGCCTACTGCTACCTGCCCGAGCGCGCGGTGGCCAAGCGGATGCCGCTGCAGGTGGCCGACGCGGTCGCCGCGGGCGTGCATGAGTGGGCCCGCTCGCACCCCGTAAGGGTGGTGTGGCACGGCGGGGAACCCCTGGCCGTCGGCCTGCCCCACTTCCGCCGCCTCCTGGAGCGCTTCACCACCAACGCGCCTGAAGAGACGCATCCGGTGATACACGCCGTACAGACCAACGCCACCCTCATCGACGACGCCTGGTGCGAGCTGTTCGCCTCCTGGCCCGTAGTCGTGGACATCAGCATCGACGGCCCCGGGCCGGCGAACGCCGCCCGCACCGACCGCGGCGGCAAGGACAGCACCGCCCACGCGCTGCGCGGCGCAGCCAAGCTACGCGCGGCCGGCATCGACTTCGGCATGATCGCCGTGGTGAGCGATCCCACCCCGCAGACGGCGCGGGAGCTGTACGCCTTCGCCCTTGAGGTCGGCTGCCGCAGCCTGGGGGTTAACCTGGCCGAACGCAAGGGCGTCCACACCCTTCCCGGGCAGCGCCCGAGCGCGCACGTGGTGGCGTTCTGGGCCGAGCTGGCCGCCTGCTGGCAGGCCAACCCCGCCTTGTGGGTGCGCGAGTTCGCCCAGGCCTACAGCTACATCAGGGCCGAGCTCGCAGGCCATGCCCTCCAGCGCGCGGCACGCGAACTGTCGCCGCTGCCGATGGTCTGCCACAACGGGGACGTGGTGCCCATCGGCCCGGAACTGGCCGGCTTCACCCACCCCGAACACGGCCCCTTCATCACCGGCAACGTGCTCCACACTCCGCTGGCCCGCCTGGTGGCCCAGGCTCCGGGAGTGCCGTGGGTGGCCGAGGCCCTCAACGGGGTCCGCGCCTGCCGCAACGCCTGCGACTACTTCGCCTACTGCCGCGGCGGGCAGGCGGCCAACAAGTACTTCGAGACCGGCCATTTGGACGCCACCGAGACCACCTACTGCCGCACCGGCAAAATCGACCTGATGGAAGGAATCCTCGCCCATGCCCAGCACCGCCCCTGACCAGCCCACCGAGCCCGCCACCCCGCTGGCCGAACGCATCCACGCCAACGCCGACCAGCTCGCCACCCCCGCCGCCCAGGCCCAGGAATGCCAGGACACCACCAGCGGCATCATCGACATCGGCTCTATCGGCGGCCTGGGCGGTGTCCTCAGCGACCGGAGGCTGAAGCGGGACATCCTCCCCGTGGACTGGAGCCGATGACCCACCCCACTCCCTGCGGGTCCCCGCCGCCCGGCGAGGGCCCGCCGGAACCCGTCAACGGCCACCGCATCCTGGACGCCGTCGCCGCCCTGCCCATCAGCACCTGGCGTTACCACTGGGAGCCCGACCACGTCCGCCACCTCGGCCCCATGGCCCAGGACTGGCAGGCCCTCATCGGCCTGTCCGCCGACGGACACGCCATCCCCCTCATCGACGCCAACGGCGTGCTCCTCACCGCTGTCCAAGCCCTTCTACACCGCGTGGAAGAACTCGAAGCCCGCCTCAGTCAACTCCGGGAAGCATCCACCGCTGCACGGCGACTGAGCCGGGGCCAGAGGCAAGGCCCCGCTGGGAGCCTCCCGGGCAGGCCACTGGCTGGCCGAACCGGGCCTGCCCCCATCCCGGAAAGCGTGGTCGACTGGCCAACCGGCTACGCCGGCCAGATCCTGCGCAGCCGAGACGAAACCAACGGCCCCCGGCCCGCCGTGCACTGGATCATGCCCGACTTCTCGCGGCCGGCCCGCTGCGCGGCGGAACCGTGTGCCCGATCGAGAACGGGGAGTGGACGGTCACCCTCCTCGGCGCCCACGGCAGCGCCCCAGGAAGCGCCCAGGCCAGTACGGAAGGGCTCGCCGACTTCGCCCGCGGGGCACGCCATCCGCTCCTGGCCGACTTCATCGACCGGTGCGAACCGGTGGGCCCCGTCCACCTCACGCGCCGCATGCGCTGGCAGCGTCGTCACCGCACCGGACGGACGCGTCGCCGGCCCGACGCCTTCGTGGTCCCGGGCGATGCCGCCCGCACCTCCAACCCCGTACTGGCTCAAGGCATGCCGACGGCAGCAGCGGCTGCCGCTGCGCTCCGTGACGAGTTCCGGGGCGGCTACGGCCCGGGTGCGGCCGTCGTCTCCAGAAGGCCGTCGACCGCACCACTCGCCAGGCGTGGATCACCGGCGAGGTGATCAATCTTCTCTACAACAGCCCCACCGCCCGTCTTCCCGTACGCCTGGTGCGACGGTGCGCCATCCGTGCCTTCGACGCCGCCGGCGACCGGGTCGCGCTTCGCGAGGCGCTCTACGACGTCCTGTCGTCCTCCGCCCCCATCACCCGGCTGGCCACCCGTCCGCCCTCCTCGCAGGACTCCTGGGTCCACGACACCCCCCAGCGGCTGGCCGCGTTCCTTCTCGGTGGGCGACGTGGCGACGGCGGCCGAACTGCCGGCGGTACTGGCGGAGTTGTAGAAGCCCCTGTCAGTACCCGACGTGGAACGTGGCGTCCTGCCGCTCGGTGCTGGTCGATATGGGGTCGATCCGCAGGGCGAAGTTCGCGTGCCGGATGTAGCGGGTCGGGTTGTTGTACGAGCGGAACGACGACCAGGAGCTGTCGGCCAGCCCCGCCACCCGGTGGAAGGTGGCGTCCGCGGCGAACGTCGATGTGCCGTCGTTCGCGTCCAGCCGCAGCTCGTAGTTGTAGTGCCGCAGGTACCGCGTCGGGAAGTTGACCGACTGGAAGGACACGCCCGAGGAGTCCGCGAGGCCCGGCACCAGCTTCCACTGGGAGTCGGTGTACGGGTCGAAGGGGTACTCGTCGATCCGTCCGGCGTAGTTGCTGTGCCGGACGTAACGGGCCGGGAAGTTGTAGGACTTGAGCCGGTTCCAGGCCGGGGTGCCCCACTTCGCGACGAGGTTGTCGTACTGGGTGGAGGTGATCGGCTGGATGCCGCAGTGCTTGGAGTTGAGCGGCTGGGTGTAGAGGCGCTGGTCGAGGGCCGTCCAGGTGCCGGCCGCGAGGTTGGTGCTCTGCCAGGCGTAGAAGACGCCGTTCGGTGCGTAGGTGTCTCCCCACAAGTAGAAGGTGTTGGACGTCAGGGACTTGACCACCGTCGGCGCCTCGGTGCCGCCGTGTGAGACCGGCGTGCTGAAGGCGGTGAAGCTGCCCGGGTTCAGGGAGGTCGACCGTGCGCCGACGAGCGTCTGGTTCCGCTTGAAGTACAGGTAGTTGACGCCGTTCACACCGACGGTGAGGTTGCCGTCGATGACGTCGTAACCGGGGTCGAAGAAGACCTGGGGGCTCTCGGTCGTCCGGAAGTCGGTCGTGTAGCTCACCATGATCACGTTGTGGCCGCTGCTGTTCACCGACGAGTAGAGGATGCCGTACCGGCCGCGGCCGGCGTCCCAGAAGGCCTCCGGCGCCCAGCTGTGCGTGTTCGTCATGTCGTGCAGCTTCAGCAGCCGGTAGCCGGTGAAGGTCCGCAGGTCGGCCGAGTCCCAGACGTGGATGTAGACGCTGTCGCGGGTCCAGTCGGTGCCCTTCAGGTCCGTCGCCAGCACGACGAAGGTGCCGTCCTGCTTGCGCAGGATGAACGGGTCGCGCAGGCCTCCGGCGCCCCCGGTCGGCGTGACCACCGGGTTGTTCTGGTTCAGCGGCATCCAGCGCAGGCCGTCGGTGCTGACGGCCAGGTGGAGGCCGTAGTCGGCCTCGAGCATCGTCGTGGACTCGGTGAAGTAGCCCATGACGTACGCCGAGTCGGCGGCGTGGGCGGTTCCCGCGCCGAGTGCCAGGATGCCGGTCGCGGCGAGCGGGGCGGTCGCGGCCAGGCCGAGGATGTGTCTGCGGGTGGGGTGGGTCATGGGTTCTCCAGGTGGGGGCGGGCCTTCTGATCGATCCTGTCGATATACCGAACAGAGTTCGGTGAATCGACCAGAAGGTAGGAGAGCCTCGAGCACCCGTCAATCACACGGTCAGCCTTGGCGGATTCCCGCCACCCGGCCGCGTACGCGACCGAGTTCCGCCCGCGCCCGCGCCGCCGCCCCGATCGCCACCGCGTCCCCGCCCAGCAGTGCGGGCAGGACCCGCACCGGGTGCCCGCTGGTCGTTCGCCCCCGCCGCCTCGGCCACCACCGCGTCCGTCGGCCCCTGTTCCCGTTCGACCCGGAGATGCCCGGAGATGCCGACGAGTAGGCGGAGCTGCTCCTGGGCGGGGTCTATTCCTTGATTGCCGCGGCGATCAACTGGTCGATCAACGCGATGAGTACGTCACGGCACGACCCGCGCTCGCGCGCGTCGCACAGCAGCACCGGCACGTGCTCCGGCAGTGCCAGGGACTCCCGGATCTCCTCGGGCGGGTACGGATGCTTCCCGAAGAAGCCGTTGACGCCGACGACGAAGGGGATGCCCCGGCGCTCGAAGAAGTCCACGGCGGCGAAGCTCGCCTGAGGTCTGCGGACATCGATGAGGACGACGGCGCCCAGCGCACCGACGGCCAGGTCGTTCCACATGAACCAGAACCGCTGCTGGCCGGGGGTGCCGAAGAGGTACAGCACCAGCTGCTCGCTGATCGTGATCCGGCCGAAGTCCAGGGCCACGGTCGTGGCCCGCTTGTCCTCGATGCCGGCCAGGTCGTCGACGTCCAGACCGGCGACGGTCAGCGGTTCCTCGGTGCGCAGCGGCACGATCTCGCTGACGGACCCGACCATCGTGGTCTTGCCGACGCCGAAGCCCCCGGCGATCAGTATCTTGACGGTGTCGGGTGCTTCGGGTTTCTCCCGGGTGGCGGAGTCACAGCCGGCCAAGGCCGTCCCTCACTTTCTGCAGAAGTTCCAGGTCCGGGGTGGCGCGGGTGACGGGATGCGGCGGGTGGGCGGTGATCAGACCGGCCTCCAGCAGATCGCAGAGCATGATCACCATCACGCTCACCGGCAGGTCGAGCAGGGCGGCGAGCTCCGCCACGGCGACCGGCCGGGCACACCGGCGCAGGATCCGTGCCTGCTCGGGCTGCGGCCTGGGGGCCCGCTCGGGCGGCGGATCCACCGCGGCCACCGTCGTGATGAGGGTGA
Organism: Streptomyces sp. NPDC002838; assembly: GCF_040295365.1. Lineage (NCBI taxonomy): Bacteria > Bacillati > Actinomycetota > Actinomycetes > Kitasatosporales > Streptomycetaceae > Streptomyces > Streptomyces sp. NPDC002838. The sequence goes on along the minus strand of NZ_JBEOVF010000032.1, from coordinate 2,488 downwards.
AGTCGGCGCGGCTGGGGCGGGTCCGTCCGCCGGTCAGGGCGAAGGGCCGTACCAGACGGCCCGCCGCGTCGCTTCCGCTCACCTCACTCGCCGGAGGCGGGCATGGGGCCCACGTTGGGCCGTGGTGCCGCGCTCAGGTGCTCGCCGATCTTCTTCACCAGCATGTTCATCTGGTACGCCACCACGCCGACGTCCGCGTTCGGTCCGGTCAGCACGACGAGGTGGGCGCCGGGCCCGGCGGAGGTCAGGATCAGGTAGCTCTTGGCCATCTCGATGAGCGCCTGGCGCACCGGGCCGCCGCGGAAGTCCATGCTGACGCCCTTGCTGAGGCTCATCAGCCCGGACGCGGTCGCCGCCAGCCGTTCGGCGTCGTCGCGCAGGAACCCCGTGGACTTGCTGACGACCAGTCCGTCCTCGGAGAGCACGACGGCCTGGTTCACGTCGGCGACCCGGTCCACGAGTCCGGTGAGCAGCTGGTCGAGCTGGGTGTGCGTGGCGGGGGTGGCGCGTGTCATGGCGGTGTCCTTCATGAGCGGTCGGTGTGGGGAGCCGAGGTGGTGGCGGCCGGGTCCGGGGAGGGGACGTCCGGTGCGGCCGGTCTGTCTTCGTCGTGCGGCGACTGCTGGTCGTGCGGCGTCTGCGTGTTGTGCGGTGACTGCTGGTCGTGCGGCGTCTGCGTGTTGTGCGGTGACTGCTGGTCGTGCGGCGTCTGCGTGTTGTGCGGTGACTGCTGGTCGTGCGGCGTCTGC
>NZ_JBEOVF010000032.1:0-1641 GCF_040295365.1 Streptomyces sp. NPDC002838 | reverse complement strand
GCGTGTTGTGCGGTGACTGCTCGTCGTGCGGTGTCGGCTTGTCGTACGGCACTTGCTCGTCGTACCCCGTCTGCTCGTCGTACCCCGTCTGCTCGTCGTACCCCGCCCGCTTGTCGTCCCGCGCCCGCTTGTCGTCCGGTGCCTGCTCGTCGTCCGGCGCCCGCTTGTCGTCCGGTGCCTGCTCGTCGTCCGGTGCCTGCTCGTCGTCCCGTGCCCGGAACGTTCCGCGCTGGAAGCCGGCGAGCGAGGAGGCGGCGCGTTCCGCGGTGAAGTCGTCGCAGTCGTCCTCGGCGGCCGGCCGGGACTCGTCGAGCAGCTCGACGGCCAGGCTGGTCTGCGGCACCCGGCGGGGCAGCGGGGTGAGCCCGTCCGAGCGGGGGACGAGAGCGGGGGCGGGGGCGGAGACAGGGGTGGGGAGGGGGCGGGACGTCCGGGTGGGCTCGGAGCCCTTGGTGTCCTGCTTGCCCTCCGTATGCTCCTTACGCTTCGCGCCTTCCGTGCCCTTCGGGTCCGCGGTGCCGGTGTCGGGGGGCTCGGGCACCACGATGTCGTGCGGTATCAGCACGATCGCCGTCGTTCCGCCGTACGGCGAGGAGCGCAGGGTGACGGCGATGCCGTGCCGTCTGGCGAGCCGGGAGATCACGAACATTCCGAGCCGCAGGTCGTCGGCGAGCGCCACCACGTCGAACTTCGGCGACTCGGCCAACTGGGCGTTGAACGAGGCGTAGTCCTCCTCGGACATGCCGAGACCCCGGTCCTCGACCTCGACGGCCAGACCCTTGGCGACCATCCCGGCCCGCACCCCGACAGGGCTGGACGCGGGGGAGTACGCGGTGGCGTTGTCGATGAGTTCGGCCAGCAGGTGGATCACGTCGGCCACCGCGGGCGGGGCGAGACACACCTCCTCGTCGGTGTGCACCTCCACCCGCTGGTACTCGGCGACCTCGCCGACCGCGCTGCGCAGGATGTCGATCAGCGCGACCGGCTCGGTCCAGCTGCGTCGCGGCTGCTCGCCGCTGATGATGACGAGGTTCTCCTCGTAACGGCGCAGCTGGCTTGCCGTGGAGTCCAGTTGGTACAGGCCCTGGAGGACGTTCGGGTCCTGGTGCTCCCGCTCCAGCGCGTCCAGCTGGCTGAGCTGGAGGTTGACCAGGTTCTGGCTCTGCCGGGCGATGCCCAGGATCACCTTCTGGAAGCCGCGCCGGGTGTCGGCGAGCTCCACGGCGGTCACCACCGCCGTGCGCTGTGCGGTGTTGAACGCCTGCGCCACCTGCCCGAGTTCGTCCGAGCCGTAGTCCAGCTCTGGCGCCGCCTGGTCCACGTCGATCGTCTCGCCCCGGTCCAGCCGCTCGACCACGTCGGGCAGCCGCTCCCTGGCCAGGCCGAGGGTGGCCTCCCTGAGACCGCGCAGCCGCCGGGAGAGGGAGCGGGTGATCCGCCAGGACATGCCGACGCAGAGCAGCAGGGCGACCAGTCCGCCGGCGCTGAGGGAGGCGGCCTTCAGCAGCAGCCCGTCGGCCTCGTGGGGGCAGGCGGCGGGCCGCGCCGGACTGGTGCTGCCGAAAGGGGCCGGGTGAGAGGGGGGAGACGTTTGAACGCCCGGCGGGGAAGGCAATGGGGCGGGGGGGCGGGGGGGCACGA
>NZ_JBEOVF010000031.1:0-126102 GCF_040295365.1 Streptomyces sp. NPDC002838 | reverse complement strand
CTGCGAGGTTTACACCGCCACCCAGAGAAACTGTTCGGCATCCGTGAACTACAACAAGTGACCATTTCCCAGATGCGGCGCCACCGACCGCCGCGCAGCGCCGACTCCACGATCGACTTCGGCCGGGCAGTGGGGTGACGGAGGCAGAGTGGGCTTCTTCTGCCGCTCTAGCCTCGATCTTTCGCGCGCCCACCAGCAGGCCCGGTAGCAGACTGGCGGCGTCGGGGGGAAACGCCCGGCGTCGAAGCCCAGTGTCGAAAGCCCTGTAAAGGGGGAGCAAAGCAGCGGTCCGTAGCATCACGCGAAGCCTGCGGCGTCGTTAGAGGCCCGCCTCTCGGGGCGGGGACAGGGAGTGCCGAGCCCCCGAAATCAGGGCGAAGGCCATGGAAGCGGCGAAGATCCTGGAATTGCAGCCGTGAGGGACTCCCCGGCGTATGGGGCATGGAACGTTGCGACGGTGACAGCGGGAACTGGGGAGGCCCTCCCCGGCCCGGCGGCCTGCGGACAGCTGCCGCCGGAAGCTGCGCGTCCTATAACCGGGTGATCCCCGGGAGGTGGGCGCGGGCCGGGTGGGCGTCGGAGGCGGCCGTGGTACCGCGACGAGCCGGCGGACAACACAACCGCCGGCCAGGGAAGGGCCCTGCTTCGTCGATGTGCAGGTTGTCTGGAGGGGCTTGGTGAGTGCCGTTTCGGCTAGTTCCACCACGTCGGGATCTCTGAAGCTGGATCCGGTCCGAGCCTTGCAGCATGCGCTCTACCGGGCGGCCAAGGCCGATCCCGGACGGCGGTTCCACGCGTTGGGGGACAAGGTCCACCGCAGGGACGTCCTGAGGCGCGCGTGGGTGACGGTGCGTCGCAACAACGGCGCGCCGGGTCCGGCGCACCAGAAAGTTCGGCTGGGCGGTGGTTGCCTTCGCCGCCCAGGACTCCCTGGGACTGATCGCCCTGCACGGAACCGTTGTTGCACCCAGACCCTTCCGGGACTGGCGGGGCAGGCCGAATGCCGGTGGTGAACGGCGTCGGTGAGCCGTGTGCGGGAGAACCGCACGCACGGTTCGATGCGGCGGGGGCTGGAAACGGAGCGTACGTACTACGCCACCGCGCCAGCCCCCGACCCTGCATGAGGGTTCGTCAGCAAGCTGACGGACCCTTTCGGCTTGTTCCCGGGCGGAGATTTCTGTGGGTGGGCAGGCGGGTGGCCCGGCTGTCGCGTCGGGTGGGCGCCGGGTTCCACTGTTCCGGGTTGACGGGTGCTCGTCGGGGCAGACCGTTGTCGCTGGTCAGCCGGGGTTCGGCAGGGCTTGCAGCCGCTCGAACGCGCTGGTGATCACGTCGGTCCATGGCCAGTGCCGGGAGAGGCGGATGATGCGGCGGCGGCCGGTCGTCACGAGCTGGGCGGCAGCGGAGAGCAGTCGCAGCCGCAGGCGCTTGGGCTCCCACCGGCGGGCGGCCCCGGTCAGGGCGAGCGTCGGCATCCAGGCCAGGAGATCGAGTGCGATCTGGACGATCTCCAGCCAGAGCTGGTTCTGCGCGGTGCGGTGGAGGGGAAGGTTGCGCAGGCCGGTGTCGCGGGCGGCGCGGATGCGGTCCTCGGCCCTCGCACGCTGGCGGTGCCGCAGCTCCAGAACGGCGATCGGGGTGTTCTTGGTGTTGGTGGCAAAGCAGGTGATCCGCATCCCGTCCGCGTCGGTGATCCTCAACTGGGCGCCGGGATGGGGCCGTTCCTTGCGGACGAGCAGCCGTATCCCGGCCGGCCAGCCGTTCAGGCAGTCCCCGGCGAGTTCTGCGACCCAGGCGCCGTCACGGATGTCGCCGTCGGGCTCGACAGCCGGGGTCCAGGCCGCAGCCGGCACTTTCAGCACCGCCTGGTGAATCTGCTCGGTGATGACCATGCCGACCGAGTAGGACAGCCACCGGCCCCGCTGGGTGAGCCAGTTCAGGAACTCATGCGTCCCGCCGCCGGAGTCGGTGCGGATCAGCGTGCGGCGTCCGCGCCGGTGCTTCTTCGGCAGCTGGGCGAGGGCCAGGCGGGCGGTTTCGATGTGGTCCGCGGCGGTGTTGCTGCCCGCATTGCCCGGCCGCAGCAGGCCGGCGACCGGCTCCGGCGTAGGTCCGCACGTCTGTCCGCTGTCCTGAGAGCAGTCAGTGCCGTCGGAGCAGCCCTGGTCGCCGTGGTCGGCTTCGCACCGCCCGCCCGCTCCGTCTGGGTGGCCGATCTGCCTGGCGCAGGGCAACCTTGTCCCGGCCGAGGTGCTGGGAGCGAGCGCGGGCTCGGGATGGATCGACATGGTCGCCGGCACCGGCGTCTTCATCGCGCAGTTCATGCTGCGGCAGCCCCTGGCGATGGCCGCGGCGATCGCCATCGCGGCGGCCCACGCGGTGGGTGCCGGCGTACGAGAGGCTTCCGTCGTCCTGGTTCTCCAGGGGCTGCTCGCTGCCGCTGTCATGGTCCTGCTGCGGCATGGAGCGCGTAGGGCGGACCTCGCGCTGTCCGAGCAGGCGTCGGCGCGCGCGTCGGTGCGGGCCCGGTCCGCCGCCTGCACCGATGAACGGGACCAGCAGCGGCTGTTGCACGACACCGTGCTCGCCACGCTCACCATGGTGGGCACCGGCAGCATCACCCGTGACTCTGCCGCGCTGCCGGAGCGGGCCGCGGCCTACCTGGCCGTCATCGCAGACCTGCGGGCGCATCCCGGCGTGGCACGCGATGTGGTGCAGGCCCCCGCACCGCTGGATGTCGCGCTGCGCACCGTCGTACTGACGCGCCGCGTCGGCCTCCCACCCCTGGACATCGAGTTCGACGTGCCGCCGCTGGACCTGCCCCACGAAGTCGTGGTAGCCCTGTCGCAAGGGGGCGCCGAGGCCCTGACCAATGTGGCCCAACACGCGGAGACCCGCGCTGCCCGGGTCACGGCCCGACGCGTCGGGGAGGGCGTCGCGGTCGAAGTCTGCGACAGCGGACGCGGGTTCGACCCTGCGGCCGTTCCCTCCCACCGGCGCGGCCTGCGGGAATCGGTCTACGGCCGGATGAGTGCCGTGGGCGGCAGCGCCCGGACGGATTCGTCCCCCGGCACCGGCACCCGGGTCGTGCTGAGGTGGGAACCATGACCGCCGACGGCGTCAAGCGTATGGTCGCCACCCGTTTCACCCAGGCCGTCAATATGGGGTGCCGGTAAGAACGCTGGCACCAGCCGCAAACGGCAGTGATCTTGCCGGGCGTCACCCGTGTGGGTGAGTCCGGGGCCGTACGGCTGCGGTGGGTGAAGCCGCGCCTCCTCGGCCTCAGCCACACCGGCAACCGCGCGACGGGCCGCCGACGCGCTGGAGAGTGCGCGTCGGCGGCCCGTCGTTCAGCGGGGCGGCAGGGCGGCGGGATCAGCCGGCGCCGTTCGGGTCGAAGGGGATGCCGGACGGCTTGGCCCGGCTGAGCTCGGTGGCGAAGCGGTCGTTCTTCAGCGGGAAGTTCGCCTTGCCCCAGGTGGCCCCGTTCAAACGGTCCTGCAGGCCCTGCGTCCAGGTGTTGCTGCCGCCCGGGAACTGGTTCCAGCTGACCAGACGCGGGAAGTCCCAGCCGCCGTCGCCCCACGCCTCCGCGCCCTCACCGGACTTGGCGAAGCGGAAGGAGTGGGTGCCCCACAGGTCGGCCTCCTTGTGGTAGACGACCTTGAGGCGGACGCCGTCCTTCAGGACGGAGCTCCACGACGAGGTCGTGTACTCGCCGTGGGCGGAGACGGACGCGTAGGACGGTGTGCCGGCACCCTGCCGCACCCAGATGACGGCGGCCTCCCAGTCGTGGCGGTGCGAGCTGGGGGTGCAGTCGTAGCAGCTCATGTCCTTCTCGAAGTACAGCGTGTAGATGATGCCGCACCAGCCGTTGTTGCACTTCGCCCGCGAGTAGGTGTTGGCGTTGCCGAGGTGGCCCGTGCGGCACTGGCCGGTGATCGACCCGCTGTCGTCGAGGCCGCCGTTGAGTTTGCCGCTGCTGTCGATCGCCGCGGCGGGGAAGCAGCTGTCCGAGTCGTAGTCGAAGACCGGCTGGAAATTCCGCTGGAAGGGCGTGGTGCTCTCGTTGATGGGGGTCAGCACGCCGGCGTGCGCGCTGCCCGTCACACCGATGGTCAGCGCGACGGCGCTGCCCGCGACCAGCGCGGCCCTGCCGAGGCGGCCGAGGCGCGACTTCCGGCGTTTCTGCGACTTCTTCGGGGCGTGGGACATCAGCGGTTCTCCACTTGCTCTGTGTTGCGCCGGTGATCCGGCTCTGCGCGACAGACGCTGGCAAGCGGAAGGTTGATCGGCACCTACTTTCACCAGGGCAATCAACCAGGGAAAGCGGTGGGGGATTGTTCGGCGGCGCGTCCCGCAGCTGTAATCAACACCTCACCTCGTGCGCGCAGGGTTCGATGCTTGAAAGTGCAAGCTGATCTCAGTGTGAATGGGTGGAACTATGGGGCGTCCGGAAAGACCCGTCGACCCGGCTGCCGGTCCTGTGCAGCAGCTCGCCCATGAGTTGCGGGAGCTGCGCAGGGCGGCCGGCAGCCCGTCGTACCGCGCGATGGCCGAGGAGGCGGGGTTCTCCGCGACGACGCTGTCGCAGGCGGCGGCCGGGGAGCGGCTGCCTTCCCGGGCGGTCGTCCAGGGGTATGCGCGTGCCTGCGGGGGCGACCCCGGCGAGTGGGAGGCGCGCTGGAAAGAGGCCGAGGCGGCGGTCGCGGCCGCTCCCGTCCACGACGAAGGGGACGGGCCGGCGCCGTACCGGGGCCTCGCCCGGTTCGAATCGGACGACCACGAGCTGTTCTTCGGCCGTGACCGGACCCTGGAGGAGCTCTGCCGGCTGGTGTCCGCGCACCGGTTCGCGGCCGTGTTCGGCGCCTCCGGCAGCGGCAAGTCCTCGCTGCTGCGGGCCGGGTTCCTCCCCCGCGTCAGGAGGGAGATGACAGGGGGCGAGGGCGTACTGCGGATCCTCACGCCCGGAGCCAGGCCGGCCGAGACGTACGGGCATCTGCTGACACCGGCGAAGGGCGAGCCGGAGAGCTGGGTGGTGGTGGACCAGTTCGAGGACGTCTTCACCCTGTGCCGGGACGAGGCGGAGCGGGCCCGCTTCATCGAGCTGCTGCTGACCGCCCGGGACCCCGCGTCCCGGCTACGGGTGGTCATCGCCGTACGCTCCGACTTCTACCCGCGCTGCGCCGACCACCCGGAACTGGCCGACGCGCTGCGCCACGCCGGGCTGCCGGTCGGCCCGATGACCGCGGACGAACTGCGGGACGCGGTGGTGAAACCCGCGCTGGCGGCCGGTGTCCTGGTGGAGCGGTCGCTGGCCACGACGATCGTCGACGAGGTGCTCGACCGTCCCGGCGCGCTGCCGATGCTCTCGCACGCTCTCCTGGAGACCTGGCGGCGACGCAAGGGCCGCATGCTGACGACGGCCGCGTACGAGGCGGCCGGCGGACTGAACGGCGCGATCGCGGCGACCGCCGAGGAGGTGTACGGGCAGCTGTCCGCGCCCCAGGCCGCCGTCGCCCGGCTGCTGCTGCTGCGGCTGGTCGAGCCGGGGCGGGGCACCGTCGACACCGGGCGCCCGTTCACCCGGGCCGACCTCAAGTGGTGCGCGCACCCCGACACACCGGTGGTGGTGGAGCGGCTGGCCCGCGCCCGCCTGCTGACCGTCGACGAGGACAGCGTCCGCCTCGCCCACGAGGCGCTGATCACCTGCTGGCCCCGGCTGCACGGCTGGATCGAGCAGGACCGCGAACGGCTGCGCCACCATCGGCAGCTCACCGAGGCCACCCGCGCCTGGCTGGCGCACGGCCGTGACCCCGGCACCCTCTACCGGGGCACCCGCCTGGCCCGTGCCGAGGAGATGTTTCCCGACCACGACGGCGACCCCGCTCTGGCGCCGGTCGAACGGTCCTTCCTCACCGCCGCGTTCGAAGCCCGCGAGGCGGAGAACCGGGCCGCCGCCCGCTCCACCCGACGCTCCCGCCAGCTCGTCGGCGCCCTCTCGGCCGTCCTCGCAATGACGCTGGTCACCGGCCTGGCCGCCTGGCGGCAGCACGACGACAACCAGCGCCGGCGGACGCAGAACACCGCCCGCCGGATCGCCGCCGTCGCCGAAGGGCTGCGCACCACCGACCCCCGGGCCGCCCTGCTGCTGGGCGTCGCCGCCTGGCGGATCGCCCCGTTGGCCGAAACCCGCCGGACTCTGCTCGGCTCCCTCACCCAGCCTGAACAGGACGCCTTCAGCGACGCCGCCTCGGGCCACCGCTCCCAGCGGTTCCTCGCCGACTCCGGTCGCACCCTGCTCAGCGTCGACGACCGCACCTGGCAGACCTGGAACCTGGGCACCCGCCGCAGCACCGGCTCGGGCCGGCTGCCCGAGGGCGAGGTGCTCGCGGCCGACCCGGACGCCCGGGTGCTGGCGATCTCCGGGACGGACGGCGGCGTACGGCTGTGGGACACGCGCACCGCACGGTGGACCGGCGGCGGGCCACTGCCGCCCGGCCGACCCGAGCCGGGGTTCGAGTCGTCGGGATTCGAGTTGTCGGGCGTCGAGTTGCGCTTCGGCGCGAGCGGACGCAGTTACGTCGAGGGTGGCCCCGACGCCGTACGACTGCGGTCCGTGGTGGACGGCGAGGTGCTGTTCGAGACGCGGGAGGCCGGTCCGGCGAACGTGGCGCCGAGCCCCGACGACCGGCTGGTGGCCGTATGCCCCGCCGGAAAGGCGCCGCAGGTCCGGGAGACCGCCGGCGGCCGGCCGCTGCCCGGCCCGTGGGAGCGGGCCCAGGACAGCTGCGGCGCCGACTCGGCGCTGGTGTTCGGCACCGACGGCCGGTTCGCCGCCGTCTCCCAGACCGGGGTCCTGGTGTGGGACATCCGCTCCGGACGCCAGGTCGCCGAGATCCGCGACCTGGGCGTGCGGTACGCGTCCTTCAGCCGCGACGGCGCCTTCTTGGCGACGGCCGGCTCCGCCGACGAGATCCGGGTGTGGCGGCTGTCGGACCCCGCCGCCCCCGTCCTGCGCCACCGCCTGAACAACCAGAACCTGCACGGCGGCCTCGCGTGGGACTCCGGCCCGTCCGTCCTGCGCTACCTCGAAGGCGGCACCGTCCACACCCTCGACCTGACGACGACGGTCACCGCGGCCTGGCGCGACCGGCCCATGGACGGGGTCCTGCTCAGCCCGGACGGCCGGACGTTCGCCACCGCGGAACGAGCCGATACCGGAACCGGCACCGGGTTTGCCTTCGAACTGCGTGACACCCAGGACGGCCGTCTCCTCCGCACCCTGCCGTCCCCGCCCCCACCGGTCTCCCTCGACAAGGTGCCGCTCGCGGCGGGGGACACCGTCCCGCAGATGGCGTTCAGCCCGGACGGCAGCAGGTTCGTCTACGGCGTCTCCGCGCCCGGCGTCCGCTCCGCGCCCCAGCGGTTCACCGTCTGGGACCTGACCCGCGACCGCGAACAGAGCGCGCTGGACCTGGCGACGACCGAGTCCGGCACGACGGTGACCGCCCTGGCCCTGACCTCGGACGGCCGCACCCTTTTCACCACCCGTACCTCGACCTCCGGCGAGCCGGGCAACGAGCGGTGGAACACCGTGAGTCGCCGCCGGACGAGGGTCCTCACCAGGCCCGGCGAGGCCGGCGCCCGGCTGGCCCTCAGCCCCCGCACCGAGCTGGTCGTCGGGGACAACCGGGTCGCCCGCCGGACCACCGGGCGGAGCGTCGTGCTGGACCTGGTGCAGGGCGACCACGTCAGCGCCCTGGCGTTCAGCCCGGACGGGCACCGCCTGGCGGCGGGCGACCGGACCGGCCGTGTCGCCCTGTGGGACGGCGAACTGCACCGCCGGGCCGGCGTCCTGCGCAACGTCTTCCCCGCCCCCCTCGGCGACACCCCCGAGGCCGTCAGCGCCCTCGCCCTCAGCCCCGACGGCCACACCCTCGCCGTAGGCGGCGACGCCGGCACGCTCCAACTCTGGGACACCACCACCACACAGCCCTTCGGCGACCCCTTCCCCACCCCCGGCGAGCCCATCCGCTCCCTCGCCTTCAGCCCCGACAACACCACCCTCCTCGTCAGCGGCAGCCACGTCCCGCTCCAGCGGTACACCATCGACCCGGCCCGCGCCGTCACCCAGATCTGCGCCCGCGCCGCGAACAAGGACCTGACGAGGGCGGAGTGGAACTCGTACGTACCGGACGCGCCGTACAGAAGGGTGTGCGACTAGGGCCCTTCTGATGGATCTACGCAGCGTCGCGACGCCCGGCACGCACGCTCGCCGCACGGTGCGGAGGGCCAGGTGGCTCCGCCACATGACCCTCCGCACCGCAGGCCGATCGCACGCACCGAACGCCGCTCCTTCTCCTGCGTAGATCCATCAGAAGGGCCCTAGTCGGCAGAGCCTGTGGAGCGTGGCGCGTAGCCCGCCGCGGGCCCAAAGTCCCAGAGAAGTCCCAGAGATGCCGCCGCACCCCTCCCTGACCCGCTAAGCAGCAGGTCAGACGGGGTGCGGCGGCATTCGCTCATCAAATGTCCCGGAAGATCTCGATCTGCGCCCCGATCGTGTTCAGACGCTCGGCGAGATCCTCGTAACCGCGGTTGATGACATACACGTTGCGCAGCACGGACGTGCCCTCGGCCGCCATCATCGCCAGCAGGACGACCACGGCGGGCCGCAGCGCGGGCGGGCACATCATCTCGGCGGCTCGCCAACGGGTCGGTCCCTCGACCAACACCCGGTGCGGGTCGAGGAGCTGGAGGCGTCCGCCAAGCCGGTTCAGGTCCGTCAGGTAGATCGCGCGGTTGTCGTAGACCCAGTCGTGGATCAGCGTCTTGCCCGACGCGACGGCCGCGATGGCCGCGAAGAACGGGACGTTGTCGATGTTCAGGCCGGGGAACGGCATCGGGTGGATCTTGTCGATGGGCGCCTCCAGCTTGGAGGGCCGGACGGTGAGGTCCACCAGGCGCGTACGGCCGTTGTCGGCCCAGTACTCGGGTGTGCGGTCGTGGTCGAGGCCCATCTCCTCCAGCACCGCGAGCTCGATCTCGAGGAACTCGATGGGCACCCGGCGCACCGTCAGCTCCGACTCCGTGACGACCGCGGCGGCCAGCAGGCTCATCGCCTCGACCGGGTCCTCGGAGGGGGAGTAGTCGACATCCACGTCGATGCTGGGCACGCCGTGCACGGTGAGCGTCGTCGTACCGATGCCCTCGACCTTGACGCCCAGGGCCTCCAGGAAGAAGCACAGGTCCTGGACCATGTAGTTGGAGGAGGCGTTGCGGATGACGGTGACGCCGTCGTGCCGGGCGGCCGCGAGGAGCGCGTTCTCGGTCACGGTGTCGCCGCGCTCCGTCAGCACGATCGGACGGTCGGGTCGGACCGCCCGGTCGACCATGGCGTGGTACTGCCCCTCGGTCGCCGCGATGTCCAGCCCGAACCGGCGCAGCGCGATCATGTGCGGCTCGATGGTCCGTGTGCCGAGGTCGCAGCCGCCGGCGTACGGCAGCTTGAAGTGGTCCATGCGGTGCAGCAGCGGGCCGAGGAACATGATGATGGACCGCGTCCGTACGGCGGCCTCCGCGTCGATCGCCGCCATGTCCAGCTCGGTCGGCGGCACGATCTCCAGGTCGACGCCGTCGTTGATCCAGCGGGAGCGGACGCCGATGGAGTTCAGCACCTCCAGGAGGCGGTACACCTCCTCGATCCGGGCGACCCGGCGCAGCACCGTGCGCCCGCTGTTGAGCAGCGAGGCGCACAGCAGTGCCACGCACGCGTTCTTGCTCGTCTTCACGTCGATCGCGCCGGACAGCCGACGACCGCCGACCACACGCAGATGCATCGGGCCCGCGTAGCCCAGTGAGACGATTTCGCTCTCCAGGGCTTCACCGATGCGAGCGATCATCTCAAGGCTGATGTTTTGGTTGCCGCGCTCGATGCGATTGACGGCGCTCTGGCTGGTGCCGAGCGCCTCGGCAAGCTGCGCCTGTGTCCAGCCCCGGTGCTGCCGGGCGTCACGGATGAGCTTGCCGATGCGTACGAGGTAGTCGTCTGCCATGGGGTTGAGGCTATCTCAGATATGAGATGGCACATCTCCGGGGGGTCCATTCGGGTGATGGACCGTCAATCGCGCCTGGTGGGACGCGGGTCCTCAGTGGCGCCTGGCGGTACGTGTACGACGCCACCCGAAAGGTCCGGGCAAATCCATCGATGTCGTACGTCGTCCCGTACTGCTGCGGGTGTGCCGCGGCCCGTACCTGCCGCCGCCGGTGGAGATGGACCAGGAGCGCTTGTTGATGTTCAGCCGCACTCCCGGAAGGATCCGGAAACTCTTGCGGAACGTGAGGGGCATCGTGCCTCCTTTCGCCGGGCTCGACATGCGTGCCCTCGACTGTCGGTTACCCCGACTTGGCGAACTGATGGGCGAACCGGGCAACGTGTCCTGGAGCGACAGGTCCTCAGTCCTTCATGCGCGGACCGGCCGCTCGAAGAACGTCTCCAGTGCGACCGTCGCCCGAGTCCCGCTCACACCTTCGATCGCGTAGAGCCGCCGCAAAACGTCCTGCAACTGCTCCGTGGTGGTCGTGCGCACCTTGACGAGCACTGATGCGGTTCCGGCGATGACGTGGGCCTCCTGAATCTCGGGGATGGCGGCGAAGGATTCGCTCGCGTCCCCCATCCAGGCCGACGAGTCGACCATGACGAAGGCGAGTACGCCCCTGCCGAGGGCGGCCGGGTCGACCTCCACGGTCGTGCGGCGGATGACACCGCGTTCACGGAGCTTGCGTACGCGATCGTGAGCCGCGCCGGCTGACAGGCCGACCGCCTTGCCGAGCACCGCGTAGGCCTGTGTGGCGTCACGCTGAAGCTCCGCGATCAGCGCCCTGTCGATGTCGTCCACGATCTCCTTCGCCCTCCCCGCGCCATCACCATATCTGGTTCGGGCAGAATATGATCACCCAGAATGACGTTCAACTGGTGCTAGGGGAGAGGTTGGTCATGTCTGGCGAGGTCCTCAACAATCTGTACGAGGTTCTGGACGAGCGCTTTCGTAGGTGCGCCAACGGCGACGCCCGGCTCGAGCGGCTGCACGCCGACTGCCGCTGGGCCGAGGGGCCGCTCTATCTGCCCGCCTGGCGGCAGCTGATCTGGAGCGACATTCCCAACGACCGCCTGCTGCGCTGGGACGAGGCGACCGGCGTGATCGGGGTCTTCCGCTCCCCGGCCGGGCACGTCAACGGCAACACTCTCGACCGCGAGGGCCGGCTGGTCAGCTGTGAGCAGGGCAACCGCCGGGTCACCCGCACCGAGCACGACGGCCGCGTCACCGTGCTCGCCGACCGCTTCGAGGGCAAGCGCCTCAACAGCCCGAACGACGCGGTCGTACGCTCCGACGGCTCCGTCTGGTTCACGGACCCGGACTTCGGGATCACCAGCGACTACGAGGGGCACCGTGCCGAGAGCGAGATCGGCACCTGCGACGTCTATCGGATCGACCCCGTGACCGGCGGGGTCCAGCGGGTCGCGGACGGTTTCGGCGGACCGAACGGCCTGGTCTTCTCACCCGACGAAAGGCAGCTGTACGTCGCCGACACGAGAGCCGGACAGATCCGCGTCTTCGACGTGCGGGAGGACCGCGTCCTCTCGAACGGCAAGGTGTTCGCCGAGCACACCGGCGGCTTCGACAACATCCGCCTCGACGACGAAGGGCGGCTGTGGGCCGCCGTGTTCGGCGACGGCGTGCACTGCTACCACCCCGACGGCACCCTCATCGGAAGACTGCGGGTGCCCGAACCGGTCTCCAACGTCGCCTTCGGCGGCCCGAGGAACAACCGCCTGTTCATCACTGCGACGACCTCGCTGTACTCGCTCATGATGTCCGTGACGGGCCTGCCCCGAGTGCTGTGACGGCCGTACCGAGACATCACTGGGAGGGCGGTTCGGCGATGCCGATGAAGGCTCCGGCCATGGGCCGGACGCGTACCGACCACCCCAGCGCTGTGAGGTCGTCCGTGAGTGTCCGGACATCGTGGAACACCTTGACGATGCGGTACTCGCTGCCGTCATCGAGCCGGCGCAGGGCCGCCGGGGCCGGCTGGTTCGCGAGGACTTCCTCGTTCGCGGCTGCGGCGGGGCCGTCGTCGATGAAGACCGCTCTGCCGCCCGGCGCGAGCGCGGCGGCGACGGTGTTCCAGAAGCCGGGCAGCCGCGTCGGCGGGACATGGGAGAGCCAGAAGGCGAAGAACACGGTGTCGTAGCGTCGTGGCGGCTGCCACTCGAACAGGTCCGCCTCGAGGAACCGGACGGTGGGCGATGCCGTGCGCGCACGCGCGAGGTCCAACGCCTCGGGTGCCGCGTCGACAGCCGTCACCGAACGCGCCCGCGCGGCGAGTCCCGGGGTCCACTGGCCCGTTCCGCAGGCCAACTCCAGCACGTCCCCGGCAATCGGGAGGTCATCGACGACAGCCAGCAACTTCCGCAGGTCTTCGTGCTCCGCGTAGGGCCGGTCGTATTCGGCCGCACCGGCCCTGTAGTAGGCCATCTGCTCTGTCAGGAGAGCGTCGTCATCCATGCAGGTTCCTCGCATCCGGGTTCGGTCGGAGTCGAGCGGGCTCAACTCGCCGCTTCGTCGCCACAGACACCGTCGGCCTTCACCTTTGGGCAAGGTCAAGAGTCAGGAACGTGACCACTGACCGGTATCTGCTGACTGTCCGGCAGGCGGGGCGATCCTGGGTTTCGCTCAACGGCGATGCCATACGAGCGTGTAGCGCCAGAAGAGCCGACGGCGCAATCGTGCGCCGGGTAGGGCGTCGCGGGCCTCGCGGACGATGTCGGGAAAGCTCATGTCCGCCGGTCGGGTCGGGGCGGTCATCGAGACTGGCCGTGGTGCCCGGCGGCCCTTGTTCTTGAGCCAGCCCATGACGGCGTTGAGCGGGATGGCCAGGAAGCCGAGCAGATGGTCTCCAGGCGTCCGCGCTCGGGAGAGGCCGACGACCACCAGGGTTCCTCCGGGGACGAGGCGCCGGCGGAAGACGGTGAGAGCTTCGGTGAAGGGCAGGTGATGGATGGTGGCGACGCAGGTGATGGCGTCGTAGGAACCGGCGGGGATGCCGGTCAGCGCGTCGGCGACAGCAAAGGTCGCTGGGGTTGCCGAAGGAGTCAGCTCCTGTGCGCGGGCGATGATCGCCGGGTCGGAGTCGATCCCCTGCACCTTGTCGGCGCGTGTGGCCAAGAGCCTGGCCAGGTCACCGCTGCCCGAGCCGACGTCCAGGGCGTTGTCGAAGCGTTTGGGGAGCTGCCGCAGGATCCACCGGTGGTAGTGGGCGTTGTGGTCCCAGGGATGGGCGGCGTTGAACTGCTCGAGCGCTCGGAGGACGCGATGCGGCAGTGTCGTCATGTTGTCATTCCATCAAGTACTCCAGCAGCACCTCAGCGGAGAGTCCGCCGCCTTCGTGGTGGGCCGCAGCACTGGGCATCTCGTCCAGTCCATTGCATGGTTCGGCCCGGCCACGAACCCGCCCAGCGACATGGTGAAGCGACAGAGCACCTTCCGTCGACCCGGCCCCCCTCGAAACTCATCGCTGGGCCACCAGAATCCGGCCGGGCTATCCGGAATCTGCTGACTATGACGCAGCGGCTCAGTCCCAGCCGGTGTGCTGGTCGGCCTGCGAGCTGGTCCGACCGTTTACTGCCCCACCCCCCAGCCCGGCCTGGTCGGTCCTCGAGCCGGTCTCGGCGACTACCTGGCCAAGGATCTGTGACGAGCCATTCGTCACCCTGTCCTCGGCCAGGCCGCCGGCCGGGCGAAGGCCACGGCTCGTCCTCATCCGTCCTGCGACCGGTGGCGGGCCGCGTGTATTCCGGTCAGGGCGCCCAGCGTGACGAGCGTCGTCACGCCCGCGCCGACGAAACACGCGTACTGCGGGGCGGTGACCAGAAG
The DNA here is from genome assembly GCF_040295365.1 of Streptomyces sp. NPDC002838. NCBI lineage: Bacteria > Bacillati > Actinomycetota > Actinomycetes > Kitasatosporales > Streptomycetaceae > Streptomyces > Streptomyces sp. NPDC002838. Next base: position 112,165 of record NZ_JBEOVF010000031.1, on the reverse strand, counting down.
GGAGCGTTGTGGGGGTATCAGCCCTTCCGGGTCCTGGTGCACCGTGAAGTGGTCGCCGACCTCGGTGTCCGCGTCGCAGCCCGTATCCCAACCGGTGGGTTCCGATGAGGTCCCGTCCGGCAGGCGGAGCTGGCAGACATGCCCGGTGCCACCGTCTTTCTGAGTGATTTCGCGGGTCTCGGAGACCACGGCCGTCACGCGCACGCCCCGTTGGTCGAGGACGGCGTCTCCGAACAGCACGGCCACCGTCATCATGAGTGCGAACTGCACCACTGCCGTGGCCGCGACATGCCAGGAGAGGAGGCGGAGTATTACGGTGGGCCAGCAGACGACGGTCGCCATGCCGATCGCACTGCCCAGCACGGCAAGAGAGGTCGTTTCGGACCAGAAGAGGGTCAGCAGCGCGCCCGAGCCGACCATGAGGGCGGACGCGATCAGGCCGCCCACCGCTCCCAGCAGCCCCCAACGCGCCGTGAGCCGTAATGGCTTCGCCGCCATCGCCCCTCCCCGCAACCGACTGCCGGCCCGCATCGCCGAACCTACCCGGGCGAGTCGCTCATCCACTCGTCCCGTGCTGGGCATGGACAGCCGCGTGGCCCGCCGTCTCGACCAGATCCCACGCTCCCTCGTCGCGCCACTTCAGCCGCATGCGGTGCAGGGTCCGCTCCGGGACCGACGTCCCTGAGGCGGTCAGCTCGGCGACCTCGGCTTGCGTACGTACCTCTTCGCCGGGCACGCCTGACACCTTTGCCGACGCCGTCGACGAAGGCGCGTCAGTGGTGGTGGCCGTGCCGGCCGAGGGTCTCCACGGGGGTCGCGCCGGGGCGGGTCCACTGCGGCACGGGGCGGCTGGTCGGGCCCCAGGTGGCGTTCCCGTCCGCGTCCGAGCGCCAGGACCAGCACGGGGGGCGTCCCTCGGGCCGGCCCTCGGGCTTGTCCTCCCACGCCTCGCCGCGGCCGTAGGGCGTCATGTCGAGCAGGCCGAGGGACCCGTTGACCCGCTCGTTGCCACGGCCCGTCGTGGAGTAGGTGAGGAACACGCGGTCGCCGTCGCGCAGGAAGCAGGTGAGGTAACCCATGCTGCCGCCGACCGGCGCGTCCACGTCGCGCACCGAGTACCAGGGCTGGGTGTAGCCCATGAACTCGACGTAGGAGGCCACCTCGTCCCACCGGCCCGTGGTCAGGATGGCGAACGAGACGCCGCGGGCGTTGAGGTAGACGGCGTCCTTCAGGTGCCAGGCCGTGGTGGTGCAGCCCTCGCACTGCCCCTGGTGCGGCGCGCCGTCGTACCACATGTGCTTGTAGACCACGAGCTCGTCGCGGCCCTGGAACAGGTCCAGGAACGGGACCGGCCCGTCGGCTCCGACGACCTCGACCGTCCCGTCGAGCTCCACCATCGGCAGCCGGCGGCGGGCCGCGGCGAGGGCGTCGCCCTCGCGGGTGTGGGCCTTCTCGCGGACCAGAAGCTCGTCACGGGCGGTCTGCCAGGTGGCCAGGTCGACGACGGGCGGGCGGCCGGGCAGCGCGGTGGTCGGGTCATTCGGCGTGGTCGTCATGGTGTCCTCCGTGGTGTCTCGAGCCGGGCAGCGTCGTACGACGTCCTACGACGGTCACCAGAACAGACTCGCCACCCGGCCGGAACTCATCGCGGCAGGGGACGCTCTGGTCGCGCTCTGGGACTGCCCCAGTTCCGCTGAGACAGGGCAACGGGGAGGCCGGGAATGACCAACCCGGCCCCATGTACTAGAGTTATCTCGACATCGAGATATCTGCCGAGGCGCACCACAGTCGCCACTCCAGTAAGGCGTACCTAACTTAGCCTTACCTTAGCGGATCGGCCAAGAGGGCGTGGCGGCAGGATGCGGTGGTAAGCGCACAAAAATGAAGGAGACTGTCGTGTCGGCGAACAGCTTCGACGCCCGCAGCACGCTGCAGGTGGGCGACGAGTCGTACGAGATCTTCCGCCTGGACAAGGTGGAGGGCTCGGCCCGGCTCCCCTACAGCCTTAAGGTCCTGCTGGAGAACCTGCTCCGCACCGAGGACGGCGCGAACATCACCGCCGACCACATCAGTGCCCTTGGCGGCTGGGACTCGCAGGCCCAGCCGTCGCAGGAGATCCAGTTCACGCCGGCCCGCGTGATCATGCAGGACTTCACCGGCGTGCCCTGTGTCGTGGACCTCGCCACGATGCGTGAGGCCGTCAAGGAGCTCGGCGGTGACCCGGCGAAGATCAACCCGCTGGCCCCGGCCGAGCTGGTCATCGACCACTCCGTCATCGCCGACAAGTTCGGCACCAACGAGGCCTTCGCGCAGAACGTCGAGCTCGAGTACGGCCGTAACCGCGAGCGCTACCAGTTCCTGCGCTGGGGCCAGACCGCCTTCGACGAGTTCAAGGTCGTCCCGCCCGGCACCGGCATCGTCCACCAGGTGAACATCGAGCACCTGGCCCGCACGGTCATGGTCCGGGGCGGGCAGGCGTACCCCGACACCCTCGTCGGCACCGACTCGCACACCACCATGGTCAACGGTCTCGGCGTCCTCGGCTGGGGCGTCGGCGGCATCGAGGCCGAGGCCGCGATGCTCGGCCAGCCCGTCTCGATGCTCATCCCGCGCGTCGTCGGCTTCAAGCTGACCGGTGAGCTCACGCCCGGCACCACCGCCACCGACCTGGTGCTGACCATCACCGAGATGCTCCGCAAGCACGGCGTCGTCGGCAAGTTCGTCGAGTTCTACGGCGAGGGCGTGGCCGCCACCTCCCTCGCCAACCGCGCCACCATCGGCAACATGTCGCCGGAGTTCGGCTCGACCGCCGCGATCTTCCCGATCGACGCCGAGACCATCAAGTACCTGAAGCTGACCGGCCGCAGCGAGCAGCAGCTGGCGCTCGTCGAGGCGTACGCCAAGGAGCAGGGCCTCTGGCTCGACCCGGCCGCCGAGCCCGACTTCTCGGAGAAGCTGGAGCTCGACCTCTCGACGGTCGTCCCGTCGATCGCCGGTCCCAAGCGCCCGCAGGACCGCATCGTCCTCGCGAACGCCGCCGAGCAGTTCACGCAGGACGTCCGCAACTACGTCGACACCGTGGACGAGGCCGGCCAGGAGTCCTTCCCGGCCTCCGACGCCCCGGCCATCGCCCCGAACGGCGCCCCGTCCAACCCGGTCACCGTCACCGCCCCCGACGGCTCGACGTATGAGATCGACCACGGTGCGGTGACGGTCGCGGCCATCACCTCCTGCACCAACACCTCCAACCCGTACGTCATGGTCGCCGCCGCGCTCGTCGCGAAGAAGGCCGTGGAGAAGGGCCTGACCCGCAAGCCGTGGGTCAAGACCACCCTCGCCCCGGGTTCGAAGGTCGTGACGGACTACTTCGACAAGGCCGGGCTCACCCCGTACCTCGACAAGGTCGGTTTCAACCTCGTCGGCTACGGCTGCACCACCTGCATCGGCAACTCCGGCCCGCTGCCGGAGGAGGTCTCCCAGGCCGTCAACGACCACGACCTCGCGGTCACCTCGGTCCTCTCCGGCAACCGGAACTTCGAGGGCCGTATCAACCCCGACGTCAAGATGAACTACCTGGCCTCCCCGCCGCTGGTCGTCGCGTACGCCCTCGCGGGCTCCATGAAGGTGGACATCACCAAGGACGCGCTCGGCACGGACCAGGAGGGCAAGCCGGTCTACCTGTCCGACATCTGGCCCTCCGAGGCCGAGGTCAACGACGTCGTGGCGAACGCCATCGGCGAGGACATGTTCAACAAGTCCTACCAGGACGTCTTCGCCGGCGACGCCCAGTGGCAGGCGCTGTCGATCCCGACCGGCAACACCTTCGAGTGGGACCCGCAGTCCACGTACGTCCGCAAGCCCCCGTACTTCGAGGGCATGACGATGGAGACCACCCCGGTCTCCGACATCTCGGGCGCGCGCGTCCTCGCCAAGCTGGGCGACTCGGTCACCACCGACCACATCTCCCCGGCCGGCGCGATCAAGGCCGACACCCCGGCGGGCCAGTACCTCACCGAGCACGGTGTGGAGCGTCGTGACTTCAACTCCTACGGCTCCCGCCGAGGCAACCACGAGGTCATGATCCGCGGCACGTTCGCCAACATCCGCCTGCGCAACCAGATCGCGCCGGGCACCGAGGGCGGCTACACCCGCGACTTCACCCAGGACGGCGGGCCGGTCTCCTTCATCTACGACGCCTCCCGCAACTACATCGAGCAGGGCATCCCGCTCGTCGTCCTCGCGGGCAAGGAGTACGGCTCCGGCTCGTCCCGCGACTGGGCGGCCAAGGGCACGGCCCTCCTCGGCGTCACGGCCGTCATCGCCGAGTCGTACGAGCGCATCCACCGCTCCAACCTCATCGGCATGGGTGTGCTCCCGCTCCAGTTCCCGGAGGGTCAGTCCGCCTCGACGCTCGGTCTGACCGGGGAGGAGGCCTTCTCCATCTCCGGCGTCACCGAGCTCAACGACGGCACCACGCCGCGCACGGTCAAGGTCACGACCGACACGGGTGTCGAGTTCGACGCGGTCGTCCGCATCGACACCCCCGGTGAGGCCGACTACTACCGCAACGGCGGCATCATGCAGTACGTGCTGCGCAGCCTGATCCGCAAGTAACCCAAATAACCCAGGTAACCCAAGTAAGCGGTACGGCAGGGCAGTTGAGGGCCGCATCCCCGGCGAGGGGATGCGGCCCTTCGCCGTATGCGTCCCGATCCGCCCGAGAACATCGCCCACCCTCAGGTTGAACACAGGGTTCCCCCAGCGGACGGGGACAGTATCGAGACATGTCTGGCACTTCCCGGTCCCGAACCGGCCGCGTCCGCGGGCTCGTCGTCGACGGTGAGCCCGCCCCCACCCACACCGACCGCGGGCTGGGCCGCACCATCGGGCCGACGGAGGCCGGGAGATGACCGCCACCGGACCGAGCCCGAGCCCGCGCCCGCGACGAGCGGGGACCGCCCGTCAGGGCCGTGTCCCGCGCACGCACTCCCTCCGCACCCGCCTGCTGCTCTGCATCGGCGCCACCCTCGTCGCCGTATGCGCCGCGACGGCGATCACCACAGCCTTCGCCCAACGGGCCTATCTGATGGGCGACTTGGACGACAGGATCACCAACGCCGCCGAGCGTGGACTGGACGGTGCCGCGCGGCAGCCGGACATCGAGGACGACCTGACCTTCCTCGACGACACCGGTCACCCGGCCGGTCTGCTCGCCGCCCGGCTCGACGACGACGGCACGGTTCTCACCGGGGCGGTCGTCAGGCACGACGCCGTACCGCGGTCCCTCACCACAGCCCAGCGCACCGCCCTGGCGGGCATCGCGACCGACGGTTCCCGGCACACCCGGACCGTCCCCGGCCTCGGCACCTACCGGGTCGCCGCGCTGGCCGACGACGGGGTCCGCGTCCTGACCGGCCTCCCGATGGACGACGTGGAGCACCTGATCAGCAGGCTCGTAGCGGTAGAGGGAGTCGTCGCCGGCGCCGGGCTCGCCGTCGCGGGCTGCGTCTGCGGGGTGGTCGTACGGCGGCAACTGCGTCCCCTCCGCCGGGTCGCCGCCACCGCAACCGAGGTCTCCCGCGCACAGCTGGACCGGGCCGAGGTCACCGGCCTCGCCCGCGTACCCGCCCGGGACACCGACCCCGGCAGCGAGGTCGGGCAGGTCGGTGCCGCCCTCAACCGGATGATCGACCACGTCGAGTCCCAGATCGCCGAGCGCCGGCGCAGCGAGGAGCGGGTGCGCCGCGGCGAGGAACGCATGCGCCGCTTCCTCTCCGACGCCAGCCATGAACTGCGCACGCCGCTCGCGTCCATCGCCGGATACGCGGAACTGATGACCCGCGGCACGAGCCCGATCGAGCCGGTCCTCGCCTGGAGCCGCGTCTCCGCCGAGTCGGCCCGCATGACCGGCCTGGTCGAGGACCTCCTCCTGCTGGCCCGGCTCGACGAGGGCCGGCCGTTGCAGTCCGCCGAGGTGGACCTGGCGGCGCTGGTCGCGGAGGCGGTGTGGGCAGCGCGGGCGGCGGGCGGCGGCCACGACTGGCAGCTGGAACTGCGCCTCGACGCCCCCGCGCTGGTCGCCGGCGACCAGGCCCGACTCCACCAGGTGGTGGCCAACCTGTTGGCCAACGCGCGTATGCACACACCTGTTGGCACGACGGTGGTGGCCTCCGTCGAAACCACACCCGCCCGCCGCGTCATCCGTGTCCGCGACGACGGCCCCGGCATCCCGCCATCCCTCCTCCCCACGGTCTTCGAACGCTTCACTCGTGCCGACACGTCCCGCTCCCGCGCGGATGCCAGGCAGGGTGGCTCGGGCCTGGGTCTGGCCGTCGCGGCGGCGATCATGGCGGCGCACGGGGGACGCATCGAGGTGGACAGCGTCCCGGGGTGTACGGAGTTCACGGTGGAATTGCCGACGGCGGGGAACACGGCAACGGTGACGCGAGTGGATCCGGTGACGGAGGGGGCCAGGGCTTCCCTCCGGTGAGCCGGACGCGCGCCCGGTACCAGCAGTTGGTGAGCTGACTCCTACGGGGCGCGCGTGGCCGTCGGTGGCTACACCGTTGTCAAAGGCTGAGTGGGAGTGAGTCCTGCTGCCAGGATGCATGCTCAGCCGCGTGCGCCGAACGGTGTTGGGCGCTCCCCCACTGCCTTAAGGGCGTGGGAGGTACCCCCAGGTCGCCCGCGTTCGCTCCGCGTCCGGGCGGCGCGCATCTGGTGCGTGGTCCGGGGATGCGGGGGCGGGACCCCTCACGCCGCCGGGTCTCCGGTCCGGCCTGGGCGGTCCGATGCCCGCAACGATCGCTCTGGTCGTTGCGGGGCGGTGCCGTCCGTCGCCGGATCGGATGCCCGAGGGCGCGCCCTCCGATCGCCACGGCTGCCGCGTCGTGGCGAGTGGTCTTGCGGTTCTTGCCGGTGGGGCTGCTGCCAGTGCTGGGCGTCCCACTTCGAGGTGTAGGCCGGGTCGACCGCGACGAGCGTAACGCCCTGCTCGGCGGCCATCGACACCAGCCGGGCCTTCAGCCGCGCGGTGGGGAAGCGGGAGATCAGACGGCGGAAGCGCTTGTTGCGGCCGTACCTCTCCCGGGACTTTCCGTCGGTGAAGTCGAGGTTCTCGACGGCGATGGCGGCGGCACCGCTGCGGCGGGTGTGGTGCAAGCAGGCGGGTCAGCGCATGCCGGATCTGGGCGTCCCGCTGCGAGGCGCTGCCCGACAGATCGTAGAAGAAACGCCCCGGTTCGCCGACCGGGTCGCCGTGGATGTCGAGCTGCCAGGCGGCGAGGTGGTCGTCGTTCATGTCCACCGCCACCGCCACCACCCCACGGGCGAACCTCCCTCCGAAGCCCGTCCGCGCACGTTCGTCGACAGCACGGGCACTGACTCACACTCGCCAATGCGCGCTTGTGCACGGTCAAGCGGCAGCAGTTCGAACCCCTGAGGCGGGGTAGCCCAACGCCCTGTGACATGGACGAGCGCGACCTGCGTCTCCCCGCCTCGGCGCCGGTGTCGGCTGACGCGGCGTCAGGCCTGGTGCGCCAAGCGTTTACAACTGAGCCGCACAGCGCTAGCTTCCCCAGACAGAGGGGTGGGAGCGCTCCCACAAGGGTGGACCGGAACCCGCCCGGCCGGGCCCGCTCCCACCCCCGCATCCGCACACACGCATCCACACGGCCCGTACCTCAAGGAACGGACTGATCTGTCATGATCCTGACAAGAACCCCGGTGAAGTCCCCGGACTCCCCGCGCCGATTACTGGCCCCCACCCGTGCCAGATCCCTCTTCCTCGTCCTGGTGGCCCTGTTCGCCACCATCCCCGCGCTCAGCCTGGTCGTCACGGCCGGCGGCGAGGCGGAGGCCCACGGCACTCCGATGAAGCCCGGCAGCCGTACCTTCCTGTGCTGGCAGGACGGCCTGACCGACACCGGTGAGATCAAGCCGGTCAACCCCGCCTGCAAGAACGCCCAGCAGGTCAGCGGCACCACGCCGTTCTACAACTGGTTCTCGGTGCTGCGCTCGGACGGCGCGGGCCGCACCCGCGGCTTCGTGCCGGACGGCCAGTTGTGCAGCGGCGGCAACACCAACTTCACCGGCTTCAACGCGCCCCGCGACGACTGGCCGCTCACCCACCTCACCTCGGGCGCGACGGTCGACTTCTCCTACAACGCCTGGGCCGCGCACCCCGGTTGGTTCTACGTCTACATCACCAAGGACGGCTTCGATCCCAAGCAGACCCTCACCTGGGGCGACATGGAGGACCAGCCGTTCCTGAGCGTCGACCACCCGCCGCTCAACGGCAGCCCGGGCACGGTCGAGGCCAACTACTCCTGGACCGGCAAGCTCCCCGCCGACAAGTCCGGGCGGCACATCATCTACATGGTCTGGCAGCGCTCGGACAGCCAGGAGACCTTCTACTCCTGCTCCGACATCGTCTTCGACGGCGGAAACGGCGAGGTCACCGGCATCCGCGACCCGGGCAACCCGACCGAACCGGTGCCGGGCACCTGCACGGCCACCCGTAAGACGACCGGCAGTTGGAACGGCGGCTACCAGTCCGAGGTGACCGTCACCAACTCCGGCGACGTCCCGATGCTGGGCTGGATGGTCGACTGGACGCTGCCGAGCGGCCAGAAGGTCGAGAGCCTGTGGAGCGGCAACGCGACTTACACCGGGCAGAACGTGATGGTCCACAACGCCAACTGGAACGGCTCGCTGGATCCGGGGGAGAGCACGACGTTCGGCTACGTCGTCTCCGGATCCGGCGGTGATACGGCGACGGCCCTGCCCTGCCGGGTCGGCTGAACCGCCGTACTGAACCTCCGCTCGGGGCGGACCCGGTGGGCGGTGCGCCACCGGGTCCGCGAGCCGGCCGGGGGAGGGGGGAGAACGCCCGGTCGGATGGTGTCGGCTTGGGGGAGACCGTGGTGCGACAACGTTGTCGAGTGGCCTGCGCCTGACTCTATCGCGTCAACGGACAACGACGTCAAGCCAGTTGCCCCGGGACCGGGTGCCGCATGTGCTCACGCTCGCTCCGGGCTGAACTCCTCCGCCAGCCAGTCCAGTTGGCGGCGCACATGCACCGCGTCGCCGCCCTCGTGGCCGTTGTACGGATAGGCGTGGATCTCCTTGCGGGGGTCCTCGGCGGCCAACTCCCCGTACCGGTTGAACGCCGCGTACGCCCCGCTCGGCGGGCACACCGCGTCGCGCAGGCCCACTCCGAAGTGCGCCGGTGCCTGCGCGCGCCGGGCGAAGGAGATGCCCTCCATGTACGCGAGCGAGTGATGGGCGGCCTGCTCGGCGCCCCGGTGCACCGACAGATACGCGGTGATCTCGCCGTACGGGCTCGTGTCGGTGAGATCCAGCGCGCGCCGGATGCCGCACAGCAGCGGCGCGGTGATCAGTGCCGCCGCCAGGTCGGGGACCAGTCCGGCGACGGCCAGGGCGAGGCCGCCGCCCTGGCTGTTGCCGACGGCCGCGACCCGTGAACCGTCCACCCCCGGCAGCGCGCGCACCGTCGCCACCGCCCGTACCGCGTCCGTGATCAGGCGCCGGTAGTGGTAGTCCTGCGGGGCGAGCAGGCCCCGTACCGCGGGCCCCGGGCCGCCCGGCGCGCCCGCGTGCGGGTCCGGGGTGTCGCCGCCGCAGCCGTACTGGTCGCCCTGGCCGCGGTTGTCCATCAGCAGGTGCGCGTACCCGGCGTTCACCCAGGTCAGCCGCTCGTGGGGGAGGCCGCGCCCGCGGCCGTAGCCCGCGTACTCGACGACCGCCGGCAGCGGTTCGCGCACGCCGGTCATGGGGGTCCCCCCGCTCGAGCGAAGCCGAGAGTGGGGGAGGCTGTACCAGGCGCGGACCGGATCGCCGGCGAAGCCGCGGAAGGTCACGTCCCAGGTCTCCGTCAGCCGCAGGCCGGTCCGCACCGGCCGCACCGAGACCACCGGGTCCGTCTGCCCGGCCTCCTTCAGCGTGGCCCGCCAGAACTCGTCGAAGTCGACGGGCTCTTCGGGCTCCGGTCGGTACTGCTCGAGCTCTTTCAACGGCAGGTCGAACGCGGGCACGGCGGCACCTCACAGGCGTCAACGGGGCGGCTCGGTCCGATCGTTGCGGTCGCAGAGCAGAAAGTTCCGGCGTGACCGCGCCGATCCATTCATCTCTTCCACCCTCGCACCGAGGTGAATCCAGGGCGGCACAACCGTCTTGTGGCCCCAAGATTCCCGCGTGCATCCCCCATTGACAGCGCTTTCTGCTGCCCCTAAGTTGCCGCGAAGTTACCGGTAAGAGCTCGAAAGTTTCGGTTCCGCGTCCCATGCCACGGGAGGCCCGAGCATGAGCACGTCCACCACGTCGGCCCCACCGCCGGGCACCCAGGACCCACCGCCGGCCAGAGCCGCACCCCGTCGCCGTACGCGCAAGCCCGCGCGCACCGGCTGGCGGCGGGCGCTGCGCCGTGACTGGCAGCTGTACTCGCTGGCGATCCTGCCGCTGCTGTTCTTCCTGGTCTTCCGCTATCTGCCGATGATCGGCAACGTGATCGCCTTCCGGCGTTTCGAGCCGGGCGGCTCGATCTTCGGCGAGCAGTGGGTGGGGCTGCGCTATGTGCGCATGTTCCTCACCGATCCCACCTTCTGGCAGGTGTTCCAGAACACCTTGTGGCTCGGCGGACTGACGCTCGTCTTCTGCTTCCCGATCCCGATCGTGCTGGCGCTGCTGCTGAACGAGGTGCGCCGGCGGTCATTGAAGCGGTTCGTGCAGTCGGTGTCGTACCTTCCGCACTTCCTGTCGATCGTGATCGTCGCGGGCATCACCATGCAGATGCTCGCCACTGACGGGCCGGTCAACCACATCCTGGGCTGGTTCGGCCACGATCCGATCCGCTTCATCCAGGAACCGGAGTGGTTCCGCACGATCTACGTCGGCTCGGAGATCTGGCAGACCGCCGGCTGGGGCACGATCCTCTACCTCGCCGCGCTCACCACGATCGACGAGGACCTGTACGAGGCCGCGCGCATCGACGGCGCCAACCGCTGGCAGCAGATCTGGCACGTCACCCTGCCCGGCATCCGCCCCACCATGATCACGCTGCTGATCCTCAACATCGGCACGTTCCTGGCGGTCGGCTTCGAGAAGGTCCTGCTGCTGTACAACCCGCTGACGTATCCGACCGCCGACGTGGTCTCGACGTACCTCTACCGCGCCGGTGTCGAGTCGAACAGCTTCAGTTACGCCGCCGCCATCGGCCTGTTCGAGGCGATCATCGGCCTGGTGCTGATCACGTCCGCCAACCAGCTCTCGCGCCGCACAGTGGGGACGAGCCTGTGGTGAGCGTCAACCGGCCCACACGTGGTTACCGGGTCTTCCAGGGCGTCAACGGGGTGATCCTCACCCTGGTCGTGGTCGTCACCCTGTACCCGTTCGTGAACATCATCGCCCGCTCGTTCAGCTCGGAACGGCAGATCCGGGCCGGTGAAGTGACGTTGTGGCCCAAGGGTTTCAACCTCACCACGTACAAGATCGTGTTCCAGGACTCGATGTTCTGGCGGAACTACGGCAACACCGTGCTGTACACGGTGGTGGCCACCGCCGTCGCCATGGTCCTGACGACGTGTTACGCCTACGTCCTGTCCAAGAAGAACCTCAAGGGGCGCGGCGTGCTGGTGGGCGTCGCCGTGTTCACCATGTTCTTCACCGGTGGCCTGATCCCCAACTACGTCCTGGTCACCAGCCTCGGCCTGAAGAACAGTGTCTGGGCGATAGCGCTCCCCAACGCCATCAGCGTCTTCAACCTCCTGGTGATGAAGGCCTTCTTCGAGAGCCTGCCCACCGATCTGGAGGAGGCCGCGCAGATCGACGGCCTGAGCACGTACGGCATCCTGCTGCGGATCGTGCTGCCCCTGTCCAAGGCGGTGGTCGCGACGATGGTGCTGTTCTACTCGGTGTCCTTCTGGAACTCCTGGTTCAGCGCGTTCCTGTACATGGACAAGACCGAACTCATGCCGGCCACCGTCTACCTGCGCAACCTCATCTCGGGCGCCACCACGGGTGGCAACGCCGGCGCCGCCACGGAGCAGCTCAGCCAGGTCGGGGCGAACATCCAGTCGGTCACGATCGTGCTCACCGCGCTGCCGATCCTCTGCGTGTACCCGTTCGTCCAGCGCTACTTCGTCTCGGGCGTGATGCTCGGCGCGGTCAAGGGCTGACGCTCCCTCATATCGCTTACGGCATGCCGCCTAGGAATGTCGCTCTGGATGTCGCTCAGAAATTGTCGCTCAGGAATTGTCGCTTACGGAACAAAGGAGTCTCCGTGCAGAACTCAGGGAAGTTGTCGAGGCGTCAGATCCTTTCCGCCGCAGGTTTCATAGGCCTCGCCACCCTCACCGGCTGCGGCAGCGGCGAGGAAGGCGGGGACAGCAAGGACCTGTCGAAGAAGCAGAACGGCGCGATGAAGGAGTACCGCGCCGGCCAGCAGTTCAAGGCGGCCAAGCCACTGTCCTTCTCGGTCCTGCACAACAACAACCCGGTCTATCCGATGAAGAACAGCTGGCTGTTCTGGAGGGAGGTCACCAAGCGCACCGGTGTCACCTTCAAGCCCGTCGACGTCCCCCTGGTCGACTACGAGAAGAAGCGCAGCGTCCTCATCGGCGCGGGCGACGCCCCGTTCCTGATCCCCAAGACCTACCACCCGGCGGAGGCCGCGTTCGTGTCGTCGGGCGCGATCCTCCCGGTGAGCGACTACGTGCACCTGATGCCCAACTACCGGGCCAAGGTGAAGAAGTGGCGCCTGGAGCCCGAGCTCGACTCGATCCGGCAGTCCGACGGCAAGTACTACCTGCTGCCCGGCCTGCACGAGAGGCCCAAGTCCGGATACTCGATGTCCTTCCGCACGGACGTCCTCGACAAGCTGGGCCTGTCCCTGCCCACCAGCTGGGACGAGGTGTACACCGTCTTCAAGGCGATCAAGGAGGAGTACCCCGACCGCTACCCCTTCTCCGACCGCTGGAGCACCAACACCCCCTATCCCTGCGCCGCCCTGCTCAGCTACCTCGGCCAGGCATACGGCGTCAAGGCGGGCTGGACGTACGACAACATCAGCTTCGACTCCAACGCGAAGGAGTTCGTCTTCACCGGCGCGACGGACGGCTTCCGCCAGATGATCGAGTACCTGAGAAAACTCGTCGCCGAGAAGCTGATGGATCCGGAGAGCTTCACCCAGACCGACGACGCTGCCGTGCAGAAGCTGCTGGGCGAGAAGTCCTTCGCGATCAGCGCCAACCCGCAGGAGCTGGTGCAGAAGTACCGCTACGACCTGGAGAGGCAGGTCAGGGGCGCGAAGATCGAGATGGTGCCGGTGCCGCTCGGACCGGCGGGCCCGGTGGTGATGGGCGGCACCCGGCTGGAGAACGGAGTCATGATCTCCAGCAAGGCTCTCAAGAGCGACAGCTTCGTCGCGATGATGCAGTTCGTGGACTGGCTCTGGTACTCGGACGAGGGCCAGAAGTTCTGCAAGTGGGGCGTCGAGGGCGTCACCTACACCGAGTCCGGCGGCCGGTTCGAGCTGGAGCCCGGCATCAGCCTCATGGGCTCCGACCCGGACGCCCCGAAGGATCTACAGAAGGACTACGGCTTCTTCAACGGCGTCTTCACCTACGGCGGCAGCTGGGCGCTGGTCTCCTCCTCCTTCAGCCCGGACGAGAAGAAGTTCCAGGACGCCATGGCCCAGCGCGAACAACTGCCCATCGACCCGGCCCACCCGCTCCAGTCCGTCGAGCAGGAACAGGCGACGCTCTGGGACACCCCGCTCAGGGACCACGTCACCCAGAACACGCTCAAGTTCGCCCTCGGCAAGCGTCCGCTGTCCGAATGGGACGCGTATGTCGCCGAGCTGAAGGCCAAGAACATGGATCAGCTCGTCGACCTGCACAACAAGGCGCTGGACCGCTTCCAGAAGGAGACCGGGTGATCCGTGTGCCGACCGGGCCGAGCGGCCGGCTCACCGACGCCGTGGCGGGACGGGCGGCGGCCGCTCGGAACGGAGCCGCAGTGAGCACACCCGCACCCACCTCCACCGCCTTCGGCGACGGCCCCCTCTCCCGGGCCGCCGCCCTGATCCACACCATGGTCACCGTCGAGGCGCTGCTGCTCGTCGCCGCCGCACCGGGACTGGCCGGGCTGTTGCTGCTGGGCGCCGACGCCTCCAACCTCCCCCTGGCCGCCGTATGCCTGCTGCCCCTCGGCCCGGCCCTGTCCGCCGCGCTGTACGCCCTCCACCACCGCGACCGCGACCTCACCGACCTGCACCCGGCCCGCACCTACTGGCGCGGCTGGCGCCTGAACGCCTTACCGTCCCTGAAGCTGTGGGCGCCTCTGCTCGCCTGGCTCACCGTCATCGCCTTCACACTGACCCACTTCTCCGCCACCGGACTGCCCGGCTGGTGGGCGGTACTCCTCGGAGCCGTCGGGGCCGGCTCCCTCCTCTGGGGCGCGCACGCGCTCGTCCTCACCTCCCTGTTCACCTTCCGCGCCCGCGACACCGCCCGTCTGTCCGGTTACTTCCTGCTCCGGCACGGCCGCGCCACCCTGGGCGCCGCCTCGCTGCTCGTCCTGGCCGCCGGACTGACCGCCCTGCTCACCGAGGCCCTGCCCGCCCTGCTGGCCGCCCCGCTGCTGCTCTCCTTGCTGCACAGCAGCCGCCCGGTGATCGCCGAGACCCAGGAGGACTTCACCGCATGACCGTGCCCGGTACCCCCAAGATCCCGTACGGCGGTGACTACAACCCGGAGCAGTGGCCGGAGCCGGTCCGGGACGAGGACCACCGCCTGTTCACCCGGGCCGGCATCGACACCCTCACCGTCGGCGTCTTCTCCTGGTCGCTGACCCAACCGGCCGAGGAGACCTACGACTTCGCGATCCTGGACCGCATCCTGGACCGGGCCGCCGCCGAGGGCCGCCAGGTCTGCCTGGCCACCGGCACCGCCGCCCTCCCGCCCTGGCTGGCGAAGAAGTACCCCGAGGTCAACCGCACCGACTTCGAGGGCCGCCGCCACCGCTACGGCCAGCGCCACAACTTCTGCCCCAGCTCACCGGCATACCGCCGCCTCGCCACGGAGATGGCCGCCCGGCTCGCCGAACGGTACGCGCGGCACCCGGCGTTGCTCGCCTGGCACATCAACAACGAGTACGGCGGCGCCTGTTACTGCGATCTGTGCGCCGAGGCGTTCAGGGAATGGCTCAGGGACAAGTACGCCACCCTCGACGCCCTCAACGACGCCTGGTGCACCACCTTCTGGTCCCACCGCTACACCACCTGGGAAGAGATCGAGCCTCCGAACGCCCTCACCGAACACTGGCGCGGCCCCGACCACACCGCCTTCCAGGGCACCACCCTCGACTACTTCCGCTTCACCACCGACGCCCTGCTCGGCTGCTTCCTCGCCGAGAAGGAGGTGATCCGCGCCCATGACCTCGACACGCCCGTCACCACCAACTTCATGGGCATGTTTCGCCCCCTCGACTACCACCGCTGGGCGCCCCACCTCGACTTCGCCTCCTGGGACAGCTACCCGCCCCTCGACGCCCCGCCGACCTGGCCCGCCCTCGCCCACGACCTGATGCGCGGCCTGAAGGACGGCGCCCCCTTCTGGCTGATGGAGCAGACCCCGTCCACCACCGCCTGCCGTGACGTCAACCCGCTGCGGAGGCCGGGGGAGCTGCGCCTCGCCACCTTCCAGGCCATCGCGCACGGCGCGGACGCGGCCCTGTACTTCCAGATGCGCGCCTCGCGCGGAGCCTGCGAGAAGTACCACGGGGCGGTCATCGGCCACGCGGGCCGCGACGACACCCGCGTGTTCCGCGAAGTTGCCGATCTGGGACGGGAGTTGGAGCTTCTGGGCTCCAGCACCCTCGGCGCCCGGACTCCTGCCCGTACCGCGCTGATCTTCGACTGGGACAGCTGGTGGGCCCTGGAGATCTCCGACGGCCCCTCACGCCTGGTCCGCTACCAGGAGGTGGTCCACGCCTACTACCGGGCCGCCCGCGCGGCCGGCGCCGACCTCGACGTCATCCCGCAGACCGCCGACCTCACGTCCTACGACGTGGTCCTCGCCCCCGCCCTGCACATGGTCAAGGGCGACCTGGCCACCCGCCTCGAAGCCGTCGCCGCACGCGGCGGCACCGTCCTCACCACCTTCCTCTCCGGCCGGGTCGACGAACACGACCGCGCCTTCCTCACCGACGTGCCCGGCCCGCTCGCCCCTCTCATGGGCGTCCGCGTCGACGAATGGGACTCCCGCCCGCCGGAGTTCCTCCAGACCGTCCCTGAGCTGTCGGCCGAGGCCCGGCTCGTCTTCGAGATCGTGCTGCCACGGGGCGCCGAGCCGGTCGCCACGTACGGCACCGACTTCTACGCGGGCACCCCCGCCGTGACCCGCAACCGATTCGGCGACGGCGAGGGCTGGTACGTCGCCACCGCGCTCGACCAGCCAGGCGTCGACCAGGTGATCCGGCGCATCCTGGCCCGCCACGACCTGATCGGCCCGTATCCCGAGCACACAGACCTGGAGACCGCGACCCGCGTCACCGCCGACGGCACCCGGCTCCTCTTCCTCCTCAACCACGCACCCGAGCCGGCCCGCCTGACCGCGCACACCACCGCCACCGACCTGCTGACCGGCAAGCGGGTCGAGGAGGGCGAACCCCTGACCCTCGATCCGCTGGGCACAGCGATTCTGCTCATTCAGTAGATGCGGTTCAGTAGATCCGGCGCCCATGTGCGTCGGGCACACCCGACTTCCGGAAGAAGTAGCTGTTGACCTGATCGCGCCACTCGCGGGCGCTGCGGAGCTGCTCCTCGAACCGCTCCGTCACCCGCGCGTGGCGCGCCGGGTTCACCAGACCGGCCAGCGAGGCCCACACCTCCCGGGCCTCCTCCACCTCCGCCACGCCCTCGAAATGCGTGTCGTAGATGTGCTGGATCACCGTCTTGCCGCTCTGCAGCACATGCCCGTACGACACGTGGTGGAAGAACAGCAGCAGTTCGTCGGGGCAGGTGTCCGGCGACTCGTACAGTTCGGCCCACGGCTTGGCGTACTGCCCCGCGTACCCGGTGCCGGTGGCGCAGCTGCGGTCGACCCCGACCCCGTCCCGGTCGGCGAAGTGATAGGTCCCCCACGGGCTGTACTCGTATCCGTCCACGCTCGGCCCGTAGTGGTGCCCCGGCTGCACCATGAAGCCCACCCCGAGCGGCGCGGTGTACTTCTCGTACGTCCGCCACGAACCGTCCAGCACCGCGCGCGGCCCCGCCGCCGGACCCGTCCCGAAGGTGAGCCGGATCCACTCGTCGAGAACGCCGTCCGGAGCCGCGTCCGGCTGCCATGCCAGCCGCCCGAAGGTGTAGAGGTTCGCCTGGGCGAGCGGATGCCCGGTCCAGAACGGGTCGTCGCCGACGTTGGACACGGCCACGAGCCCGCCCGCCAGCTGCCCGACGCTCGCCTCCCCGGCGGGCCGGAATCGCAACACCTCGCTCCACATCGGCCCCAGCCAGCACACGTGCCGCTGCTGCCCGGTGTACTCCTGCGTGGCCTGCACCTCCACCGCCAGCCGCGTGCGCGGCATCGCGCCGATCAGCGGGGACACCGGCTCCCGCACCTGGAAGTCCACCGGCCCGTGCTTGACCTGGAGCACCGCGTTCGGCGCGAACTGCCCGTCCAGGGGCACGAAGTGGTCGTACGCCGCCCGCGCCCGGTCGGTCGTGCGGTCCCGCCAGTCCTGGCGGTGGTTGTAGACGAAGGCTCGCCAGTGGACCGTGCCGCCGTACGGTTCGAGCGCCGCGGCCAGCATGTTCGCCCCGTCGGCGTGAGTGCGGCCGTACGCGAACGGCCCCGGCTGGCCCTCGGAGTCCGCCTTGACGACGTATCCGCCGAAGTCCTCGATCTCGTGGTAGACCCGCCGTGTCGTCTCGGCCCACCAGGCGCGCACCGAGGCGTCCAGCGGATCGGCCGTGGCCGGCCCGCCGAGGACCATGGGCGCGGCGAAGCTCACCGACAGATGCGTCCTGATGCCGTACGGTCTCAACGCGCCCGCGATCTCGGCGACTTCACCGATCCGGTCGGTGAGCAGGTGCGCCTCGGTCTCGTGCACGTTGACGTTGTTCACCGCCACGGCGTTGATTCCGCAGGCCGCCAGCAGCCTGCCGTACGCCCGTACCCGCTCCAGGTCACCGCGCGCCCGCCCGTCCTGCCAGAACAGCGACCCTCCGGCGTACCCGCGCTCCACCTGCCCCATGACCGGGTGCACGGCCACGTTGTCCCAGTGGTCCAGCATCCGCAGCGCCAGTGCCGGACGGTGCGCTTCCCGCGGGCGCTCACCGCGGAAGGCGTCCTCGCCGAGCCGTACGACATGGAAGAACCCGTACAGGAGCCCGGCCTGTCCCGACGCGGTGACGGTCGTACGGCTGCCCGCGCGCTCGTAGGTGAACGCCTCCGAGTCGTCGGTGCCGGCCGGCTCCAGCACGAGGTCGTACGACGTGCCGGAACCCGGCTCGGGGTCGCGGTCCACACGACCACCGAACCGGGCGCAGGCCTGAGTCACTTCCCCGTGCACCGTCTCCACCAGCGGTCCCGACCCCCGGATCAGCGTGCGCCGGGTGCCGACCGCCCGGAAGGCGGCGGGCGGCAGCCACGCGGGGTCGACACCGTCGGGCAGGACCGGCACGGGAAGCGACATGGGACTCCCAACTCCGTTGCTCAGGCGAGCAGTTCGACCTCCGCGACGGTCGCCGTGCCGTCGAGGACCAGGCGGTACCTCTCGTACGTACCCGGCGATCTCACGGTGAACGCCCGGGTCTGCCGGTCCCAGGAGAAGGACTCCCCGGAGCGTTCGTCGAGGGTCTTCCACGTGGTCCCGTCGGCCGATCCCTGGAGCGTCCACCCGGTCGGCGCCTTCGTACGGTCCGACGACGACGTCAGCGTGTACTGCACCGCCTTCGCACTCTCGGCGACCGGCAACTCGACCGTGGACACCGAGGCTTCGGTCGCCGACGTGTTGTCGACGAGCGCCCCGTCACCCTCCAGCACGTCCGCCCTCGGCGTCGGCACCTTGTCGTCCTTGGTGATCGACACGGGCGCCGCGTTCTTGCCGGTGCCCCACGACGAGGGCCGCGGTCCCATGTCGAAGTCCAGAACACCGCCGCGAGACAGCAGCGAGTGGGGGAGCGAAGTCGACGTCCACGTACGGCCGTTGACCTTCAGCCCCTGCACGTACACGTTCTTCGCGCTGTTCTTCGGCGCCCTGACCACCAGCTCCCGGCCGTTCTCCAGATGGACCGTCGCCTTGGTGAACAGCGGGGAGCCGACGGCGTATTCGCCGCTGCCCATCACCAGCGGGTAGAAGCCCAGCGCGGAGAACAGGAACCAGGCCGACTGCTCGCCGTTGTCCTCGTCGCCGTGGTAGCCCTGGCCGATCTCGCTGCCGGTGTACAGCCGCGACAGCACCTCGCGCACGTTCCGCTGCGCCTTCCAGGGCTGCCCTGCCGCGTCGTACATGTAGTTGACGTGGTGGGCGACCTGGTTGGAGTGCCCGTACATGCCCATCCGGACGTCCCGCGCCTCCGTCATCTCGTGGATGACCCCGCCGTAGGAGCCGACGAAGTCCGGCGAGGCCGTCTCCGGGGTGGCGAAGTACTCGTCGAGCTTCTCCGCGAGGCCGCCGCGGCCGCCGTAGAGGTTGGCGAGGCCCCGGCTGTCCTGCGGGGCGGTGAAGGCGTAGCCCCAGCCGTTGGTCTCCGTGTAGTCGTAGCCCCACACGCGCGGGTCGTACTTCGAGGACTCGACCCGCCAGTCGCCCTTGGCGTCCCTGCCCTGGAAGAAACCGGCCTCGGAGTCGAAGAGGTTCACATAGTCCTGGGCCCGGTCGAGGAAGTACTCCGACTCCTCCTTGTAGCGCTTCTCGCCGGTCTTCTCGTACAGGGCCCGGCCCATCCGCGCGATGCCGTAGTCGTTGAGGTAGCCCTCCAGCGCCCAGGACAGGCCCTCGTGCGTGTCGGTGCTGGTGTAGCCGAGGAAGGGCGAGATCGCCATGCCCTTGCGGCCCACACCCGAGGACGGGGGCACGACCGTCGCGTTCTTCACGGCCGCGTCGTACGCCGACTTCGCGTCGAAGTCGACGCCCTTGACGTAGGCGTCCGCGAAGGCCACGTCCGAGGAGGTGCCGGTCATCAGGTCCGCGTACCCCGGCGAGGACCAGCGCGAGGTCCAGCCGCCGTCCTTGTACTGCTGCACGAACCCGTCGACCATCTCGCCCGCCTGACGAGGCGACAGGAGCGAGTACGCCGGCCAGGTCGTCCGATAGGTGTCCCAGAAGCCGTTGTTGACGTACACCTTGCCGTCCACGATCTTCGCGCCGGTGTGCGTCGGTGTGTCGGGGCCGGGCATCGGCGAGAACGGCGAGGCGTACTGGTACTTCGAACCGACCTTCTCGAAGCCGGAGTTGGGGTAGAGGTACAGCCGGTACAGGTTGGAGTACAGCGTCGTCAGCTGGTCCGGTGTCGCTCCCTCGACCTCGACCTTGCCGAGGATCCGGTCCCACTGGCGCTGGGCGCGCGACTTGACCGACTCGAAGGAGGTGCCGTCCGGGATCTCCTGGCGCAGGTTGTCCTTCGCCTGGTCGACACTGATCAGCGAGGTGGCCAGACGGAGGGTGACCGAGCGGTCGTCGCCGGCGTCGAAGCGCAGATGGCCCTTGACCCCGCTGGAGGAGCCCTCGGTCACGGGCTTGTCGAAGACGCCGTACACGAAGAGCCGGGTGGCGCCGGTCGACAGTCCGGACTTCACGTCCGAGTACCCGGTGACGACGCCCGCCGACTTGTCGAGGGTCAGCCCGGCCTGGTCGGTCACGTTGTCGAAGAGCACGCTCGCGTCGTCGCCCGGATAGGTGAAGCGAAGTACGGCCGCGTGGTCGGTCGGCGCCATCTCCGCCTTCAGCCCGTTCTCGAACCGCACCCCGTAGTAGTACGGCCGCGCGGTCTCGTTCTCGTGCCGGAAGGCCAGCTCCCGGGCCTCCCGGCCGTGGTCCGGGGTGCCGGACGCGGCCGACGGCATCACCTGGAAGGTCTGCCGGTCGCCCATCCAGGGGCTGGGCTCATGGCTGGCGCTGAAGGCCTGGATGGTCGGCAGGTTGTCCGCGTTGTTCGCCCGCGCGTAGTCGTACAGCCAGCTCAGCGAGCCGGCGTTGGTCACCGGCGTCCAGAAGTTGAAGCCGTGCGGGACGGCCGTCGCCGGGAAGTTGTTGCCGCGGGAGAAGCCGCCGCTGGAGTTGGTGCCGCGGGTGGTCAGCGCGTAGTCGGACAGATGTGCCTTCGGCTTCTCGGGCGCGGCCCGCTCGATCGTCACGTCGTCCAGCCAGCCGCGGAACTTCGCCGGGCCCTTGGGGGAGTCGTACGCGACGAGGATCCGGTCGACGGTCTTCCCGGCCGCGACCGACCCGATCCGCGAGACGACGTTGTTCCACTGGTTGACGTAGAGCACCTTGGCGGCGCCCTGCCCTCGCGGACTCAGCTCGAAGCCGTGCTGGTCCGTCGCCCTGAGGTCACTCAGCGAGCCGCCGTCCGTGAAGACCAGGTCCACCGACACGTTCGTCGCGTCGTAGTCCCGGTCGCCGTCCGCCATCGACGGGAAGATCCGGTACGACAGCCGGGTGTCCCGGCCGACCGCCACGTTCACGTCGAAGACCTTGTTGTACGAGTACGCCCGCCCGTCCGCCGTATGCCGACCGGCGTACCTCAGGGCCCTCTTTCCGGTGAATCCGGCGCCCGCCTTCGCGGTGGGCGAGCCGCTCGGGCCGCGGTCGACCAGGGAGAGCATGTCCTGCGGGACGGGGCCGTCGCTGCCGCCGGTGGAGAACTGCACGTCGGCCAGCTGGAGGATGTCGGCGCCGTTGTTCTTGGTGATGTCCAGCCGGAAGTGCCGGTACTCCGCGGCGGCCGCCGGCGGGATGTCGTACGTCTTGGTCTGGAACCGCTCGGAGAAGGACTCGCCGGAGCGGGTGTCGAGGGTCTTCCAGTTCTTGCCGTCCGTGGAGCCCTGGAGGGTCCAGTCCTGCGGGTCGCGCTGGGCGACGTCGTTCGCCGAGGTGAGCGCGTACATCACCACCTTGACCGGCTTGTCCAGGTCGAACTCGGCCCAGCCGGTGGATTCGAAGGTGAGCCATTTGGTGGACGGCTCGCCGTCGACGAGGTTCTCCTTCACCTCGCCGCCGCCGGTGTTCTCGCCGCTCGCCCGTACGTCCGTGACGTGGTCGGTGACATTGCCCGGAATACCGGTGCTGTAGCCGCCGTCGACGCCTGAGGCCCGCTTGCCGCCGTCCGGTGCGGTGTCGACGGTGTTGAGCCAGTCGGGTGCCGGCTCGCCCGCCTCGAAGGAGGAGGCGAACCCCCGGTCGGCGGTGGGTGCCTCCGGCAGGGCGACCGCGGTCCCCTGCGAGCCCACCGCCACAGCGAAGACGGCCGTGAACGCCACGACCGCCGAACCCGCTCTTCCCGCCCTGCCCCGTCTGTGCCGAACCCTGTGCTGCCGCATACGCGAGCACCCTCCCTGCGCTGGTGAGGACAACGTTGTCAACTTCGCTGCGCAAGGAACCAGTTGTGACTCAAGTGTGCAGTGTTGTCAAGGGTGTTGGCTGTGGCATTCGGGGTCTATGTCAGGGATTTTTCCGGCAAGTGGCACACAGGGCACTCATATTTCCGCGAGGTCTCAACTCGGAAAAGACCCGCGGCCAACCTTGCATTCGATCTTGCTCCACTGCCGGGAAATGGACTATACCTGTCGGCACTTCACGCGATCCGCACGTCACGCTCCACTTCATGATCCACTTTTCTTGCACGACCCTGCTTGACCTGACCGCGGTGCCGGGAAGGATCCGGTTCACCGCCTGAGTCCTGGAGAAGGCGAGGACTTGAGCATGGGATCCACTTCCGCCGAGAACACCGAGAACGGCACCGCAGGCGTCGGCCGCCGCGATCTGATCAAGCGGTCCGCCGCGCTGGGCCTGATCTCCGTCCCCACGATGAGCTTCCTGTCCGCGTGCGCCAGCAGTGGCGGCGACGACAACGGCGACAAGGCCAAGGCGGGCGAGAAGACCGCCAAGAACCCGCTTGGCGTAAACGACACCGCGGGGATGGAATTCGTCCTGTTCGACGGCGGTTTCGGCAAGGAGTACGCCGAGGACGCCGTGAAGATCTACGAAAAGGACTTCCCCAAGGCCAAGGTGAAGTTCTCGGCCACCCAGAAGATCCAGTCCACCCTGCAGCCGCGCTTCAACCAGGGCACGCCGCCCGACCTCATCGACAACTCCGGCGCCGAGCAGATGGACATGGGCGTCCTGGCCGGCAAGAACCAGCTCGCCGACCTCACCCCGCTCCTCGACGCCCCGTCCTACGACGACCCGAACAAGAAGGTCCGCGACACGCTCCGCCCCGGCATCGTGGAGATGGGCCAGCTGGACGGCGACCCGGTCTGGATCATGTACTACGCCTACACGGTGTACGGCGTCTGGTACTCGCAGAAGGCCCTGGACTCGCTCGACGAGCAGTACCCGGAGACCTGGGACCAGATGCTCGCGGTGTGCGAGAAGGCCAAGAAGAAGGGCATGGCGGGCTGGACGTACGCGGGCAAGTACCCGTACTACCTCCCCTTCTCGCTCTACCCGATGATCGGCAAGGTGGGCGGCGCCGAGGTCCTCGACGCCATCGACAACCTGGAGCCGAACGCCTGGAAGCACCCGGCGGTCAAGGCGTGTTTCGACGCCTACTACGAGCTCTACAAGAAGGGCTACATCCTCAGGGGCACCCCCGGTCTGGACCACATCCAGTCGCAGACCGCCTGGGCCAAGGGCAAGGCGCTGTTCATCCCGAACGGCTCCTGGGTGGAGAACGAGTCGGCGAACGTCATCCCGAAGGACTTCGACCTGGCCGTCTCCGCGCCCACCGGCATCGACTCCTCCGACAAGATGTCCTTCGGCACCATCTGGGCCTCCGGCGGCGAGCCCTTCATCGTCCCGGCCAAGGCGAAGAACGGCACCGGCGGCATGGAGCAGCTGCGCATCATGCTCAGCGAGGCGTCCTCGAGGAACTTCACCAGCAAGGTCAAGTCGCTCACCGCCTACAACGGCGGCACCGACGGCATCACCCTCACACCCGGTTTGAAATCCGGTGTCGCGGCGCTGGAAAAGGCCGGGGAGAACGTGGTGAATCCGCGTATGCAGGACTGGTACGTGCAGTTGCAGAAGGAGAAGATCGGCGTGTCCGGCCTCGGCGAGATGATGGCCGGCCGTCTTACCCCGGCCGAGGCCATCAAGAAGATCCAGGGTTTCGCCGACGAGACCGCCAAGGACACCTCGATCAAGCACTACAAGCACCAGTAACCGGCATTCTCACGGCACCGGAGTAGCGATGCAGCATGGCAAGTACCGGTTCATCGTGGGGTTTTTGGCCTTGCCCCTGGGACTGTACGCGCTCTTCGTGGTCTGGCCGTTCATCCAGTCCATCTACTACTCGTTCACGGACTGGACCGGCCTGAGCCCCGAATTCAAGATGGTCGGCCTGGACAATTACCGGAGGATGCTGGACGACGAGATCTTCTGGAAGTCCTTGCAGCACAGCTTGATGTTCGCGGTCGTGCTGCCGCTGGTGACGATCAGCCTGGCGCTGTTCTTCGCCTTCATGATCAATGTGGGCGGCCGGAGAAGGAAGGGCGGCCCGGTCATCTCCGGTGTCCGGGGCTCTTCCTTCTACAAGATCGTCTATTTCTTTCCACAGGTGCTCTCGATCGCGATCGTCGCCCTGTTGTTCGCCTTCGCGTACAACCCGGACAGCGGCGCCATCAACTCGTTCCTGCGCGGGATCGGGCTCGACAGCGTCCAGCCGCTGTGGCTGGGCGACCCGAGCCTGGCCCTGTGGTGCGTGTTGGCGGTACTGGTCTGGTCCACGGTCGGCTTCTTCGTGGTGCTGTTCTCCGCCGGCATGGCCTCCATCCCGACCGACCTCTACGAGGCCGCGCTGCTCGACGGCGCCGGCCGTGCCACCACGTTCTTCCGGATCACCCTGCCGCTGCTGTGGGACACCGTGCAGTCCGGCTGGGTCTACATGGGCATCCTCGCCCTGGGCGCCGAGTCGTTCGCGGTCGTACAGATCATGACGACCGGGCCCGGCGGTCCCGACTACTCGACCACCGTCATGGTCCTGTACGTGTACCAGAAGGCGTTCCGTGACGGGCAGGCCGCCTACGCCACCACCATCGGCGTCGCCCTGCTCGTCGTCACGCTGGCCTTCGCCGCCCTCGTGATGCGGCTGGGCCGACGCGAGCGGCTGGAGTACTGATCAGATGAAGACGACCGAGACCCCCGCCCCCGTACCGGCCGAGTCGGGTGCGCCCGTCGCCAAGGTCGACGCCCCGGCCGGCCCGCCCCAGAAGGAGAAGAAGGAGGGCACCACCCTCAACGTCTTCTCGCACGGGATCCTGGTCCTCTGGGCGATCATGGTCGTTCTGCCGCTGCTGTGGGCGGTGATGACCTCCTTCAAGGACGACAGCTCCATCTTCGGCTCGCCCTGGTCGCTGCCGGACAAGCTGCACTTCGACAACTGGTCGCGGGCCTGGACCGAGGCCAACATGAGCGACTACTTCCTCAACACCGTCCTGGTGGTGGGTGGCTCGCTCATCGGCACGCTGGTGCTCGGCTCCATGGCGGCGTACGTACTGGCCCGCTTCGACTTCCCGGGCAACCGGTTCATCTACTACCTGTTCATCGGCGGCATGAGCTTCCCGATCATGCTGGCGCTGGTCCCACTGTTCTACGTCGTGAACAACATGGGGCTGCTGAACACGATCCACGGCCTGATCCTGGTCTACATCGCCTACTCGCTGCCGTTCACGGTGTTCTTCCTGACCGCGTTCTTCCGCACCCTGCCGACCTCGGTGGCGGAGGCGGCCTTCGTGGACGGCGCCTCGCACTCCCGGACGTTCTTCCAGATCATGCTGCCGATGGCCAAGCCCGGCCTGGTCAGCGTGGGAATCTTCAACTTCCTCGGGCAGTGGAACCAGTACATGCTGCCGACGGTGCTCAACACCGACCCGGACAAGCGCGTCCTCACCCAGGGGCTGGTGCAACTCGCGGTCAGCCAGGGGTACAAGGGCGACTGGTCCGGCCTGTTCGCGGGCCTGGTCATGGCGATGCTGCCGGTCCTCGCCGCGTACATCATCTTCCAGCGACAGGTGGTGCAGGGGCTGACGGCGGGCGCGCTGAAGTAGCGACTCTCCGCCCGCAGGGGCGCCGCTCCCGGCCTCCGGGCGCGGCGCTCCGTCGCTGTGTGCGACGACGCGGATGCGGTTCAACCTCTTGACGGGAGGCGACCCGAACGGCTCAGCTTAGAGTTCACTAGTTGGACATGGACGGGGCCTCATCGAAGCGGTCCCGCGCGCAGGAGGTCGTCGTGGAGACTCCGGGGTCGCAGTCGTCGCTGCACCGAGCCAACCTGGAGCGGGTCGTACGAGCCGTGCGGCTGGCCGGGTCGCTCACGCAGGCGGAGATCGCACGGACGACGGGCCTGTCCGCGGCGACCGTCTCCAACATCGTGCGCGAGCTCAAGGACGGCGGAACCGTCGAGGTCACGCCCACATCGGCGGGCGGCCGCCGGGCCCGCAGCGTCTCGCTGAGCGGGGACGCCGGCATCGTCATCGGCGTCGACTTCGGGCACACCCACCTGCGCGTGGCGGTCGGCAACCTCGCCCACCAGGTGCTCGCCGAGGAGTCCGAGCCGCTGGACGTGGACGCCTCCTCCACGCAGGGCTTGGACCGGGCGGAACAGCTGGTCACCCGGCTGATCGAGGCCACCGGAGTGGACCGCTCCAAGATCGCCGGCGTGGGCCTCGGTGTCCCCGGCCCGATCGACGTGGAGTCCGGCACGCTGGGTTCGACCGCCATTCTGCCCGGCTGGACCGGCACCAAGCCCGCCGAGGAGCTGCGGGGGCGGCTCGGCGTGCCGGTGCACGTGGACAACGACGCCAACCTCGGCGCCCTCGGCGAACTGGTCTGGGGCAGCGGCCGGGGGGTGCGGGACCTGGCGTACATCAAGGTCGCGAGCGGTGTCGGCGCGGGCCTGGTGATCAACGGGAAGATCTACCGGGGCCCCGGCGGCACGGCGGGGGAGATCGGACATATCACGCTCGACGAATCCGGCCCCGTCTGCCGCTGTGGAAACCGCGGCTGCCTGGAGACCTTCGCGGCCGCTCGCTATGTCCTGCCGCTGCTCCAGTCCAGCCACGGCACCGACCTGACGATGGAAGGCGTCGTACGACTGGCACGTGACGGAGACCCGGGCTGCCGTCGGGTGATCGCCGACGTCGGCCGTCACATCGGCAGTGGAGTCGCCAATCTCTGCAATCTGCTGAACCCGAGCCGGGTGGTTCTCGGCGGTGATCTCGCCGAGGCCGGTGAGCTGGTGCTCGGGCCGATCAGGGAGTCCGTCGGCCGCTACGCCATCCCCAGCGCGGCCCGTCAACTCTCCGTTCTCCCGGGGGCACTCGGTGGCCGCGCGGAGGTGCTCGGGGCACTCGCTCTCGCACTCAGCGAGATGGGCGATTCAACCCTTTTGGACAGCACCCTGCATGCTGCCGCACCCGCCTTCACTTAGAGAACGGATGGCACCGTTGCCAACCCGTTAAGGATTTACTTCTTGACGTCGCACGTATGGCCGAGTTGACTTCCAGCCACCTCGGTCGCAATGTCGCGGCCTCGTCAGGGAGGTTTCTGAAGTGAACACGCGTATGCGTCGTGCCGCCGTCGCTGTTGCCGCCGGTGCGATGGCCGTTTCGCTTGCTGCCTGTGGCAGCGCCAAGGAGTCCGGCGACAACAACGACTCCGCCGCGTCGAGCCCCAAGAAGGGCGACGACATCAAGGTCGGTCTGCTCCTGCCGGAGAACGAGACCGCCCGGTACGAGAAGTTCGACAAGCCCTTGATCGAGAAGAAGGTCAAGGAGCTCACGAGCAACAAGGGCGAGGTCGTCTACGCCAACGCCAAGCAGGACGCCAGCCTGCAGAGCCAGCAGGTCGACACGATGGTCACCAACAAGGTGGACGTGCTCATCGTGGACGCGGTCGACGCCGCCGCGATCAAGAACTCGGTGCAGAAGGCCAAGGACGCCGGAATCCCCGTCGTCGCCTACGACCGCCTGGCGCAGGGCCCGATCGACGCCTACACCTCGTTCGACAACGAGACCGTCGGCAAGACCCAGGGCGAGGCCCTCCTCAAGGCCCTCGGCGACAAGGCCAAGGACGGCCAGATCGTCATGATGAACGGGTCCTCCACCGACCCGAACGCCGCCCAGTTCAAGGCGGGCGCCCACTCCGTCCTCGACGGCAAGGTGAAGATCGGCCGCGAGTACGACACCAAGGAGTGGAAGCCGGCCAACGCCAACGCCAACATGGAAGGCGCCATCTCCGCGCTCGGCAAGGACAAGATCGTCGGCGTCTACTCCGCCAACGACGGCATGGCCGGCGGCATCATCACCGCCCTCAAGGCCGCCGGAATCGGCGACATCCCGGTGACCGGCCAGGACGCGGAACTCGCGGGCGTGCAGCGCATCGTCACGGGCGAGCAGTACATGAGCGTCTACAAGCCGTACCCGCAGGAGGCCGACGTCGCCGCCGAGATGGCCGTCGCCCTCGCCAAGGGCGAGTCGCTCGACTCCATCGCCAAGGACAAGGTCGACAGCCCGACCACCAAGGGCGTGCCCTCCGTCCTCGTCCCGGTCGTTTCGCTGACCAAGGACAACATCAAGGACACCGTCATCAAGGACGGCATCTACACGGTGAACGAGATCTGCGCGGGCAAGTACAAGGCCGCCTGCGACAAGATCGGCCTCGAGTAAGCAGCCGCAAGTCCCTTCCCCGCTACGGGAATTCGTCCTCGAATTCCCGTACGGGAGGTCCTCAGGGACTTGATGCTCAAGGCTCCGTCCGGTGCCCCGCGTAACAGACAGCCCCGCAAGCTCGTTGCGGGGCGCCGGACGGAACCCCCCCAACTCTTCTGCACAACCTCCCGCCGGGTCAGGCGGCGAAGGAGATGGTTCACGTGTCCGCTACGCCCGTGCTGGCGTTGCGCGGGGTCTCCAAGCGGTTCGGTGCCGTTCAGGCGCTCACCGACGTAGAGCTTGAGGTCCATGCCGGTGAAGTGGTCGCCCTGGTCGGCGACAACGGCGCCGGAAAGTCCACGCTGGTCAAGACGATCGCCGGCGTGCACCCCATCGATGAGGGCGTCATCGAGTGGGACGGCAAGGCCGTCCAGATCAACAAGCCGCACGACGCCCAGAACCTGGGCATCGCGACCGTCTACCAGGACCTCGCGCTGTGCGACAACATCGACGTGGTCGGCAACCTCTACCTGGGCCGGGAGCTCCGCAAGCGCGGCGTCCTGGACGAGGTCGAGATGGAGCGCCGCTCGCGCGAGCTGCTCGACACGCTGTCGATCCGCATCCCCAGCGTCCGCATCCCGATCGCCTCGCTCTCCGGCGGTCAGCGCCAGACCGTGGCCATCGCCCGGTCCATGCTCGGCGAGCCCAAGCTGGTCATCCTCGACGAACCCACCGCCGCCCTGGGCGTCGAGCAGACCGCCCAGGTCCTCGACCTCGTGGAGCGGCTGCGCGAGCGCGGTCACGCCGTGATCCTCATCAGCCACAACATGGCCGACGTGAAGGCGGTGGCCGACAAGGTCGCCGTGCTGCGTCTGGGGCGCAACAACGGCGTCTTCGAGGTCAAGTCGACCTCGCAGGAAGAGATCATCTCCGCCATCACCGGCGCCACGGAAAACGCCGTGACCCGTCGTGCGGCGCGCACCAATGGGGAGATCCAGAAGTGAGCATCGACAAGACCTCCGCGACCCCGGGGACCCCCGAGGACGCGCACGTCGTGGAGAACCCCGAGGCGGCGGCCAAGGCCGTCACCGTCGTCGACCCCCGGCTGCTGGTGCGCGAACAGGGTTTCGCGGGTTACCTCACCGAGTTCAAGCGCAAGATGAAGGCGGGTGACCTGGGTTCCATCCCGGTCGTCATCGGCCTGGCCGTCATCTGGATCATCTTCCAGAGCCTGAACTCCAACTTCCTCACCGCGGGCAACCTGTCGGACATGTCCGTCGCCATGGTCGGTACGGGCATGATCGCCGTCGGCATCGTGTTCGTGCTGTTGCTCGGCGAGATCGACCTGTCGGTCGGTTCGGTCAGCGGCGTCGCGGGCGCCACCTTCGCGGTCCTCAACGTCAGCAACGGCATGAACGAGTGGCTCGCCTTCGTGCTGGCCATCCTCACCGGCACGGCCGCGGGCGCCATCCACGGCTTCTTCTTCGCCAAGATCGGCGTCCCGGCGTTCGCCGTCACCCTGGCCGGCCTGCTGTTCTGGAACGGCTTCATGCTCCAGATCCTGGGTCAGAACGGCACGATCAACCTGGACAGCGACGGTGTGGTCGCCAAGCTGACCAGCTACTACTTCTCCGACGTGGCCGCCGCCTACGGGCTCGCGATCGCGGTGACCGGGCTGTACTTCCTCACCTCGTTCTTCGGCAACCGCCGCCGCGAGGCCGCGGGTGTGCCGTCCCGGCCGCTGAGCGAGATCATCCTGCGCTCGGTGCTGCTGGCTGCCGTGGCTTTCGCCGTCGCGATCGTCTTCAACCAGTACAAGGGCCTGCCGCTGGCCGTGGTGATCTTCATCGCCGTGCTGCTGGTCACGGACTTCGTGCTGCGCCGCACCACGTACGGCCGCAAGGTGTTCGCGCTCGGCGGCAGTGTCGAGGCGTCTCGTCGTGCGGGTATCAATGTGGAGCTGGTGCGGATCTCGGTCTTCGCGATCGCCGGTACGTTCGCGGCGGTGGGCGGTCTGTTCATCGCCTCGAAGATCGCTTCCGCCAACCAGGGGGCCGGTGGCGGTGACCTGCTGATGAACGCGATCGCGGCGGCTGTGATCGGTGGCACGTCGCTGTTCGGTGGGCGTGGGCGTACGTGGAACGCGCTGCTCGGTGTGCTGGTGATCGTGTCGATTCAGTACGGGCTGGCGTTGGAGGGCATCGCTTCTCCGGTGCAGTACATGATCACCGGTGGGGTGCTGCTGGCGACCGTGGTCATCGACGCGGTGACCCGTAAGACGCAGAAGACCGCGGGCCGCGCGTAGGCGCGCACCAACCCTGTTGCCCGGCACCAAAGGCGGTGCCGGGCAACAGTCATGTCGTAGGAACGGCACAACTTGGGTACAGCCGATCGCGTGACCCATCACGCACCGCCCGGGCGCCGGGCGCGAAGGCGGAACATTAGACTCGACAAGCCCGGAAACAGCTCGATCAGCTCTACTGCAAGGAGGCACGGGTGCCGCTGCTGACCCGCATCAGGGGACCGCGCGATCTGGACCGGCTCAGCCTGGAGCAGCTGGACCAGCTGGCAGAGGAGATCCGGACCTTCCTCGTCGACGCCGTCTCCAAGACCGGCGGCCACCTCGGCCCCAACCTCGGTGTGGTCGAGCTCACCATCGCCCTGCATCGGGTGTTCGACTCGCCCAAGGACAAGGTGCTCTGGGACACCGGTCACCAGTCCTACGTGCACAAGCTGCTCACCGGCCGTCAGGACTTCTCCAAGCTGAAGAGGAAGGGCGGCCTGTCCGGCTACCCCTCGCAGGCCGAGTCCGAGCACGACGTCATCGAGAACAGTCACGCGTCGACGGTCCTCGGGTGGGCCGACGGCATCGCGAAGGCCAACCAGATCCTCGAACGCGACGACCACGTGGTCGCCGTGATCGGTGACGGCGCCCTGACCGGCGGTATGGCCTGGGAGGCGCTCAACAACATCGCCGACGCCAAGGACCGCCCGCTGGTCATCGTCGTCAACGACAACGAGCGGTCGTACGCGCCGACCATCGGCGGGCTGGCCAATCATCTCGCGACGCTGCGGACGACGGACGGCTACGAGCGGTTCCTCGCCCGGACCAAGGAGGTGCTCGAGCGCACCCCGGTCGTCGGCCGGCCGCTGTACGAGACCCTGCACGGGGCGAAGAAGGGGCTGAAGGACTTCATCGCGCCGCAGGGCATGTTCGAGGACCTGGGGCTGAAGTACGTCGGGCCGATCGACGGACACGACATCGAGGCCCTGGAGTCGGCGCTGGCCCGCGCCAAGCGCTTCGGCGGCCCCGTCATCGTGCACTGCCTCACCGAGAAGGGCCGCGGCTACCAGCCCGCCCTCCAGGACGAGGCCGACCGCTTCCACGGCATCGGCCCCATCCACCCCGACACGGGTCTGCCGATCAAGGCCTCGGGCGCCGACTGGACCTCCGTCTTCGGCGAGGAGATGGTCGAGCTCGGCAAGGAGCGCGCGGACATCGTCGCGATCACCGCGGCGATGCTGCAGCCGGTCGGCCTGAAGAAGTTCGCGGACGCCTTCCCGGACCGCATCTACGACGTCGGCATCGCGGAGCAGCACGGCGCAGTCTCCGCGGCGGGCCTCGCCGCGGGCGGTCTGCATCCGGTCTTCGCCGTGTACGCCACCTTCCTCAACCGTGCCTTCGACCAGGTGCTGATGGACGTCGCCCTCCACAAGTGCGGTGTGACGTTCGTCCTGGACCGGGCCGGCATCACCGGCACCGACGGCGCCTCCCACAACGGTATGTGGGACATGTCGATCCTCCAGGTGGTGCCGGGGCTCCGGCTGGCCGCCCCACGCGACGCCGACCAGGTGCGCGCGCAGTTGCGGGAGGCCGTGAAGGTCGACGACGCGCCCACCGTGGTGCGCTTCTCGAAGGGCGCCGTGGGTCCCGCCGTACCCGCCGTGGGGCGTGTCGGCGGCATGGACGTGCTGCGCGAGCCGGGCACCGACACCCCGGACGTGCTTCTGGTGTCGGTCGGCGCCCTCGCTCCCATGTGCCTGGAGATCGCCTCCCTCCTCGACAAGCAGGGCATCTCCACCACCGTCGTCGACCCCCGCTGGGTCAAGCCGGTCGACGAGGCCATGGCCCCGCTCGCCGAGCGGCACCGCGTGGTCGTCACCGTCGAGGACAACTCCCGTGTCGGCGGCGTCGGCTCGACGATCGCGCAGGCCCTGCGCGACGCGGGCGTCGACGTCCCGCTGCGTGACTTCGGCATCCCGCCGCGCTTCCTCGACCACGCCTCCCGTGCCGAGGTCATGGCGGAGATCGGGCTCACCGCACCCGACATCGCCCGCCAGGTCACCGGTCTGGTCTCCAAGCTGGACGGCCGGTACGGCAGTACGGCAGCCGAGGTCGACTCGGTGGAGCCCGCGCGCGATTGACGCGGCGACACGCCTGAACGGGCCGCGTCCACCACTGCGAAGAGTGGTGGACGCGGCCCGTTCGCGTGAACCCGCCCGCGCCGGGGCATACGGACTACGCCCCCTCTCGATCATGTCGAGGACGACACAGCGTGGGAGGTACCCATGAGCAGCACCCTCTTCCGGACGAAGAAGGTCGAGCAGTCCATCCTGGATACCGAGGAACCAGAGCACGCGCTCAAGAAATCCTTGTCCGCGCTGGATCTGACCGTCTTCGGCGTCGGCGTCATCATCGGCACCGGCATCTTCGTCCTCACCGGCACGGTGGCCAAGAACAACGCCGGCCCCTCCGTCGCCCTGGCCTTCGCCGCGGCCGGCGTCGTCTGCGCGCTCGCCGCGCTCTGTTACGCCGAGTTCGCCTCCACGGTCCCGGTGGCCGGCTCCGCGTACACCTTCTCGTACGCCTCCCTCGGTGAACTGCCCGCCTGGATCATCGGCTGGGACCTGGTCCTGGAGTTCGCGCTCGGCACGGCGGTGGTCGCCGTCGGCTGGTCCGGCTACATCCAGTCGCTCATGGACAACGCGGGCTGGGAGATGCCCGCGGCGCTGGGAAGCAGAGAAGGGGCCGGCGACTTCGGCTTCGACATCCTCGCCGCCGCCCTGGTTCTGGTGCTCACCGGCATCCTCGTCCTCGGCATGAAGCTGTCCGCGCGGATCACTTCGCTCGTCGTCGCCATCAAGGTGACGGTCGTCCTCGTCGTCATCATCGCGGGCGCCTTCTTCATCGACGGCGACAACTACGACCCGTTCATCCCGAAGGCGCAGGACGTGCCGGCGGGGGAGAGCCTCCAAGCCCCGCTGATCCAGCTGATGTTCGGCTGGGCGCCCTCCAACTTCGGCGTGATGGGCATCTTCACCGCCGCCTCCGTCGTGTTCTTCGCCTTCATCGGCTTCGACGTCGTGGCCACGGCCGCCGAGGAGACCAGGAACCCGCAGCGCGACATGCCGCGCGGCATCCTCGGCTCCCTCTTCATCTGCACGGCCCTGTACGTCGCCGTGTCGATCGTCGTGACCGGCATGCAGCACTACAGCCAACTGTCCGTCGACGCGCCGCTCGCCGACGCGTTCAAGGCCACCGGGCACCCCTGGTACGCGGGCTTCATCAGCTTCGGCGCGGCGGTCGGCCTGACGACGGTCTGCATGATCCTTCTCCTTGGCCAGACCCGGGTCTTCTTCGCGATGAGCCGCGACGGACTGCTGCCCCGTTTCTTCTCGCGCGTCCACCCCCGGTTCAAGACCCCGCACCGGCCGACCATCCTGCTCGGCGTGGTCATCGCGATCCTCGCGGGCTTCACCCCGTTGAACGAACTCGCCGCACTGGTGAACATCGGCACCCTGTTCGCCTTCGTGGTCGTCGCCATCGGCGTACTCATCCTCCGCAGGACGCGCCCCGACCTGCACCGGGCCTTCCGCACCCCGTGGGTGCCGTTCATCCCGATCCTGTCGGTGTGCGCCTCGCTGTGGCTGATGCTGAACCTGCCCGCCGAGACCTGGGTGCGGTTCGGCATCTGGATGGCCGCCGGCTTCCTCGTCTACTTCCTCTACGGCCGCTCCCACAGCCGCCTGGGCCGGCACGACGAGACCACGGTCGGCGAGGTACTGAAACCGAAGCCCGGCGAGACCGAGTAGCCGAGCCGATTCCCTCACCGGCCCCGTAGTCCCGTTCTCCCCACGGACTGCGGGGCCGGACAACGTGACCCCCAGTCGATGCCGTCCAGCCGTGCGCGGCGGCTCCCACCCCGCCGCAGCCATCCGACGCCGCCAGGCTGCGGGTGTTGCCCCGCCTGGCCGTCAGGCTGCGGGCAGTCGTGCCGCTGGGGCGGCTCCCGACCCACAGCGTGCGGCGCCCCGTAGCGCCGGGCCGCGCGACCCACCCCCGCCCAGCCGTCATGCCGGGCGACTGAACGGGGGGCGGCACCTTGGCACTTGGCGCAGCCGACGCTGTCAGCCCGCGGCGGGCCGGGCGACCCACTCCGTTCAGCCGTCATGCCGGGCGATTGAACGGGGGGCGGTACCTTGGCACTTGGCGCAGCCGACGCTGTCAGCCCGCGCCGGGCCGGGCGACCCACTCCGTTCAGCCGTCATGCCGGGCGATTGAACGGGGGGCGGCACCTTGGCACTTGGCGCAGCCGACGCTGTCAGCCCGCGCCGGGCCGGGCGACCCACTCCGTTCAGCCGTCATGCCGGGCGATTGAACGGGGGGCCGGCACCTTGGCACTTGGCGCAGCCGACGCCGTCAGCCCGCGCCGGGCCGGGCGACCCATCCCCGCCCGGCACCAACCCCGGGCACCTCACGGCCGAACAGCCCGCGGCCCCACCACATCCGCCCCCAACTCCCGCACCCGCCCCCGCAGCTCACGATCCGCCGTAACAACCAGAACAGGCCGCTCACCCGCCCCCGCCACCAGCTCGACCATGTGATCGTCCCCACTCCCCGGCGCCGACTCGACCCGCACTCCCGGCACCGACTCCACCCCACGCGCCGCCCCCTCGACCACGAGAACGACCTCCACGGGCCCCGCATGCCCCGGCACCCCGTCCACCGCCAGCCGGTCCCGCAGCCGCTCCGCGGCCCCCCGCCGGTCCCGCCACCAACCGTCGGGCACCGACCCGACGACGTTCGCGGCGTCCACGATCACGAGCAGAGGGGCGTTGTCGTCCATGCGGTCAGGGTCCCACGGTCGACCGAGCTCAACGGACCGCCAAGTCACTCCTCCCGCTTCTCGTCGAAGCTCGCGAAGTACGCGGCGGCCATGTCCTCGTCGCCGTGCCCCTGCGCAGCGGCCCGCTCCAGCCGCTCCGCACTCGCGGCGGCCACGTCGAGACGGACGCCGTACCGCTCGCCCGCCTCCACGATCAGACGGGCGTCCTTGGCGGCCGTGGACACCCCGAACTGCGCCGGGGACAGCTGGTCGTTGAGGACCAGCCCGGCCTTCGCGCGCAGGTAACCCATGTCGAGCGGCCCGCCGGCGATGGCGTCGAAGAAGCTCTGCGGATCCACGCCCAGGGCCTTCGCCAGCGCCAGGACCTCACCGGCCGCGTTGGTGGCGGCGATGACCCAGCTGTTGGCCACCAGCTTCAGCCGGGTCGCGCTGCCGGCCGCGCCGTCCTCACCGGTCCACACCGTGCGCGCTCCCACGGCGTCGAGGACGGGCACCACGGCTCCCCGGTGCTCACTGGGACCGGCGGCCAGGACGAGCAACTGCCCCGCCTCGGCGGGCTGCCGGGTGCCCAGCACCGGCGCGTCGAAGAAGACCAGGCCGTGCTCGCGGGCGAAGTCGGCCAGCTCGCCGATCGCCTCGATGCCGGCGGTCGTCGACTGCACCCACGCGGCGCCGGAGCGCAGCGCGGGCGACGCCTCGCGCATGACACCGAGGGCGGCCGGACCGTCGTACAGCATGGTCAGGACGACGTCGGCGCCCTGGACGGCCTGGGCGGGGGTGTCGGTGATCTCGATGTCGTCGGCGGCGAGGGGTTCGGCCTTGTCGCGGGTGCGGTTCCAAGCGCGGACGGTGTGTCCGGCGCGGGTGAGGTTGCGGGCCATCGCGGCCCCCATGATCCCGGTGCCCAGGACGCTCACGGTGAGGGTGTCGGTCATGA
This sequence comes from Streptomyces sp. NPDC002838, assembly GCF_040295365.1. NCBI lineage: Bacteria > Bacillati > Actinomycetota > Actinomycetes > Kitasatosporales > Streptomycetaceae > Streptomyces > Streptomyces sp. NPDC002838. The sequence continues at coordinate 75,212 of NZ_JBEOVF010000031.1, read as the reverse complement.
CGTCGGCTTCCTGTTCTCGTACGGCTTCTCGTACGGCTTCTCGTACAGCTTCTCGGACGGCTTCTCGTTCGACTTCTCGAACGGCCTCTCGTTCGGCCTGTTGCTCTTGGCCTCGACGGTAGACAGCCGGGGCCGGGACACGCCCGGCGCTCCCCCTTGCTTAAAGTGAACTGGTGAACGGCGACTGGCTCATCCGCGGCCGCGACGGCCGGCTCAGTGTGTATCTGCCTGCGGGCGACGCCGTCCTGTGCCGGGCGGAGCGCGGGCCCGGCGGACCGTGGGACGCTCCCCGTCGCGTGGGCGGCGACCAGAAGCTGCACTCCCTGCTCGCGGTCGGCCAGGGCGCCGACGGCTACGCCCATCTGGTCTCCTGGCGGCCCACCGCCCGCGGCGAGTCAGGCCTCGTCCACTCCACGCACTTCCGGCCCCGGCTCGCCGCCCTCGACTGGATCCCGATCGGGCACCCCAACAAGAGGGGCGAGCGCACCGGCACGCCCGCCGTCGCGGTCGACGCCCAGGGCCGCGCCCATGTCTTCGTCCGCAACAAGGGCGGCGGCGTGAGCATGCTCGGCCAGAAGGAGAAGGGCGGCTGGGGCCCGTGGCGCGACCTCAAGGGGCGTGACGTACAGGAGGAGTTGGCGGCCGTGACGGGGGAGTCCGGACGCGTCGAGCTGTACGCGGCCACCCCCGACGGCATCGTGCACTGGCGGCAGGAGAAGCCGGGCGCCGAGCCCGTCCTGGAGGAGACGATCGAGACCCCGGTCCGTCCCGGCACCCTGCACGCCCTCGCCACCTCCCCGGAGAGCACCACCCTCTTCTACACCGACACCTCCGGCGACCTGTGCGTCTGGCGCCCCGGGGCCAAGCCGGTCACCCTGATCGCCTCCGCCGGGCCCGGCCCGGTCCGCGCTGTCCGTTGCGAACTCGACGGCCACGACTGCACGCTGCTCGCCCAGCGCTCGGCGAGCGGCCGGGTCGCCTTCGCCGCCTACCCCACCGAGCAGGAGGCGGCCGGCGCCTGGTGGACCGAGTCGGGACCCCAACTCCCCGCGGACGCCGAGGTGTCCCTGGCCGTGGACGAGGACGACCGGGTGGTCGCGGCCACGCTCTCCCCGACGAGTGGACAGCTGCTCCTCACCCGCCGCAAGGACGAGCCGGGCCTCGCGCTGGAGGCCTGGCGCCAGGTCTGACGCCCGCGCAGGAAGCCCCTGGTCCCGTGACAGGTGGCCGTCAGGGACCAGAGACACACGAACCCCAGTGAGGGTTGTATGGGCCGATGCGTGACAAGTGGCACTCAGGAAACTTTAAGAAGCTGTGGTTAAAAGGTGAAAATGCTTGCTAGCCTCCCTGCGTTTGTTCGAATTATCGGGAGACCGATGTAGCACCGGCACCCGGCTGACGCCGGAACGGGGTTGGGAATGTTGTCGTGAGCAGATCCTCCACGGTGGATCTTGTCGTTGTCGGACTCGGTTACGTGGGGCTGCCGCTGGCCCGTTCCGCCGCTGCCGCGGGCATGAAGGTGGTCGGTCTCGACCGCAGCCGACCCGTGGTCGACGGGCTGAACGCCGGCCGCTCGCACGTGGACGACATCACCGACGCCGAAGTCGGCGCCATGCTCGGCCAGGGCTTCGAGGCCGTCGACGGGGCCGAGGTCATCGCGGACGCCGCCGCCGTCGTCGTCTGTGTCCCCACCCCGCTCACCGACCACGGCGCCCCTGACCTCGGCGCGGTGCACGCCGCCGTGGACGACATCGCGGCCCACCTCAGGCCCGGCACGCTCGTGGTGCTGGAGTCGACGACGTACCCGGGCACCACCGACGAGGTCGTCCGCCCGCGCCTGGAGGCCGGTGGCCTGCGCGTCGGCACGGACTTCCACCTCGCCTTCTCCCCGGAGCGCATCGACCCGGGCAACCCCTCGTTCGGCCTGGAGAACACGCCCAAGGTGGTCGGCGGCATCACCGCGGACTGCACCAAGGCCGCCCGCGCCCTCTACGAGCGTTTCGTGGGCCGTGTCGTCGAGGCCAAGGGCACGCGCGAGGCCGAGATGGCCAAGCTCCTGGAGAACACCTACCGGCACGTCAACATCGCGCTCGTCAACGAGATGTCGATGTTCTGCCGTGAGATCGGCGTCGACCTCTGGGACGCGATCCGCTGCGCCTCCACCAAGCCCTTCGGCTTCGCGCCCTTCTACCCGGGCCCGGGTGTCGGCGGCCACTGCATCCCGATCGACCCCAACTACCTGTCGTACAAGGTTCGTTCGCTGGGCATACCGTTCCGCTTCGTGGAGCTGGCGCAGGAGATCAACCAGCGCATGCCCGTGCACGTGGTCAACCGCGCGGCCGACCTCCTCAACGACCAGGGCAAGGCGGTCCGCGGCTCGCGCGTCCTGCTGCTCGGCGTGACGTACAAGGCGGACATATCCGACCAGCGGGAGAGCCCGGCGATGGCCGTCGCGGAGAACCTCCTCGCGCGCGGCGCGGAACTCGTCTACTTCGACCCGCGCGTTACGGACTGGCAGGTCGGCGGCGCGAGCGTGCGGCGCGTCGACGACTACCTCGCCGAGGCCGAGTCCGTCGACCTCACCATCCTGCTCCAGCCGCACCGCGAGATCGACTTGGACGTGCTCGCCGACCGCGCCCGGTCGCTCTTCGACACCCGGGGCAAGTCCGCCGATCACCCGCGGGTGGTCAAGCTGTGACTTCCGAGGACACCTACATACCCGGAGCCGTCGACTCCGGTGGCCGTCAGAGCCACCGCAAGCGCAGGCACCTGAAGGTCTCGTACTTCGTCTTCCTCGGTCTGGCCGCGCTGATCGCCACCCGGCTCGACGCGGGCTCTCTGCACCTGTACTCGATGGGCGCCATGGGCCTGCTGGCTCTGAAGATGTTCGGCGCCCTCTTCTACCGTCCGGCCAAGGCCGGGCGGGAGGAGCTGGAGTACCTGGAGAACGCCTGGGTCACCGCGGTCATCCCGATCTACAACGAGGACCCGGTGATGTTCGAGCAGGGCATGCGCAGCCTCCTCGCGCAGAGCCGCCTGCCCAACGAGATCCACATCATCGACGACGCCAGCGCCAACGACTCCGGTATCAGGGCGGCGAAGAAGATGCGCCGCGAGTTCGAGGCCAAGGGCGTCAAGTACACGGTCAGTGTGCAGCCCGAGAACAAGGGCAAGCGCGAGGCCCTCGCGCTGGGCTTCGAGGCCGCCCCGTACTCGGACATCTTCCTCTGCGTCGACTCGGACACGGTCCTGTCCCGGGACACCGTCCGCGAGTTGCTGCTGCCGCTGGCCGACGAGAAGATCATGGCCTCTACCGGCATGGTGCTGGCCCTCAACCACGACAGCAACATCTTCACCCGCCTGCAAGACCTGCGCTACGGCAACTCCTTCCTCTTCGAGCGGGCCGCCTACTCGCGCCTGAAGTCGGTCCTGTGCTGCTGCGGCGCGCTGTCCGCCTACCGCGGCACGCTGGTGCGCAAGTACCTGCCGGACTTCCTCAACCAGCAGTTCCTGGGCAAGCCGGCCGTCTTCGGCGACGACCGCCGGATGACCAACTACTGCCTGATGGAAGGCCAGGTCGTCTTCCAGGAGACCGCCGTCGGCTACACGGCCGTCCCCGAGAAGCTGCCGCACTTCCTGCGCCAGCAGGTCCGCTGGAACAAGTCCTTCTTCCGCGAGTCCCTGTGGGCCTTCAGGCACCAGAAGAAGTACCGGCCCGCCTTCTGGCTGACCTGCATGGAACTGGCGCTGTGGCTGGTCTTCGGCTCGGCGATGTTCTACTCGATGGTCATCCTGCCGATCATCAAGCCGGACCAGTTCGTCAACCACATCGGCGACTACCTGATCTTCATGGTCCTGATGGGGTACCTGCGCAATGTGCGGTACCTCGACTTCCCGCGCCGCGGCATGGGCTTCATCAAGCGGTTCGGCATGTTCCTGCTCGCGCCGATCTACGGCGTGATCCAGCTGACCCTGCTGACCCCGCTGCGCTTCTACGCCCTGTTCACTCTGCACAAGGGCAGCTGGGGCACCCGCCAGGGCGGCGTCGAGGTGTCCGTGGCCGGCGACCACGAGGCCGATGTGACGGAGATCTTCGAGGAAGAGGACCCGTACTCCGACAAGAAGGTCACCGAGACGCTCCAGCTGATGCGCCTCGAGGGCGTGGCCCTGCGCACCCGGCCCCGCCCGACAGGCGGCATCCCCACCCAGCCGCAGCCGCTGCCCGGCTACGACGAGCAGCACGCGCACGTCCCCCAGCAGCCCGTGACCTGGGGGACGCCGTCGACGGCCGGACAGCAGCAGTGGGCCGCCGACCCCTACCAGCAGGGGTACAACCCTCAGCAACAACAGGGCGGCTATGCCGACCCGTCCTGGCAGCAGGGCAACGGTCAGGGGCACGGACAGGGCTGGTAAGCAGCCACGCACAAGAGAGGGGCGGCCATACGGCCGCCCCTCTGCTCGTCGGCAGGCCTCACGTGTAGTAGGCCATCGCCTCCTCGACCGTGAGCACCGGGATGCCCCGGTCGTCGATCGCCTTCATCAGCGCGGTGAGACCGGCCTTGCCGATCTCCGTGCTGGTCGCCGGAGCGCCCTCGACGACCTTGTGCAGGCACAGGATCAGCCAGTCACCGCTGTTCGCACAGCGGTCGAGCCGGCCGCCCGCGCCGGTCACCTTCGACAGCGCCGTACCGCCGATGCCCGTGCCGTCGTTGATGCCGGTCAGCGCCTTGAGGCGGTACGGCATCGCCGGGGCGAAGGACTCGATCGTCTCGGAGATGATCGACCGGGCCGTGGTGAAGTGCCGGCTGGCGATCAGGTCCACCGGAACGCCGTCCGACGTCTTCTGGAACGCGCCGTGCGGGTAGGCGAAGTGCTCGCTGGAGAAGCCGTTGCCCACCAGCCACTCGCGCAGCTTCCGGAAGTCGTCGTCCGCCTGCTCCGCGGTGAGCTTGGGGTAGCTGGCGGTGTGGGTGGCGTTCGCGTAGGAGTGCCCGGCCATCTCCCAGCCCGAGTAGTCCTGCATCGAGCGCATCTGGCCGACCGTCAGGAAGTTGCCGGTGCCGATCGCGTCGGCGATGTTGTAGACCGTGCCGGAGTAGCCGAACTGGTCCATCACCGGCCGGGCCAGGTCGTGGACCGACTTGTGGGAGTCGTCGAAGGTGATGGAGACGACGCCCTTGGGGAAGACCGTGGCGGTGTCCGGTACCACCTCGACGGCCTGCAGCCGGTAGGTCACCGGACCGCCCGCGTTGTCGTACACGGCGAACGACATGTCGGTGAAGCCGGTCTTGGTGGACGGTGCCCCGGAGGCGGAGACCGAGTACGTTCCGGCCGCGTTGGTGACGTCGGCCCACTGCAGGTGGACCGTCACCCACTCGCCGGACTGGACGTAGTTGGCCGCCGTCTTGGAATGGGCGTGGAACGTCCAGGAGAAGTGGTTCGCGAGGGATCCGCTGCCCAGGTAGAAGACGAGCTTCGACAGGTTGGTCACGTCGTCGACCCGTAACACCAGCCTGATCATCTTGTTGGTCAGGTTCAGCGCGGCCATACCGGTCTTGCGGACGTACGACTGCTTGCCGGTGCCGTTGGTGGTGACGCGGACCGACTGGGTCCCGCGTACGAAGGCGGACGTGTCGTTCGCCTCGGCCGACGCGGTGCCCGCGCCCCCCGGCGTCCAGCCGTGCGAGGCCTGGAACTGCTGGGACCAGGTGGCCCGGCGGTACTTGGGGCGGCGCCCCGACGGTGCGTAGGCGGGCGGCGTGGTGAGGCCGCCGATGGCCGCCTCGGCCGCCGGGGCGGCCGCGGGCTGGGCCGCCACGCTGCCCAGCCAGGCACCGCCGCCTGCCAGCGCGACCCCTCCCGTGCCGCCCATGAGCAGCGCTGCGCGCCGGCTCAGTCGGCCGTCCCGGCCACGGTGTTGCTCCTTGCTCAACGGGGTTGCTCCTTGCTCAACGAGACGCCTGCACGGTGTCGAAGTAGTTCATGCCGTTGTCGCTGTATTCCTTGACCGCGTTGTTGACTTCCTTGACGGTCAAGACGTCATTGGCGTTGTAGTACAGCCAGTCCACCTTCATGTCCCACGAACGGTCACCCTTGAACGGCAGGTCGACGAACCAGTGGTTGAAGTTGACCGACATGCCCGAGCGAGGGGCGTACTTGCCGCTGCTGGTGAAGAGCTTCTTGCCGTCCATGCGGTAGGTCACCACGTCGTCCTTGACGGTGATCATCATGGTGTGCCAGCCGGCCAGGCTCTTGTTCGTCGTGGTGTAGACGCGGTCGTTCGACTTGTGGTCGTACCAGCTCACCGTGTCGAGCTTGGGGCCGAGCCGGCCCCAACCGCCGTTGGGCATGTACTCGTTGTCGAGCTCGCTGTACGTCTTGCCGCTGCCGCCGATGGTGTAGAAGGTCTGGTTGACGTGGTCGCCGCCCTCACCCTCGGTCGGATCGTCGCTGAAGTGGATCCGGGCCGCGTAGGTGCCGTCGCGGAACTCGCGGCTCGCGGTGCCCAGGCTCGCCTGCTGGGTACCGGACTTGGTGCCGTCGGTGGAGGCGCGCAGGTTGAGCACCTGGCCGTCGGCCAGGGCGTCCTTCTCGCCCGGGAACGTGACCCCGTCGGCCGACCACGTGTTCTCGATGCCGGGGCCGCCCTTGCTGGTGCGCACCAGCCAGCCGTGCTTGAACAGCGCGGGGTCCTTGGCGCCGGTGTAGTGGAAGTTGTCGAACAGCACCCCGGCCGGGGCGGCCGGCACCGGGGCGGGCGCGGCGGACGCCTTGGCCGACGCCCCCTTCTCGTCGCCGCTGTCCGGCTCGTCGCCCCAGGCGAGGACGCCCCGCTTGTAGGCGGTGACCGTCTTCGACTCCTTGTAGGTGGTCTTCTCGGCGTCGAAGGAGCGGTCGTTGGACTGGTCCAGCTCCTTGTGGTCGGCGCGGAAGAGCTGGACGTCGATGCCCTTGCTGTTGCCGCCGGGCTTCAGCGTGCCCGCGGCCTCGGTGAACCGGAGCTCCAGGTAGTGGTCGGCGTGCTCGGCGGACTTGTCGAGCTTCGTGACGGTCCCGGCGATGTTCGAGCAGCCGACGGCGGCCTGGACGCAGTTAAAGGCGTACGGCGAGTTCCCGTCCGCGGTGAAGTAGTACCGCAGGGTCACATCGGCGAGCGGCAGCGGCTTCTTCGAGTCGTTGAACACCTCGAGGGACGGCTTGGCCACCTCGGCCGTGTCCGGGGTGTCGGTGCGGTACCGGACGGTGAGCTCCGGCGGGTCCGGATTCGCCGCCTTCCACACGGGATACAGCGCCGTGGCACCGGCGGCGACCACACAGATCACCAGGAGCAGCCTGATCTTGGGCCAGACCCGACGTCGGGGTGGGCGGCGGCGGGTGGTCGCCACGGAAACTCCTTCGCACGACACTGATCGGCGCGTGGGTCACAACCGTCAGGGCAATGTAAACAAGTGGTCGGATTGTGTGAGGATCCTATCCGTCGCGGCATGGGAAAGGGGGTGGGGCGCATGGATCGTTATCATGCGCCCCACCCCCCTCAGAGGTGATGCGTTACGCCGGGACGCTCGCCACGCCCGGAGCCAGGAACTTCTTGCCGTTCACGCGCTCGGAGACGCCCTCGCGGTCCAGGTACGGCGTGATGCCGCCCAGGTGGAAGGGCCACCCGGCGCCCGTGATCAGGCAGAGGTCGATGTCCTGGGCCTCGGCGACGACGCCCTCGTCGAGCATCAGCCCGATCTCCTGCGCCACCGCGTCCAGGACCCGCGCCCGCACCTGCTCCTCGGTCAGGACGGTGTCGCCCTGCTTCAGCAGCGCGGCGACCTCCGGGTCCAGCTCGGGCTTGGCGGGACCACTTTCAGTGGAGTACACGTAGAAGCCGCGCTTGCCCGCCTCGACGACCGCCTTGAGGTTGGGGGAGACCTTGAAGCGGTCCGGGAACGCCTCGTTGAGCGTCTCGGAGACGTGCAGACCGATCGCCGGGCCGACCAGCTCCAGGAGCACCAGCGGCGACATCGGCAGACCGAGCGGCTCTACGGCCTTCTCGGCGACCTCGACCGGAGTGCCCTCGTCGATGACGTTCTGGATCTCGCCCATGAAGCGGGTGAGGATGCGGTTCACGACGAACGCCGGGGCGTCCTTGACCAGAACCGCCGTCTTCTTCAGCTTCTTGGCGACGGCGAACGCCGTGGCCAGCGAGGCGTCGTCGGTCTGCTCACCGCGGACGATCTCGAGGAGCGGCAGCACGGCGACCGGGTTGAAGAAGTGGAAGCCGACGACCCGCTCGGGGTTCTTCAGCTTCGACGCCATCTCGGACACGGACAGCGAGGAGGTGTTGGTGGCGAGGATCGCGTGCGCCGGAGCGACCGCCTCGACCTCCGCGAACACCTGCTGCTTGACGCCGATCTCCTCGAAGACCGCCTCGATGACGAAGTCGGCGTCCGCGAAGCCCTCGGCCTTGTCCAGCACACCGGTGACCAGGGCCTTCAGGCGGTTGGCCTTGTCCTGGTTGATACGGCCCTTGCCGAGCAGCTTGTCGATCTCGGCGTGGACGTAGCCCACACCCTTGTCGACGCGCTCCTGGTCGATGTCGGTCAGCACGACCGGCACCTCCAGGCGGCGCAGGAAGAGCAGCGCGAGCTGCGAGGCCATGAGGCCCGCGCCCACGACGCCCACCTTGGTGACCGGACGCGCCAGGTTCTTGTCGGGCGCGCCGGCCGGACGCTTGCCGCGCTTTTGCACCAGGTTGAACGCGTAGATGCCGGCGCGCAGTTCGCCACCCATGATCAGGTCGGCGAGGGCCTTGTCCTCGGCGTCGTAGCCCTGCTGGAGGTCGCCGTTCTTCGCGGCGGCGATGATGTCGAGGGCGCGGTAGGCGGCCGGAGCGGCCCCGTGCACCTTGCTGTCCGCGATGAAGCGGCCCTTGGCGACGGCCTGGTCCCAGGCCTCGCCGCGGTCGATCACCGGGCGCTCGACCTCGATCTCGCCCTTGAGGACGTTCGCCGTCCAGATCAGCGACTGCTCCAGGAAGTCCGCGCCCTCGAAGAGGGCGTCGGCGATGCCGAGGTCGAAGACCTGCTGGCCCTTGAGCTGCTTGTTCTGGTTGAGCGAGTTCTCGATGATGACCGAGACGGCCTTGTCGGCGCCGATCAGGTTCGGCAGCAGCGTGCAGCCGCCCCAGCCGGGGACCAGGCCGAGGAAGACCTCGGGGAGGGAGAAGGCCGGCAGGGCCTTGGAGACCGTCCGGTACTCGCAGTGCAGACCGACCTCGACGCCACCGCCCATCGCGGCACCGTTGTAGTACGCGAAGGTCGGGACGGCGAGCGCGGACAGGCGCTTGAAGACCTCGTGGCCGCCCTTGCCGATGGCCAGCGCGTCCTCGTGCCGCTTCAGCAGTTCGACGCCCTTGAGGTCGGCGCCGACGGCGAAGATGAACGGCTTGCCGGTGATGCCGACACCGACGATCTCGCCGGCCGCGGCTTCCTTCTCGACCTGGTCGAGGGCGGTGTTGAGGTTCGCCAGCGAGGCCGGGCCGAAGGTGGTCGGCTTGGTGTGGTCGAGGCCGTTGTCCAGCGTGATGAGCGCGAAACGGCCCGCTCCGAACGGCAGATCCAGGTGGCGTACGTGCGCCTGGGTGACGACCTCGTCCGGGAAGAGGTCGGACGCACCCTTCAACAGCTCAGCGGTGGTGCTCACTTGTCCCCCTCGAAGTGCGGGTTCTCCCAGATGACGGTGGCGCCCATGCCGAAGCCGACGCACATCGTGGTCAGGCCGTAGCGGACGTTCGGCTGCTCCTCGAACTGGCGGGCCAGCTGCGTCATCAGGCGGACGCCGGAGGAGGCCAGCGGGTGGCCGAAGGCGATGGCGCCGCCGTACTGGTTGACGCGCTCGTCGTGGTCGGCGATGCCGTAGTGGTCGAGGAAGGCCAGGACCTGGACGGCGAAGGCCTCGTTGATCTCGAAGAGGTTGATGTCCTCGATCGACAGGCCCGCCTTGGCGAGGGCCTTCTCCGTCGCCGGGATCGGGCCGTAGCCCATGACCTCGGGCTCGACGCCCGCGAAGGCGTAGGAGACCAGGCGCATCTTCACCGGGAGGTTGTTCTCGCGGGCGAAGTCCTCGGAGGCGATGATCGAGGCGGTGGCGCCGTCGTTCAGACCGGCCGCGTTACCCGCGGTGACCCGGCCGTGGACGCGGAACGGGGTCTTGAGACCGGCCAGGTTCTCCAGGGTGGTGCCCGGACGCATCGGCTCGTCGGCGGTGACCAGGCCCCAGCCCGTCTCGCCCGCCTCCGCGTTCGTACGGCGTACGGAGATCGGCACCAGGTCGGCCTGGATCTTGCCGTTGGCGTACGCCTTGGCGGCCTTCTCCTGCGAGCGCACCGCGTACTCGTCGGCGCGCTGCTTGGTGATGTGCGGGTAACGGTCGTGCAGGTTCTCGGCGGTCATGCCCATGAACAGGGCGGACTCGTCGACCAGCTTCTCGCTCACGAACCGCGGGTTCGGGTCCACGCCCTCACCCATGGGGTGGCGGCCCATGTGCTCGACACCGCCGGCGATGACGGCGTCGTACGCGCCGAAGGCGATGGAACCGGCCGTGGTGGTCACGGCGGTCAGGGCGCCCGCGCACATGCGGTCGATGGAGTAGCCGGGGACCGACTGCGGCAGACCGGCGAGAATGCCGGCCGTGCGGCCGATGGTCAGGCCCTGGTCACCGATCTGCGTGGTCGCGGCGATGGCGACCTCGTCGACCTTCTTCGGGTCGAGACCGGGGTTGCGGCGCAGCAGCTCCCGGATCGCCTTCACGACAAGGTCGTCGGCACGGGTCTCGTGGTAGATGCCCTTCGGGCCCGCCTTGCCGAACGGGGTGCGGACGCCGTCGACGAAGACGACGTCCCTGACGGTACGAGGCACGATGGCTCTCCTCCAGGTGCGGGATCTGCACTGCTGCGATGCGCTGAGCGCGCGCTCAGGACCCATGCTACTTATGGGTAACGTAGCTGCACAGCCCCCCAGGCCGGAGCGGTGAAGGTCACACCTGAGATCACACCTTCGGGGGAGCCGTCGAACCCCGTGGGGTCAGTACGGGAGTCGGCACCGGATGCGACCCCGGCCCCTCTCCCGTGATCACTCCGAACAGCGTGCGGGCCGCGTCGGCGCCGAATCCGTGCACGTCATGGCTCATCGCGGAGAGGGTCGGGTGCGTGAGCCGGCACAGCTGGGAGTCGTCCCAGGCGAGCAGGGAGACGTCGTCCGGCACGCTCAGGCCCATCTCGGCGGCCACCGACAGCCCGGCCACGGCCATGATGTCGTTGTCGTAGACGATCGCCGTCGGCCGGTCGGGCGGCCCGGCCGTGAGCAGCGACCGCGTCGCCCGCGCCCCCGCCTCCCCGGAGTAGTCGGTGGCCACCTGCCAGGCCCCGGCCAGCTCCAGCGCCCGGGCGGCCTCGTCGAAGGCGGCGGTCCGCATGGAGGTGTGCCCGAGGGCCGCCGCGCCCCCGACCCGGGCGATCCGCCGGTGCCCGAGTGCGGCGAGGTAGCGCACCGCCTCCGTCACCGCGGTGGCGTCCTCGGTCCACACGGAGGTGAGGCCGCCCGTCAGCGACGGATGCCCGACGGCTACCACCGGCATCCCGAGCCGCTCGACCGCCGCCACCCGGGGGTCGTCCGCGCGGAAGTCGACGAGGATCGACCCGCCGATCTGCCGGCCCCGCCACCACGACTCCTGGAGCCCGACCTCCTCCTCCAGAGTCCGTACGAGCCTCAGCAGCAGCGAGCAGGAGCGTTCGGTCAGGACGCTCTCCACGCCCGAGATGAACTCCATGTAGAAGGGTTCGAGCCCGAGCAGCCGGGCCGGCCGGCAGATCGCCAGCCCCACCACGTCCACGCGCGAGCCGGCCAGCGTCCGGGCGGTCAGGCTCGGCGCCCAGCCCAGCTCCTGCGCGGCCCGGAAGATCCGGTCCCGGGTCGCCTCCGACAGCCCCGGCTTGTGGTTGAAGGCGAGGGACACGGCCCCCTTGGACACGCCGGCGCGCGCGGCGACGTCCTTGATGGTGACGCGGGAGGTCGTCATCGGTGGGGCTCCATGCAGTACAGGGCCGATCGTGCCGTCTCGGCATCCGGAGTCTGCCAGCCGCGCACCCCGATGGTGACCCGTTCGCCGGGCAGCAGCGTGACCAGCCCCCGGTCGGCCCGCGCCGCCGGATCCAGCCGGTCGGCCTGCAACAGCAGATTCCGTACCAGGGTGTGGGCCGTCACCTCGATCCCGCCCGGCACGAGCGCGACCTCGAACTCCGGCCGGGGATACGGGATGTCGCGGTCCGGCGACGGGAAGCGCAGGGCACGCAGCCCGTCCGCGTCCGCGACCAGGAACTCCTTCGGCCCGACGGGCTCCAGCTCCCGGGGGACGCCGACATGGGCCACCGCCCGCCTCTCCGCCGCCAGCCCCACACGCGACTCACCGATCACCCCACCCTCGACGGACATCCGCCGCAGCGTCAGCGTGCCGTTCCAGCTCTCCGCCGCCTGGTTGACAGCCGCCAAGACCAGCCCGCGCTCCCGCACCTGAAGCGTGAGCAGCCGGTCCGCGTACAGCCGTCGCAGCTCGTGGTAGAGCGGCTTCTCCCGTCCGTCCCCGTCGATCGCCGCCCAGGAGGTCACCGGCCAGCAGTCGTTGAGCTGCCAGACCACCGTCCCGGCGCACACCGGCCAGTGCGACCGCCAGTGCTCGATCCCGGCGGCGACCGCGCGGGCCTGGTTGACCTGCGTCAGGTAGTGCCAGCGGTCGAAGTCGCCCTCGGGGAAGGCGAAATGCCTCTCCAGCCCTCGCCGCAGCTTGCCGTTGCCGTCGTCCGCCTTCTGGTGGTGCAGCATCCCGGGGGAGTCGGGCATGAGCTCCTCGCCGGGCAGCGCGCGCCGCAGCGTGGCGTACGCGGGCGGCGCCTGCCAGCCGAACTCGGCGACAAAACGCGGCACTTGAAGGCGGTAGTCGGCGTAGTCCTCCCGGTTCCACACCTCCCACGAGTGGTGCGTGCCGTGGGCCGGATCGTTCGGATGCCGGTCCCACGAACCGGACCACGGACTGCCCGCCGTGTACGGCCGCGTCGGATCCAACTCGGCCACCACCCGCGGCAGCACGCCCAGGTAGTACCCCTCGCCCCAGGAGTCCCCGGCGAGACGCGGCTCCCATTCCCAGTCCCGGAACCCCCACAGGTTCTCGTTGTTGCCGTTCCACAGCACCAGCGAGGGATGCGGCATCAGCCGTACGACGTTCTCGCGCGCCTCCGCCTCCACCTCGCCCCGCAGCGGCTGCTCCTCCGGGTAGGCCGCGCACGCGAAGGGGAAGTCCTGCCAGACCAGCAGCCCGAGTTCGTCGCAGGCGTCGTAGAAGTCCTCGCTCTCGTAGATCCCGCCACCCCAGATCCGCACCAGGTCCACACCGGCGTCCGCCGCCTGCCGCAGCCGCTCCCGGTACCGGTCCCGGGTGATCCGGGACGGGAACACGTCGTCCGGGATCCAGTTCACGCCCCGCGCGAAGAGCCGCTCACCGTTGACGACGAAGGTGAACCCGCTGCCGTGCGCGTCGGGCCGCCGGTCCAGCTCGACGGTCCTGAAGCCGATCCGGCGCCGCCACACGTCCAACGCCTGCTCGCCGTGCAGGAGCGTCAACTCGACGTCGTACAGCGGCTGTTCGCCATATCCACGCGGCCACCACAACCGCACGTCCGGCACCTCAAGGCGTACGGTTCCGGCCGTCCCGTCGATCTCCGCCCGGGCCCGCACCCCACCGACCGTCGCCTCCACGGCGAGCGGCGCCTCGACCCGGGTCCGCTCGACCTCGACGGCCAACTCGACCTGCCCCAGCCCGCCTTCGACGGTCACCAGCGGCCGCACGCGCGCGATCCGGGCCGTCGACCACTGCTCCAGCCGCACCGGACGCCAGATCCCGGCCGTCACCAGGGTCGGCCCCCAGTCCCAGCCGAAGGAGCAGGCCATCTTGCGGATGTACTGGTAGGGCTCGGCGTAGGCGGCGGGCCGCTCGCCCACTCGCCCGCGTACGGCTTCGGCCTCGGCATAGGCGGAGACGAACCGCACGGACAGCCGCCCGCTGAGCCCGGTGACGTCGAAGCGGTACGAGCGGTGCATGTTCCTCGTCCGGCCGAGGACTTGGCCGTCGAGCAGGATCTCGGCCGCGGTGTCGAGGCCGTCGAAGACGAGGTCGGTCTGCTCGTGCCCGTTCGTCTCCGGCAGCTCCGTCTCGTACGTCCACTCCCGCCGCCCCACCCACGCGACCTCGGTCTCGTTGCGGCCGAGAAGCGGATCCGGGATCACTCCGGCCGCCAGCAGATCGGTGTGCACGCAGCCCGGCACGACAGCCGGGAGCCCAGCCCCCTCGTGCCGCAGGATCCATCCCTCGGTGAGCGGTGTGGCCTGAAGCATGCGCACTCCTAAACCGATCAAGTCCAGCACTCGGAAAGATTTTTGCATCGTTGGCGAGATAGGGACTTTACCGGTTTAGAAAACGTTGTCAGAGTTCGGAACCAGCCAACCCGGCCAACCCGCAAGTGCCAGGGCCTGTCCGGCGGATCAGGTCGGAGGAAAGAAGCGGTAACTGACCGGCGCCGGTGAGCGGGGTCTGGTGCGTGCAGCTGCAAGGCGGAGGAGGGAGTCGACGCGGAGCGTCGGCGACCGACGACAACGCGGCAGATGTGCGTGCCAGAGCCCGCGTCTCCGACAGGATCCGCCGGGCAGGCCCTGAGTCCGTCCCACGAACGGAGCTGATGCACATGAACCGCCGCCGCACCGTCCTCGCTCTGGCCGCCGGAGCCCTGATGCTCTCGGCGTGTACCGGCACCGGAGGCACCTCTAAAGGCGCCGACGCCAAGGCAGCTGACGATCCGTCAAAGGTCAGCGGAACCATCAAGGTCCTCACCCAGCGCACCGACCTCGTCGCCGACGGCACGATGAAGAAGTACGCCGCCGAGTTCAACAAGACGTATCCGAAGGTCAAGGTCGAGTTCGAGGCCCTCACGAACTACGAGACCGAAGTCAAGATCCGTATGAACACGGAGAACTACGGCGATGTGCTGCTGATCCCCGCGGTCATCAAGAAGGACGACTACCCGAGATTCTTCGCCTCGCTGGGCACCGAGGCGGAGCGCGGCAAGAAGTACCTGTTCACCGACTACACCACCGTCGACGGCAAGGTCTACGGCCAGAGCCCGATCGGAGTGATCCCCGGATTCCTCTACAACAAGAAGGTCTGGGAGGAAGCCGGGGTCACCCAGTGGCCCACGACCCCGGCCGAGTTCATCACCGCGCTGAAGGCGATCAAGTCCAAGACCGACGCGGTCCCGTACTACACCAACTTCGCCGCCCAGTGGCCCCTGTCCCAGTGGACGTCCGTCAACGGCTCGGTGAGCTGCGACACCCGGGCCACCACCGAGCTCGCCGAGGGCGACCCGTGGGCCGAGGGAGCCGACCTGCGCGTCGGTGACCAGCTCCTGCACGACATCGTGCGCGAGAAGCTGATCGAGAAGGACCCGACGACGACCAACTGGGAGGAGTCCAAGCCCCGGTTGGCGAAGGGCGAGCTGGCCACGCAGTGGCTCGGAACCTGGGCGATCATCCAGTTCCAGGACGCAGCCCGGAAGGCCGGCGTCAACCCCGACGACATCGGCTTCATGCCCTTCCCGGCCCAGCAGGACGGAAAGTTCTGCGCGGTCGTCGCGCCCGACTACAACCAGGCCGTCAACGTCCACTCCAAGAACAAGCCGGCGGCCCGCGCCTGGATCGACTGGTTCACCGACAAGTCCGGCTACGACAAGGACAACCTGGCCATCTCGCCGCTCAAGGACGCGCCCCTGCCGGAGGTGCTGAAGCCGTACGAGGACACCGGCGTGAAGCTCATCGAGGTCGACGACGCCCAGGGAGCCCGCGTCAAGCAGATCGACAACCAGTCGGAGATCGGCATCTACGCCCCCGAGTACCGCCAGAACCTCGTCGACCTCGCGCGCGGTGCGAAGAAGGGCGACCTGGACGACTTCTTCGCCGACCTCAGCAAACGCTGGACCGAGACGCAGCAGACCCTGGGGTCCTGATGACGGACACCACCGAGAAGGCGGCCGTCAGGGCCGGGGCGGGGGCGGCACCCGTCGCCCCCGCCCCGGCCCCCGCGCCCCGCAGGGCGCGTGTCTGGCGCGGAGTCACCCCCTGGCTCTTCCTGATCGCCCCGCTCGCCCTGCTGATCACCTTCACGTACGCGCCGATCGCCAACATGATCGCGTACAGCTTCACCGACTGGGACGGCGTGAGCCCCGAACTGCGCTACACGGGCGCCGAGAACTACACGGAGATCTTCACCAGGGAAGACCTCTTCCGGGTCTTCTTCGTCAGCGGCTACTACCTCGCCGCCTCCGCCGTCCAGATCGTCGCCGCGCTCTACTTCGCGACGATCCTGAGCTTCAACGTCCGTTTCCGGAACTTCTTCAAGGGCGTGCTCTTCTTCCCGTACCTGATCAACGGGGTGGCGATCGGCTTCGTCTTCCTCTACTTCTTCCAGGACGGCGGCACCCTCGACTCGGTGCTGAGCCTGTTCGGCTACCACACGGACCACGCCTGGCTCGGCACCCCCGTCTCCGCCAACACCTCTCTCGCCGGCGTCTCGATCTGGCGCTACATGGGCCTGAACTTCGTGCTCTTCCTGGGCGCGATCCAGTCCATCCCGGGGGAGTTGTACGAGGCGGCCGAACTGGACGGGGCCAGCCGCTGGCACCAGTTCCGCTACATCATCGCGCCCGGTATCAAGCCGGTCCTCACCCTGACGGTGATCCTCTCCGTCTCCGGCTCGCTGTCGGTCTTCGAGGTCCCGTACATCATGACCGGCGGGGCGACCGGCACCGAGACCTTCGTGATCCAGACGCTGAACCTGGCCTTCCGGTTCAACAAGACGGGGCTCGCCTCGGCGGCCGCGGTCGTGCTGCTGCTGATCATCCTGGTGGTGACCTGGGTGCAGCGACGCCTCGTCCCCGACGACAAGGTGGACCTCGCATGACGCGCCGTGCGGTAGCCCGAACGTTCGTGTACCTGTCGCTGATCGCCGCGACACTGGTCGTCCTGCTCCCGCTCGGCGTGGTCTTCCTGACCTCCCTCAAGTCCTCGAAGGAGATCGCGAACGGCAGCGGCGCGCTGTCGCTCCCCGACGACCTGCTCAACTTCCACAACTACGTGACGGCGTTCCAGGACGGCCGGATGCTCTCGGCCTTCGGCAACACGGCCCTCATCCTGCTGGTCGCCATCGGCGGCACGGTCCTCATCGGCTCGATGACGGCCTACGCCATCGACCGCTTCACCTTCCGCCTCAAGAAGACGGTGGTCGCGCTCTTCCTGGTCGCCGCGCTCGTCCCCGGCGTCACCACCCAGGTGGCGACCTTCCAGATCGTCAACAGCTTCGGGATGTTCGACTCCCTGTGGGCGCCGATCGCGCTCTACATGGGTACGGACATCGTCTCGATCTACATCTTCCTGCAGTTCGTCCGGTCCATCCCGATCTCCCTGGACGAGTCCGCCCGCCTGGACGGCGCCAACGCCTTCACGATCTACCGGAAGATCATCTTCCCGCTCCTCAAACCGGCGATCGCGACGGTCGTCATCGTGAAGGGGATCACCGTCTACAACGACTTCTACATCCCCTTCCTCTACATGCCCTCCGAGGATCTTGGCGTGATCTCGACGTCCCTGTTCCGCTTCCGCGGCCCGTACGGCGCCCACTGGGAGATCATCTCGGCGGGAGCGATCCTGGTGATCCTGCCGACGCTGATCGTGTTCCTGAGCCTGCAACGCTTCATCTACAACGGCTTCATGAGAGGCGCGACCAGGTGAGGTGGCTCCAGGGGCGCGGGGCTGTATGCCAGGCGTCAGCTACGCGGCCAGCGCAGCGACAAGCACCGAAGTCACCAGCCCCACCTGCCAAGGCCGAGCCCCATACCCCTCAAGAGCCGCCCCCACCGACTCCGCACTGACAACGTTGGGCGGCTCCCAGCAAACCCGCCGCACGGTATCCGGCGTGATCAGATTCTCCTGCGGCATATTGAGCCGCTCGGCCAACGCGGACACCCCCGCACGCGCAGCCGACAGCCGAGCCGCGGCCGCGGGATCCTTGTCGGCCCAGGCCCTCGGCGGCGGTGGCCCGGTCACCGGCTGCCCCGGCTGCGGCAACTGCGTGTCGGGCAGCACCTTGGCCCGATCGACGGCGGCCTGCCACTGCTCCAGCTGCCGCCGACCCATCCGATGCCCGAACCCGTTCAACGCGGCCAGCGCGTGCACGTTGGCCGGAAGGGAGAGCGCGGCCTCCACGATGGCCGCGTCCGACAGCACCTTGCCCGGCGACACGTCCCGCCGCTGAGCGATCCGGTCCCGGGTCTGCCACAGCTCGCGCACGACAGCGAGCTGCCGCCGCCTGCGCACCTTGTGCATTCCCGACGTACGCCGCCACGGATCCTTACGAGGCTCCGGCGGCGGAGCCGAGGCGATCGCGTCGAACTCCTGCTGCGCCCACTCCAGCTTGCCCTGCCGGTCCAGCTCCTTCTCCAGCGCGTCCCGCAGGTCGACGAGCAGCTCCACGTCCAGCGCCGCATATCGCAGCCAGGGCTCGGGCAGCGGCCGGGTCGACCAGTCGACGGCCGAATGCCCCTTCTCCAGGACGAAGCCCAGGACGCCCTCGACCATCGCGCCGAGGCCCACCCGCGGAAACCCGGCGAGCCGGCCGGCGAGCTCGGTGTCGAACAGGTGCGTGGGCATCATGCCTATCTCGCGCAGACACGGCAGGTCCTGGGTGGCGGCGTGCAGCACCCACTCCACACCGGACAGCGCCTCGCCGAACCCCGACAGATCGGGGCAGGCGACGGGATCGATCAGCGCGGTCCCGGCGCCCTCGCGACGCAGCTGCACCAGGTAGGCGCGCTGGCCGTAGCGGTAGCCGGACGCCCGCTCGGCGTCGACGGCGACGGGTCCGGAGCCGGCCGCGAAGGCGGCGATCACCTCGGCGAGCGCCTCTTCGTCGGCGACCACGGACGGAATGCCCTCGCGCGGCTCCAGCAAAGGGATGGGTTCAGGGCCGGGCTCGGAATCAGGCGCCCCCGTAACAGAAGATCCGCCGTCGTCCGGAGGGGCGCCTCCGGTGGTTCGCAGTGAGCTGTCTGCTGCGGTCTCTTGGGCGTCGGTCACATGTCAAGGGTATCTGTGTATGGACAGCGCCCGCCGACGGAACGTTCCGTCGACGGGCGCCTGAGGGTCGCAAACCAGTCAGCTCGGTGAAAGATCCGGTTCACGACGGGATGGGACACGTGAACCAGGATCAGCGGCCGATCCGGTCCACGTGTGTGAAGAACGGGCGTCAGTGGATGATCCCGGTGCGCAGGGCCACCGCGACCATGCCGGCGCGGTCACCGGTGCCCAGCTTGCGGGCGATGCGGGCGAGGTGGCTCTTGACGGTCAGGGCGGACAGGCCCATCGAGACGCCGATCGCCTTGTTCGACTGGCCCTCCGCGACCAGTCGCAGCACCTCGACCTCGCGGCCGGACAGCTCACGGTAGCCACCCGGGTGACTCGGGGCACCCGGGGGGCGGCGGTGCATACGGGCGGCGGCGGCTCCGATGGGAGCGGCACCCGGTCGGGTGGGGAGCCCGATGTTCGTACGGGTGCCTGTGACGACGTATCCCTTGACGCCGCCGGCGAGGGCGTTGCGCACGGCGCCGATGTCGTCGGCGGCGGACAGGGCGAGCCCGTTGGGCCAGCCCGCGGCGCGGGTCTCCGACAGAAGGGTCAGGCCGGAGCCGTCGGGTAGGTGGACGTCGGCGACGCAGATGTCGCGGGGGTTGCCGATGCGGGGACGAGCCTCCGCGACGGACGAGGCCTCGATGACGTCGCGTACACCGAGCGCCCACAGGTGGCGGGTGACGGTGGAACGGACGCGGGGGTCGGCCACGACCACCATGGCGGTCGGCTTGTTCGGGCGGTAGGCGACCAGGCTTGCGGGCTGCTCGAGGAGAACGGACACCAGGCCTCCTGGGTGGGGGACGGGGTCGGCTTTTGGGGATGAAGCCGGGACGAATGGTGCTTTCAAGGTCACAGACGTCTTCGGCACCAGAGGCGTCCGTCTTTAGGGAATGATCACGATCTGGTGAGTAACAATTCGTGCAATTCGGACACGCGATCGATCATTCGAAGATCGAACGGTTTCGGTCTGCTTCGGTATGCGGCCGAAAGTGGCCGTATCGACAAAGGGATCCGACAGGCTCAGCGTGACTGCGGCCCCCGCCGCTGCGGCAGTGTCACCACCGACGCGTCCCCCGGCCCGGCCGGCGGCAGGCCCGCGACCTGGGCGAGCAGATCGCACCAGGAGGCCAGGTGCGCCGCCGTGTCCGGGACGCCGCCCAGGCCCTCCCCGGGCGTCCAGGACGCACGGATCTCGATCTGCGAGGCGGGCGGGCGTTCGGACAGGCCGCCGAAGTAGTGGGAGCTCGCGCGCGTGACGGTGCCGCTCGGCTCGCCGAACGCCAGGCCGCGCGCGGTGAGCGCGCCGGTGAGCCACGACCAGCACACGTCGGGCAGCAGTGGGTCGGTCGCCATCTCCGGCTCCAGCTCCGCGCGCACCAGTGTCACCAGCCGAAAAGTGCCCCGCCAGGCGTCGTGCCCGGCAGGGTCGTGCAGCAGCACCAGCCGGCCGTCGGCCAGGTCCTCCTCGCCGTCGACGACCGCGGCCTCCAGGGCGTACGAGAAGGGGGCGAGTCGCTGCGGCGGCCGGGTCGGCTCCACCTCGACCTGAGGCCGCGGCCGCGCGGCTCTCAGCGCGTCGACGGCCGCCCGGAAGGGCGGGGGAGCCGTACTGCTCGCATGCTCCGCGCCCTCCTCCGCGTCCTTCGCTTCGTCCATTCCGCCAGCGCCGTCCGACAGTCGTCCCTGAGCCGCAGCCATGCGGGGAAGATTAAGCGGAACGGGGCCCCAGCGCAGGGAGGGACACCCGCGTCGGCGTACGCCGCGAGCGGACACCCGGGCCGTCGTTCTCCCGTGCCCGTGCGAGACTTTCCGTCGTGAGTGCCAACGGAAGCCCCACGGGCCAGCAGCCGACAGCGACGTACGAGTCAGCCTTCCTGAAGGCGTGCAGGCGCGAACCCGTGCCGCACACCCCGGTGTGGTTCATGCGGCAGGCCGGGCGCTCGCTGCCGGAGTACCGCAAGGTGCGCGAGGGCATCCCGATGCTCGAGTCCTGCATGCGTCCCGAGCTGGTCACCGAGATCACGCTCCAGCCGGTCCGTCGGCACAACGTGGACGCGGCGATCTACTTCAGCGACATCGTCGTCCCGCTCAAGGCCATCGGCATCGACCTCGACATCAAGCCCGGCGTCGGCCCGGTCGTCGAGCGCCCGATCCGCACCCGCGCCGACCTGGCCCAGCTGCGCGACCTGACCCCCGAGGACGTCTCCTACGTCACCGAGGCCATCGGCCTGCTGACCCGCGAGCTCGGCCCGACCCCGCTCATCGGCTTCGCGGGCGCGCCGTTCACCCTCGCGAGCTACCTCGTCGAGGGCGGCCCGTCCCGCACGTACGAGAACGCCAAGGCGATGATGTACGGCGACCCCGAGCTGTGGGCCGACCTGCTGGACCGTCTCGCGGAGATCACGGCCGCGTTCCTGAAGGTGCAGATCGAGGCGGGCGCCAGCGCCGTCCAGTTGTTCGACTCGTGGGTCGGCGCCCTCGCCCCGGCCGACTACCGGCGCTCGGTGATGCCCGCCTCGTCGAAGGTCTTCGAGGCCGTCGCGGGGTACGGCGTCCCGCGCATCCACTTCGGCGTCGGCACCGGTGAGCTGCTGAAGCTGATGGGCGAGGCCGGCGCGGACGTCGTCGGCGTGGACTGGCGCGTCCCGCTGGACGAGGCCGCCCGCCGCGTCGGCCCCGGCAAGGCGCTCCAGGGCAACCTCGACCCGACCGTGCTGTTCGCCACCCGGGAGGCGGTCGAGGCGAAGACCCGGGAGGTTCTCGACGCGGCGGCGGGCCTGGAGGGCCATGTCTTCAACCTCGGCCACGGCGTCATGCCGTCCACCGACCCGGACGCGCTGACCCGGCTCGTGGAGTACGTGCACACGCAGACCGCTCGCTGAGTCACGCCCTTCACCAGGTGTGCCGGGGCCGTGCCCGCCTGCCGAACAGCAGGCCGCGCGGCTCCGGTGGCGGCGGTGTGCCGGGGCGCAGCGGCGCCAGGCGATCAGCATGCCGGCGAGGAAGCCGACGACGTTCCGCGTACGCCACCGTCCCGGCGTCGGACACGCCCTCGCCGGACGAGTACACCGCCTGGAGCGCGAACCAGAAGCCCAGCACCAGCCAGGCCGGCAGTCGCAGCGGCAGGAAGATCAGGAACGGCACGAGGACCCAGACCCTCGCCTTCGGATACAGCACCAGACGAACGCATACGGGCCGGCATCCAGGGGCCGGTTGCGGACCGCGGCAACCTGCTCGTCCAAGTGTCGGGGCATGGCCGAGACCTGGGCTTTAACAGCTGCGTGAAACCGAGGGACTCGGCGAGCTTCTCGACGCGGCGGGTGGAGACGCCCAACGGGTAAGCGGTGGCGACCACGCTGATGAGGGCCTGCTCGGTCCTGCGGCGGCGTTCGAGGAGCCCGACAGGGCGTCGGCCTCGGCGGACCTGAGGGCGTCGGCGAGCGTTTTGACCATCGCACGCAGCAGATCGGGACTCGCCGCGGCGAGGTTGTCTTCGGCGAGGGCATGCAGGGGCACACTGTCGGGTGCGTCATCGTGCTGATCTCCTTCGAGCTTCGACATCTCGAAGATCAGCCGGTGGCCGTTCTTGTATCCGGCCACTCACTCCGACGCCGGGGCAAACGCCCGGATCAGGTGGGAGCCCGTACACCACTTCTCAGGACTCAACCCCTCGCCGCGTGGCGCAGTGAGAGAGTCAGCCGGCAGTGTGACCTGTGTCACGCGATGGTGTTCTTGGCGCGGAGGGTCCCCCCGTGTCACGATTTCCGCACGCCTCCCCTGCCCGAAAACAGCCGCAAGGCAGTGGATTGACTGACGCCCCGTCAATCTCTGCAGGCGAGACCAATCCCCCTGTGATCCACAGCCGTCGGTTGCACTGTTCGGGCAGCTGAAGTCCCTTCCCTCAAAGGACAGACGCAGGTCCGCCGTCGACGCTCTCGTCCGACCGGCCGACACAGCGAACGCTTCGTCCCGTAGTCCGCCCGACGGCGACCCGGCCCACCCCCTCCGCAGCTGCGCAAGGCGTGTCGACGCGATGCGGACGCGGCCGTGTGGCCGGTGCTGTCCGGCAGCGCGTCAACCAGCGAAGAAGCCTGCGGTGCCGAGGGTCGATGAGACCGCCCGTCAGGGCCGTGCGGCGTTCGACCGGGAGTTGTGTCTGCCCGCCCGACTCACCACGGGGCTGGCGGGCCGCCGTGCAGCACCTGTCAACGACCACACCAAGGATGGCGGCGAAACGATCTGCCATCAGCGCAACGCCCCACTGCCCTTGCTGTCGAGACTCTTAGGAAGTGGATCCCAGATATGCCGAGGCTATGCAAGCCGGCGATGAATGCGCCTGAACACGTCATCACACTGGAAGAGACTCTGCAGTTCGCCGCGAGAGCCCATGCCGGCAAGCCACAACTCGCTCTGGCGCTCCGTCTGATCCGTAACACCGGTGTCAAGAAGCGGCACATCGTCCAGCCCATCGAGAAGACGCTCCACCATCCGGGCTTCGAGGAGCGCAACCGCATCTACGAGGTCGAGTCCAAGAAGCGCACGCCCCAGGTCATTGAGCAGGCCCTGGCCAACGCCGAACTGAAAGTCCGTGACATCGATGCGATCATCTACGTGTCGTGCACCGGGTTCCTGATGCCGTCCTTGACGGCCTGGCTGATCAATAACCTGGGCTTCCGCTCCGACACACGGCAGATACCCATCGCCCAGCTGGGCTGCGCGGCGGGCGGAGCGGCGATCAACCGCGCCCACGACTTCTGCGCGGCCCACCCCGGCAGCAACGTCCTGATTGTCTCCTGCGAACTGTGCTCGCTCTGCTACCAGCCCGACGCGGACGACATCGGCTCGCTGCTCTCGGACGGCCTGTTCGGCGACGCGGTCGCCGCCGCTGTCGTACGAGGCGAAGGGGGCGTCGGCATCGACCTGGAGCGCAACGCCTCCTACCTCATCCCGGGCACCGAGGACTGGATCTCCTACGCCGTCAAGGACACCGGCTTCCACTTCCAGCTGGACCGCCGTGTGCCCGGCACGATGGAGCCGCTCGCCCCGGTCCTGCGCGAGCTGGCCAAGGACCACAGCTGGGACGTCGGCAAGCTCGACTTCTACATCATTCACGCCGGCGGTCCGCGCATCCTCGACGACCTCGCGAAGTTCCTCGAAGTCGACCGCGATGTGTTCCGGCACAGCTGGTCGACCCTCAACGAGTACGGCAACATCGCCAGCGCCGTCGTACTCGAAGCCGCCCGCAGGCTGTTCGAGGACGACACACCGGCGCCCGGTGCGACCGGCCTGATCGCGGGCTTCGGTCCAGGCATCACCGCCGAGATGGTGCTCGGAACCTGGGCGGCCGACGGCGTCCCGCGGACCTTCGCCTGAGCCCACGCGCGAACAAAGAAAGCGGAGCATATGACCGACCTCATCATCCCGCCCGGTGGCGGGCGAAAGCTGGCCACCCCGGCACAGGAGGTGACCTTCAAGGCCACGAAGGAGATGGGATCCTCCATATCGATCTTCGAGGTGATCGTTCCGCCCGGATTCGATGTCGGCGCGCATGTCCACAGCCACTCCCAGGAGTTCTTCTACGTCCTGGAGGGCGAGTTGGACCTGTTGTGCTTCGAGCCGACCGAGCGCACGGCGGACACCTGGCACCACTGGAAGTCCCCCAAGGGTGACCGTGTCGTCCGCGCCGGTGAGGGCAGCTGCATGTTCGTACCCCCCGGTACCCCGCACGCGTTCCGGAACGCCACGGACAAGCCGGTGAAGATGCTCTTCCAGAGCTATCCCTCGCCCGATCACGAGGCCTACTTCGAGGAGATCGCCGAGATCTGGTCGCGCGGTACCGCGGTGGACCCTGCGGCCGTGGAGGCGATGCGCCGGCGGTACGACGTCAGCCAGATCACGCCGCTGAGCTTCGAGCCGCCGCCGAACGCCGGGATTCCCCGCCAGGAAACCAACGCGAAGCGGAGCGAGAGATGACCGCGATGGAGACGATTCCTCTGGTCCACGCAAGCCTGGGAGAGCAGGAACTGGCTGCCGTCGCCGAGGTGTTCGCCTCCGGCTGGCCGGCCGGCCAGGGCCCGAAGGGCAAGGCTCTGGAGGCCCAGCTGGCCGAGAAGTACGGGGTCGGTGACGCCGTCGCGGCGAGCAACTGCGGTGCCGCGCTCCACCTGGCCCTGCTCGCTCTCGGCGTCAAACCCAACGACGAGGTGATCGTCGCCGACTACACCTTCCCGGCTCCCGCCCAGGCCGTGCGCTACGTCGACGCCGTACCCGTCTTCGCCGACGTGCGTGCCGACACCGGCACCGTCGACCCGCAGGCGGTGGCCGACCTGATCACCCCCCGCACCGTCGGCGTGATCGCGGTGGACACGCTCGGCATCCCCGCCGACTACGCGGAACTGCAGGCGATCGCCGACCGCCACGGCCTGTTCCTCGTCGAGGACGCCGCTTGCGCGGTCGGCGCCACCTATCAGGGCCGCCAGGCGGGCGCCCTCGCCGAGGTGAGCTGCCTGTCCTTCCACGGGCGCAAGGGAGCCACCAGCGGTGAGGGAGGTGCGCTGCTCGCGCGCGACCCGAAGATCGGGGCGGACGCGCGGCTGCGCTCCTCCTTCGGCATCGGCAGCATCTTCGACATGGGCAAGGTCGTCGGCCTGCCCATCCCGGAATTCACCGAGATCGGCTACAACTACAAGCTGTCCGACATCGCCGCGGCGATCCTGCAGGTGCAGCTGGGCAGGATCGACGAGCTGCTGGCCCGCCGCAACGTCGTCGCCGCGCAGTACGCCGAGCTCCTCGGCGACGAGGAACTCCTGACGGTGCCGTTCGTGCCGGAGGACCGTACCCACGCCTGGCAGTCCTACATCGTGACGCTGGGCGCGAGCGTGGACCGCTCGGCGGTCGCCGCCGAGCTGCGTGGTCAGGGGATCGGCTGCGGACAGGGCGCGTGGGCGACCCACGTGCAGCCGGTGTTTCAGTCGCAGCAGAAGTGCCCGGTCTCGGCGGACCTCTTCGCGCGCAACCTCGCCGTACCCATGCACGCGGAACTCACTTCGAACCAGGTCGAACGGGTCGCGGATGCCCTGCGCAGCGCCGTTCGGACCCACTCGGCGTCCACCCGGTCCCCAGGAGGGGCAGCATGACGAACAATCAGCCGTCGCCCGACACCGTCATGCGGCTGATCAACGGCTACTGGGCCACCGGCATCCTCGCCGCCTCGGCCACCCACTCGCTGTTCACCCATCTGGAGGACGGAGCGGGCGCCGCCGTCGAGCTGGCCGACCGGGCCCAGATCTCCGAACGGGGCGCGCAAACCCTCCTCGATGGACTCGTCAGCGTCGGTCTGGTCGAGCTGCACGACGGCCGCTACCGCAACAGCGCCGAGGCGTCCGCCTACCTGGTCGACGACAAGCCCGGCTCGCTGAGCAGCTTTGCCAAGCTCAAGCTGACCCACATGGGCAGTCTGGCCGACCTGGCCGAGGTGGTCCGCGTCGGGGGGCCGGTGGCGAACCCGGTGGTGGAGGTGGCCAACAACCCGCACTGGGAGGGGATCGTCAAGGGCATCGCCGCGCAGTCGGTGCCTGCCGCGACGATCGCCGCCGACGTGCTCGGGCTGGCCGAGGCCGGCGAGATCTCCATCTTCGACGTGGGCGGTGGTTCAGGCATCTACTCGGGTATCTGGCTGGAGGCCAACCCTGCCGCTCGCTCCACCCAGCTCGACTGGGAGCCGATCAACGCGATCGCCCGTCGGCTGCTGACGGAACGCGGCGTGGCCGATCGGTTCACCACCATCGACGGTGACTTCCACACCACCGAATTCGGCACCGCCGCGTACGACGTCGCGGTGTACTCCCACATCGCTCACCAGGAGGGACCGGAGAGCAACGTGGAGGTCTTCACCAGGCTCCGGCAGGCCCTCAAGCCCGGCGGCACTCTGGTGGTCAACGACTACGTCGTCGACGACGATCGCAGCGGACCGGCCTTCCCGCTGCTGTTCGCCTCCGAGATGCTGCTCAAGAGCAAGCAGGGCAGCACCTGGCGGCGGTCCGACTACCACGACTGGCTCGTCAAGGCCGGTTTCACGAATGTCTCGTTCCACTCCGCGCCGCCCGCCACCTTGGTCATCGCCCGGTAGGCGGGAGACGAAGCACCGGCCTTCACGCACATCAGCAGCGAGGAAGCCCGGTCGATCGCGGTGAACGTGGGCCTGCCGGCCCTAGGGCCCTTCTGATGGATCTCCGCAGCGTCGCGACGCCCGGCACACACGCTCGCCGCACGGTGCGGAGGGCCAGGTGGCTCCGCCACATGACCCTCCGCACCGCACGCCGATCGCACGCACCGAACGCCGCTCCTTCTCCCGCGGAGATCCATCAGAAGGGCCCTGGCTGTCACGGTGGCGTGGGGCCGCTTCGGTCCCTACTTCTGACGAGTCGAGCGCCGTCACGGACTTCGGTACCCCGGGCGGTACGCAGCCGTGGGCCGCGGCGCTCGCCGCATGTGCCCCGGCTACCCGCACCGAGCCGGCGACAGCCCGCATGTCCATCGATCCCTGTAAAGGAGACAGCCCCATGAAAGGCTCCGTGGCCTATCAATCGATACAGAAGCGCGGTCTTCACATCGGCCTGCTGCCGGCCATGGCCGCGGCCGTCAACGGGGCGACGCCGATCACTCTCGACCACGATCTGGACGTTCTTCCCGAGGTGGGCAGGCACCTGACGGTCTCCCGGCTCGCCGAGCTGGTCGATGACCTGGCGGCGCGCCTGTGGGCCGCCGGTGTGCGGCCCGACGAGCACGTCGTGCTCCACAAGCAGGCGAACGCCGATGTGTGGGTGCTGGCCTGCGCCGCGTCCCGGATCGGCGCGGTGCCCGTGCTGCTCTCGCCCAGCCTGGACGCGGTGACTGTCGGTGCCCTGCTCAAGCGGGTCGACCGGCCGAACCTGCTCACCGATGAACCCAAGCTCGATGTACTGGCCGAGTTGCCTCTGGCGGATCTGACCCGGCAGGTGATCATCGTGTCCGGTGAGCGGCCGCAGACCGTGTCGCTGGGTGCTCTTGCCGGGTCGCCGCGGGTCGCGCCCGTGGTGCGGCCCATCGACCAGGCCGCCGTGATCACCCACACGTCCGGCACCACCGGGGTGCCCAAGTTGGTCGTGCACACGCCCCGCACCCAGGGCATCCGGCTCAAGCCGCAGTGGCGGCTGCTCTCCCTCATGCGGAAGCGGGAGAAAGTCGCGATCCACATCCCCTTCGTGCACTCGCGGAACGTCGCGGCGATGGCCCTGGCACTCCTGAAGGAGATGCCGGTGCTGCTCATGAACGAGTCGGACCCTGAGACGGTCGCCGAGCTGCTCCTCGAGAACCGGCCCGGGCTCGTCGAGGCGCTGCCCAACTCACTGATGGCGTGGGAGGGCTTGGCCGAGGACCCGCGCAAGCCGTTCGCCTCGGTGAAGTACTTCAGCAGCACCTTCGACGCGATCCATCCCGGGACGATGAGCCGGCTGCTCAAGTCGTCCGAGCGGAGGGGCGCTCTGTTCTTCCAGATCTACGGGCAGAGCGAGGTCGGACCCGCCGTCGGCCGCGCCTACTTCCGCCACTCCGCCCACAAGGCCAACGGCCGTTGCGTCGGCTGGCAGATGCCCGTGGGCTCGGCGAAGGTCCGCGTCGTCAGCCGCGACGGAAAACGGCCAACGGAGCAAAACCCCGGCCGCATCCAGGTCTCCTGGCCCGGTCTGGCCAAGACGTACTTCGGTGAGCAGGAGCGCTACGTCAGCAACCGGGACGGCGACTGGTGGGGTACCGGAGACGTCGGCTACTTCACGAGGTTCGGCTGCCTGCACATGCTCGACCGCGAGGTCGACATGATCCCCGGGGTCCGCAGCTCCCTCGAGGTCGAGGACCTGGTCCTCGCCAAGCTGCGTGAGCTGAGCGAGCTGGTCGTGGTCCACGGCCCGCACTCCGAGGCCGTCCCGGTGCTCTGCACCCACGGTGACCAGCCGCTGGACCTGGACCGTTGGCGTGCGGCCGTCGCCGACTTTCCCCAATTGGCCGACCCGGTCCAGATCCCCGAGGCCGAACTGCCGCGCACCGGCACGCTCAAGGTGCAGCGCCTCGCGCTGGCCGACCGGCTCAAGGACGAACTCAAGGACCGGGAGTGATCCATTCCCAGCAGGCCGCCACGGCGGTGGAAAACCATCCGCTCGAAAGGGGTGGGTTCCTGGCGGTTCATGACCTTGCCATCCAGCTTGGAACTCGGCCTGATCGACAGGATCCGAAGCTGTACGGGATGACCGAAGGCACCCCGTACGGCTCACGAGCCCAACGTGAGTAATGCAAAACAGGGACCGAGATTAACTCTTGGGAGTAATGATGCCGAGTACCGTCGATGTCGATGTGGCGAGTGTCTACTCAGCCATTGAGAAGTCAGCCGACCTGCTGGACGTGACTGCTTCGCGTGACATTGTCTGGCCCATCCTGACCGCGTTCGAGGACGCGCTTCCCCAGGCCGTGATCGCCTTCAGGGTGGCCACCAACGCGCAGCATGAAGGAGATTTCGACGCTCGCTTCACCCTTCCCAAGGAGGCGGACCCGTACGCCGTCGCCCTGTCGAAGGGCCTGATCGCGAAAACGGGCCACCCCATCGGCAACCTGCTCTCGGACATCCAGCAGCTCTGCCCCATCGACAGTTACGGCATCGACTTCGGAGTCACTTCCGGGTTCAAGAAGATCTGGGTGTACTTTCCAGCGGGAGAGCATGAGACTCTGGCCCGGCTCACCGAACTGGAGTCGATGCCGCGGAGTCTGGCTGAGAACGTCGATTTCTTCACCCGCTACGGCCTGGCTGAGAAAGTGGATGTGATCGGGATCGACTACCGCAGCCGAACGATGAACGTGTACCTCGCGGCACCTGCGGAATGCTTCGAGAGGGAGACCGTCCTGGCGATGCACGAAGACATCGGGCTGCCGAGCCCGAGCGAGCAGATGTTCAACTTCTGCGAGAAGTCGTTCGGGCTCTACACCACCCAGAACTGGGATTCCATGGAAATCGAGCGGATCTCCTACGGTGTGAAGACACAGACTCCGATGGCGTACTTCGCCCGGCTGGGCACCAAGATCGAGCACTTCGTGAAGAGCGTTCCGTACGGTGTCGACGACCCCAAGATGGTCTACGCAGCCGTGACGTCCGCCGGCGAGGAGTACTACAAACTCCAGTCGTACTATCGCTGGCGCTCCGTCAGCCGGCTGAACGCCGCTTACATCGCCGCTCGTGACAAGGAATCCGCATAATCCCGGAAGCGGTTCACCCGCCGGGCGGCGGCCGATCCTCAGGGACTCCTGCTCGTCGCGGGATTCCCTGTTGTGAACTGCTCACGCGGCGAGGCGGTTCGGCGGTCAGGTGCGTACTCGGTCTGTAACTCCGCCGCATCGGCGGTTGCTGTGCAGCGTCCTGCCCGCCCGCACCACGACACCCCGCGCGACCCGAGCCGGCCGCGCGCCGCGCTCCGTGTCCGTCGATACCACAGTTCAAGTCAGTCACGGACCGCACGCAGAATTGCGTACGAGAGGTGAGTGCAATAATGAGTCGGGCTAACTCGGCAAACTTAAGCGCGGACGATCCGGGCGAACACGGGAGTCCCGTGTTCGAATTCAGCCGAATGGAGAGTCTCCTTCGAAGACACCGGCTCCGCCGCCTGACAGTGGACGGCCTCGACGCCGTGTTCGTCAGGGACCCAGTCCTGGTTCGCAGGATACTGGTGAGCGAGAGCAAGAACTACGGCAAGGGTGAACTCTTTCGGAAGGCCAGAAACCTCAGCAGGGTGGGAATGCTCTCGGAAGACGAGACCATGCACCGGCACTACCGGCGTCTGGCGAATCCCTATCTGCGGTCGACGAAGGTCGACGAATATGTTCCGACCATGCGTGACATCGTTCGTGACATCGTGTCCTCGTGGCGAGCCGGGGACGCTGTGGACATCCAGTCCGAGATGTGCCGGATCACCTGTGCGATCGCTGTGGGCACGCTCATCGCCGGGTTGCCGCCCGAGACGACGAAGGCGTTGAGCGAGCGTCTCGCCTGTTTGGCCTGGGAAATGATCAGGAAGCCGCTCTATGGGAAGTCAGCAGCCCGAGCGGCGCGGCCAGGCGCGTCCAGGAGGTTGTCCCAGGCGCGCAAGGAATTTCGGGAACTGCTCGCGGAATGCATCGCCGACCTCATGGCTTCTCCGGAATCGACGGTCGGCTACCTCTCGGCGCTCCTGGCGGACTCCGACGACAAGGGGAACCGTGTCCTGACGGCGGAGGAGGTGTGCGAAGAGGCGGCCATGATGCTGACTGCGGCCACGGTCACCACGGCCTCCGTCATGTCATGGGCTCTGTACGTGCTCTCCAGAAATCCTTCGGCCGAGGAAAGGCTCCTCAAGGACCTGATGCAGAGGCGAAGCGGAAGCGCCGTGCACGACCATGGTGCGTCCAGCTACACTCTCCGGTTCCTGATGGAGATTCTGCGACTCTATCCCCCGGTATGGATTTCCTGCCGGAAGGCACTTTCGGATGTCATGCTCGGCGACTACTCGCTGCCTGCGGGAACGAATGTAGTATTCAGTTCCTACCTGCTGCACCGGGACCCCGAATGCTATCCGGATCCGCATCGGTTCGATCCCGACCGGTGGCTCTCCATTCGTCCCAGCAAGGTGGACGCCTCTTACATCCCCTTCGGAATCGGATCGAAGGGGTGCGTCGGGGAGCTGTTCGCCTGGCAGGAACTCGAAGTCATCCTCGATGTGGTGACGCAGGAATGGAAGCTGACCACCGAGTCCGACCGTCATGTCCGCACAGCGCCGGAGACCACGCTTCATCCCCGTCGCCTTCTCATGGTCCCCCAGCTGCGCTGACCAGTGAGGGGCGGACTCCGCGGCACCTGCGCCCGGTCCTCAGGGACCACGCCCCGCCGCACCGGCGCTCACACCGCCGAGAGCGCCCGCTCGACCGTCGCTCACCCCATGCCGACGGTGCTGCCGCCGGCCGCAAGGACGGCGGCAGTTCTTCTGATGTTCTCCTGAACCGCTGGATGATGCGATCTCACCGCAGAAACGACAAGGGGAGTTGAGTGCTTTGACGCTGCCGACCTCAGCGGAGGGAGTGTCAAAAGACCGCCGGGCTTGTTCCGTCGGTATCGGTCGCGCCCACGCCAAAGCCATTCTGCTCGGGGAGCATGCCGTCGTGTACGGGGCTCCGGCGCTCGCTCTTCCCATTCCGCAGCTGACGGTCACGGCCAGCGCCCGCTGGTCCTGCCGCGGGACCGACGGAGCGGGCAACGTGTCCTTCACGATGACCGGTTCCCCGTCGCGGCCGATGGTGACGCAGGCATCCGACGGCCTTCGTCGGCTGATCACCGAGTTCACGGCGGCCATGGGCGTGGACGACAGCCCGCACCTCGACGTGATCATCGACTGCGCGATTCCACACGGCCGGGGGCTCGGCTCCAGCGCGGCCTGTGCACGTGCGGTCGTCCATGCCCTCGCCGATCTCTACGGCCGCGAGGTTACCGAGACCGAAGTGTTCGACCTGGTGCAGACGGCCGAGAACATGGCGCACGGCCGCTCCAGCGGCGTCGACGCACGGGCCGTCGGCGCGTCCGCCCCACTGCTGTTCCAGCGGGGCGAGGCCCGGGAACTGAGCATCGGCTGCCAGGGCCTGTTCGTCATCGCGGACAGCGGCGTCGTGGGCCGCACCAGGGACGCGGTCGAGCTGCTGCGCGAAGGATTCCAGCAGCACGACGGAGCAAAGGAGAGATTCGTGCACCGCGCATCGCGGCTGACCGAAGAGGCCCGGCACGCCCTCGCCGGCGGCAGGCCGGAGGAACTCGGCTCGCGGCTGACGGACTACCACGATCTGCTGCGGGCGGCCGGGCTCAGCACCCATGGCATCGACGCCCTCGTCGAAGCCGCGCTCACGGCGGGCAGCCTCGGAGCCAAGATCACCGGCGGTGGCCTGGGCGGCTGCGTCATCGCCCTGGCCCGGCCGGAGCAGGCCGGCGAGGTCACCCAGCAGCTTCACGCAGCGGGCGCCGTGCAGAGCTGGGTCGTGCCGCTGAGAGGGCTTGCCGAGAATGCACTCTGAAAGCCCGACCACCCTCGTCCGCGCGCAGGAGCGGGGCACCGCCGGACGTGCCACCGCCGTCGCGCATCCGAACATCGCGCTGATCAAGTACTGGGGCAAGCGAGACGAACACCTGATCCTGCCCCGTGTCGACAGCCTGTCGATGACCCTGGACGTC
The DNA here is from genome assembly GCF_040295365.1 of Streptomyces sp. NPDC002838. NCBI lineage: Bacteria > Bacillati > Actinomycetota > Actinomycetes > Kitasatosporales > Streptomycetaceae > Streptomyces > Streptomyces sp. NPDC002838. The sequence continues at coordinate 41,681 of NZ_JBEOVF010000031.1, read as the reverse complement.
TTTCCGACGACCACCTGCGTCCGCCTCGCCCCCGGGGCCGGGCACGACAAGGTGACCCTCAACGGCCGGCCCGCCGAGGGCGAGGCACTGCGCCGCGTCGTCGCTTTCCTGGACCTGGTGAGGGAACGGGCCGGGAGCGCGCACAGGGCCGTTGTGGACAGCGAGAACACCGTCCCCACCGGGGCGGGCCTCGCATCGTCCGCGAGCGGCTTCGCCGCCCTCGCCGTCGCCGCAGCGGCCTCGTACGGGCTCGACCTGGACGCCACTGCCCTGTCTCGGCTGGCCCGGCGCGGCTCCGGGTCGGCGTCCCGGTCGATCTTCGGCGATTTCGCCATGTGGCACGCCGGCCTGGACTCCGGCACGGCGACGGAAGCCGACCTCAGCTCCCACGCCGAGCCTGTGCCTGCGGGAGACCTCGATCCGGCACTGGTCATCGCCGTGGTCAACGCGGGCCCCAAGGCCGTGTCCAGCCGGGAGGCCATGCGGCGGACCGTCGACACCTCCCCGCTGTACGAGCCGTGGGCCGTCTCCAGCAAGGGGGACCTGACCGAGATGCGGGCGGCACTGCTCGCCGGAGACATCGAGGCGGTCGGGGAGATCGCGGAGCGCAATGCGCTCGGCATGCACGCGACCATGCTCGCGGCACGGCCGGCCGTGCGCTACCTGTCGCCGGCCACGCTCACCGTCCTCGACAGCGTGCTCCGGCTCCGACGCGAGGGCATCCCTGCCTACGCCACCATGGACGCCGGACCCAACGTCAAGGTGCTGTGCCGCCGTACGGACGCCGACCGGGTCGCCGAGACGATGAGCGAAACCGTCCCGGACGGCTCGGTGCTCGTCGCCAAGCCGGGGCCGGGCGCCCGCCTGCTGCGCGGGGACGGCCGATGACCCGTCAGCGAACCGTCGTCCGCCGCGCGCCGGGCAAGCTGTTCGTCGCGGGGGAGTACGCGGTGGTCGAGCCCGGCAATCCGGCGATTCTCGTCGCGGTCGACCGCTACGTCACCGTCACCGTGACCGGCCCAGCCGAGGGGGGCGTCGAGATCTCCTCCGATCTCGGCCCGCGCGGCGAGCGCCGGCAGTGGCGGGACGGTCGGCTCAGCCCGTACGGCACGGACGACGAGCAGGATGCGCGCGCGGAACTCGCCCACGTGACATCCGCGATCGAGACCGTGGCCCGGCTGCTGGCCGAACGCGGCTTTCCCGCTCCGGTGTTCAATGTGTCGGTCGAAAGCGGCCTGCACGACAACGGCACCAAGTACGGCCTGGGTTCCAGTGGCGCGGTGACCGTGGCGACCGTGGCCGCCGTCGCGGCGTTCTGCGGCCTCACGCTGTCCGACGAGGAGCGGTTCCGGCTTGCCCTGCTCGCCACCGCCGAGATCGACCCCAAGGGCTCCGGCGGCGACCTGGCCGCCAGCACCTGGGGCGGCTGGATCGCCTACCGGGCGCCCGACCGGGCCGCCGTACTGGCCCTTGCCCGCAGGCGTGGTGCAGGGGAGGCGCTTCGCGCGCCCTGGCCCGGTTTCGACGTGCGTCGCCTGCCGGTGCCCGAGAGCCTCTCGCTGGAGGTCGGCTGGACCGGAACCCCGGCCTCCACCGCGGCCCTGGTGTCCGACCTGCACCGGCGGCCCTGGCGCGGCACCGCCGCCCACCAAAGGTTCATTCGCACGACCACCGACTGCGTGCGCACGGCGATCGACGCACTGGAGCGAGGCGACGGCCGACGGCTGCTGGAGCAGATCCGGCGGGCCCGGCGGGAGCTGGCGCTACTGGATGACGAGGTCGCTCTGGGTGTCTTCACGCCCCGGCTGACGGCGCTGTGCGAGGCCGCCGAAGCCGTCGGAGGCGCGGCCAAGCCTTCCGGGGCGGGCGGCGGCGACTGCGGCATCGCGCTGCTGGACGCCGGAGCCCCGCGGGACATAGCCCGATTGCACGAACGGTGGGCCTCGGCCGGGGTGGTGCCCCTGCCGGTCCGTCCCGCCGCGGAAGGGAACGAAGGATGATCGCTCAACGCAAGGACGACCACGTCCGGCTCGCTGTCGAGCAACAGCAGCAGCACTGCGGACGCAACCAGTTCGACGAGGTGTCGTTCATTCACCACGCCCTGGCCGGCCTCGACCGGCCGGACATCTCACTGGCCACCACCTTCGCCGGCATTTCCTGGCAGGTGCCGCTGTACATCAACGCGATGACCGGCGGCAGCGAGCGGACCGGCGTCATCAACCGGGACCTGGGCATCGCCGCCCGCGAGACCGGCGTGCCCATCGCGTCCGGGTCCATGAGCGCCTACTTCAAGGACCCGGACAGCGCCGAGACGTTCAGCGTGCTGCGCAAGGAGAACCCGGACGGGTTCGTCATCGCCAATGTCAACGCGACGGCCTCCGTCGACAAGGCGCTGAGGGCCGTCGACCTGCTCCAGGCGGACGCCCTCCAGATCCACGTCAACACCGTGCAGGAAACGGTGATGCCGGAGGGTGACCGGTCGTTCTCGTCCTGGGCCCCGCAGATCGAGAAGATCGTGGCCGGCGTCGACGTCCCGGTGATCGTGAAGGAGGTCGGCTTCGGGCTGAGCCGCGAGACCGTCCGACTGCTGGAGAGCCTGGGCGTGCAGGTCGCCGACCTCGGCGGCCGGGGCGGCACCGACTTCGCCCGCATCGAGAACGGCCGGCGCGAACTCGCCGACTACGCCTACCTCACCGGCTGGGGACAGTCCACCATCGCCTGCCTCCTGGACACGCAGGACGCCCCGATTCCCGTCCTCGCCTCCGGTGGCGTGCGCAACCCGCTCGACGTGGCCCGTGCGCTGGCGCTCGGGGCATCCGGCGTCGGCGTCTCCGGCACATTCCTGCGCACGCTGCTCGACGGCGGTGTGGAGGCGCTGATCGCGCGGATAGCGACGTGGCTCGACCAACTGGCCGCACTCCTGACCGTGCTCGGCGCGCGCACCCCCGCCGACCTGACGCACTGCGATCTGCTGATCCACGGGGAGCTGCGCGACTTCTGCGCCGACCGGGGGATCGACCCCCGGCCGTTCGCCCGCCGTTCCAGCGGCCTTGACGTCCCTCACGAAATGACGGGAAACACACGATGACCGACAACGCGATCGCCGGGGTTCCGATGCGGTGGGTGGGCCCCCTGCGTATCTCGGGGAACGTGGCCACCACCGAAACCCCGGTCCCGCTCGCCACCTACGAGTCGCCGCTGTGGCCCTCTGTGGGCCGGGGCGCGAAGGTATCCATGCTGTCCGAGCGGGGCATCGTCGCCACCCTCGTGGACGAGCGGATGACCCGGTCGGTACTCGTGGAGGCGGTGGACGCGCAGACCGCGCTGACGGCCGCGCGGACCATCGACGCGCGCATCGGCGAGCTGCGCGAGGTCGTGCGCACGTGCAGCCGGTTCGCCGAGCTGATCGGCATACGCCACGAGATCAACGCCAACCTGCTGTTCATCCGGTTCGAGTTCAGCACGGGCGACGCCTCCGGCCACAACATGGCCACGCTCGCTTCCGACGTGCTTCTGGGGCACCTGCTGGAGACGATTCCGGGCATCTCCTACGGATCGATCTCCGGGAACTACTGCACGGACAAGAAGGCGACCGCGATCAACGGCATCCTCGGCCGCGGCAAGAACGTGGTCACCGAGCTGCTCGTGCCGCGTGACGTGGTCGAGGACGTCCTGCACACAACGGCCGCCGGGATCGTCGAGCTGAACATCCGGAAGAACATGCTCGGAACCCTGCTCGCCGGTGGCATCCGCTCGGCGAACGCCCACTTCGCGAACATGCTTCTCGGTTTCTACCTGGCCACCGGCCAGGACGCGGCCAACATCGTCGAAGGCTCGCAGGGCGTTGTCATGGCCGAGGACCGGGACGGGGACCTCTACTTCGCCTGCACGCTGCCCAACCTGATCGTGGGCTCCGTCGGAAACGGCAAGGGGCTCGACTTCGTGGAGTCGAACCTGACCCGGCTCGGCTGCCGGGCCGAGCGCGGTCCCGGGGAGAACGCGCGCCGGCTGGCCGTCATCGCGGCGGCGACGGTGTTGTGCGGTGAACTCTCACTCCTCGCGGCCCAGACGAATCCGGGTGAACTCATGCGTGCACACGTCCAGCTGGAACGCGACCACAACACAGCAAAGGCCGGTGTCTAGGGGAAATGGCCAACGATTCAGCCATAGGAATTCACGATCTGTCGTTCGCAACAACCGAGTTCGTCCTGCCGCACGCGGTCCTTTCCCAGCACAACGGCACCGACGTCGACAAGTACCACAAAGGCATCGGCCAGCGGTCGATGAGCGTGCCCGCCGCTGACGAGGACATCGTGACCATGGGCGCGGCCGCTGCCGCGCCCATCATCGAGCGGCACGGCAGTGACGGGATCCGGACGATCATCTTCGCTACGGAGTCCTCCATCGACCAGGCGAAGTCGGCCGGCATATACGTCCACTCGCTGCTCGGACTGCCCTCCGCCACCCGGGTCGTCGAACTCAAGCAGGCCTGCTACGGGGCGACGGCGGCCCTTCAGTTCGCCATCGGCCTGGTGCGCCGTGACCCGGCGCAACGGGTTCTCGTGGTCGCCGGCGACATTTCGAAGTACGAGCTCGACAGTCCGGGCGAGGCCACTCAGGGCGCCGCCGCCGTGGCCATGCTGGTCGGCGCCGATCCCGCGCTGGTGCGCATCGAGGAGCCGTCGGGCGTGTTCACCGCCGACGTCATGGACTTTTGGCGGCCGAACTACCGTGAGGCCGCGCTGGTCGACGGGCAGGAGTCCATCAGCGCGTATCTGCTGGCGGTGGAGGGCAGCTGGAAGGACTACACGGAGCAGGGCGGGCGCGCACTCGACGAGTTCGCCGCGTTCTGCTACCACCAGCCGTTCACGAAGATGGCCTACAAGGCCCACCGTCAGCTGCTGAACTACTGCGGGTACGGCATCGACGAGGACCGCGTCACCCGAGACCTCGGGCTGACCACGGCCTATAACAACGTCATCGGCAACAGCTACACCGCTTCGGTGTACCTGGCTCTGGCGGCGTTGCTCGACCAGGCGGACGACCTGACCGGGCAGGCCATCGGATTCCTCAGCTACGGGTCGGGCAGCGTCGCCGAGTTCTTCGCCGGCTCCGTCGTCTGCGGCTACCGGGAACACCTGCGCTCCGAAGCGCACCGCGCGGCGATCGACCGGCGCAAGCCCGTCGAATACGCCCGCTACCGCAGGCTGCACGAGCACTCCTTCCCGGCCGACGGCGCAGACCACCGCACTCCGGCGGAGACAACGGGCCCCTTCCGGCTGGCGGCCCTGCGCGGCCACAAGCGCATGTACGAGACACGCTGACCCATGCACATCGGGTACGTGCAGGTCACCGCCCGCACGCCACCGGCAGGCACAGGCCGACGGGGTCGAGCGCTGCGACGAGGATCAGCCGAACGCCCTTCCACACACGTGCCTGCTCGCGGGGCCAGTGCCTCGACGTACCGGCTCCGGCGACGGCCGCGTCTCCGCGGGGCCGTGCACACAGCCCATCCAAGACCACCTGAGGGGAAGACGGGCGCATGACCGAAGTCGGGGTCCTCGGTACCGGTGCTCATGTGCCGGATCGAGTTGTCTCCAATGACGAGGCCGGAGCGGCGGCGGGGGTCGATGACGCCTGGGTCATCCGCAAGACCGCGATCCGGGAACGCCGCTGGGCCGCCCCCGAGCAGGCCACTTCGGACCTCGCCGCATCGGCGGGGCGGGCCGCGCTGCGGTCGGCCGGTATCACCGCCGGCCAGCTGTCCGTGATCGTCGTCGCCACCTCCACACCCGACCGGCCCCAGCCGCCCACCGCCGCCTACGTTCAGCACCTGCTCGGGGCCGTCGACGCGGCCGCGTTCGACATCAACGCCGTGTGCTCCGGCGAGGTGTTCGCGCTGGCTGCAGCCGAGGGGATCCTCACCAGGCGGGGCGGACACGCGCTGGTCATCGGCGCCGACGTGTACTCGCGCATCCTGAACCCGGCCGACCGCAGGACGGTCGTTCTGTTCGGTGACGGTGCCGGTGCGATGGTTCTGGGCCTGGGACGGGGAGCACGCATCCGCAGTATCAGCGCGCACACTTTCGGCGAGTTGTCGGGCCTGATCGAGGTACCGGCCGGCGGTAGCCGACTGCCCGCCGACCGTGCCGCCCTGGACGCCGGCCTCCAGTACTTCACGATGGACGGCCGGGCGGTGCGCAGCTTCGTCGAGGAACGCTTGCCGCTGCTGACCAAGCAGTTCCTCCACGAGAGCGGAGTCGGCCCCGACGACATCGGCCACTTCGTCCCGCACCAGGCCAACGGCGTCATGCTCGACTCCCTCTTCGCGGAACTGGCCCTGCCCAGGGCCACCATGCACCTCACGCTGACGCGCTACGGCAATACGGGAGCCGCCTCCATCCCGATCACTCTGGCAGAAGCCGCCCGCACGGGAGCCTTCCGACCGGGTGACCTGGTCCTCCTGGCCGGTTTCGGCGGGGGCATGGCGGCGGGATTCGCGCTGGTCGAGTGGTGAAGTCGGCGCCCGCTCGGCGCCTTGTCGGCCGCCCGGCGCAGGGCCGCGGTCCGCGAAGTGTTTCCAGACATCGGCAGAAGCAGGAACCATGACAACGAGACATTGCACCGTGGGCCTGATAGGCAGCGGCCCGCGCGGGCTCTCGGTGTTCGAACGGCTCTGCGCCAACGCCCGGTCGCAGCCCGAGGGCAGCACTGTCCACGTCCACGTGGTCGACCCCTACCCGCCCGGCCCCGGCAAGGTGTGGCGCACCGATCAGTCCCCTCACTTGCTCATGAACACCGTGGCCGGACAGATATCGGTGTTCACCGATGTCTCCGTGGACATGCGGGGTCCCCTGGAACCGGGGCCGAGCCTGTACGAATGGGCCGTGGCGCTCGTCGCGGGCCAGTTCGGCGACGGCCATCCGGCCCACGTCCTCGATGAAGCCCGCGCGCTGGGACCCGACACCTACCCGACCCGCGCGTTCTACGGCTGGTACCTGCAATGGGCGTATCAGCGTACCGTCGAGGGCGCGCCCCCGGGGCTGACCGTCACCGCGCACGCCTCCCTCGCGGTAGCCCTTGACGACGATCCGGACGCCGAGGACGGATCCCTGCAGCGGGTGGTGCTCCGCGACGGAACAGTGCTTGCGGGACTGCACGCCGTGATCCTGTGTCAAGGGCACCTGCCTGCCCGCGAAGACACCGCCGAGCGGGAGTTCGCCTCCCGGGTACGGGGGGCGGGACTGGTCCGCATCCCGCCGGCCAACCCGGCAGACGTCGACCTCGACGTGCTGTCCCCGGGAACCAAGGTGCTGCTGCGCGGACTCGGGCTGAACTTCTTCGACTACATGGCCGAGCTCACCACCGGTCGCGGCGGTTCCTTCTCGCGGGCCGCCGGTCGGCTCGTCTACCACCCCAGCGGGCGCGAGCCGTACCTTTACGCCGGGTCCCGGCGCGGCGTCCCGTACCAGGCCCGGGGCGACAACGAGAAGGGCCCGCACGGCCGGCACGAGCCGCTGCTGTTCACAGCCGACCGGATCGCGGAGCTCCGCCGCACCCACGAGCACTCCGGCCTCGACTTCAGGAAGGATCTGTGGCCGCTGATCTCCCGGGAGGTCGAGGCCGTCTACTACCGGACGCTGTTCACATCCCGCGGGCACATTGCCAGAGCGCGGCAGCTCCAGGACGACTTCCTGGCGGCCGGACCGGGGGAGCGGGAGAAGGACGCCGTCCTCTCGGCGTACGGCATCGGCGAGAAGTACCGGTGGGACTGGGAACTGATCGCCCGCCCGTACCGGGACAAGGAGTTCGCCAGCCCGGGCGACTTCACCGACTGGCTCCTCGACTACTTGCGCAGGGACGTCTCGGAAGCCAGGTGCGGCAACGTCAGCGGCCCGCTGAAGGCCGCCCTCGACGTCCTGCGGGACCTGCGCAACGAGGTCCGCCTCGCCGTCGACCACGGGGCCCTGCACGGCGATTCGTACCGCACCGACCTGGACGACTGGTACACCCCCCTCAACGCGTTTCTGTCGATCGGACCGCCCGCACAGCGCGTCGAGCAGATGATCGCCCTGATCGAGGCCGGGGTGCTGAAGGTGGTCGGGCCGGGCCTGCGGGTGACAGTCGACAACAACGGGTACACGGCCGGTTCGCCGCTCGTGCCCGGTTCGGAGCTCCGCGTGGACGCACTTGTCGAGGCACGCCTGCCCGACATCACACTGAGCCGCACGGACGATCCGCTGCTGCGCCATCTGCTGGCCACCGGGCAGTGCACCACCTACCGCGTCCGCACGCGCTCCGGCGGCGCGTACGAGAGCGACGGACTGGCCGTCACCGGGCGGCCGTTCCACCTGATCGACGCGGCGGGCGAGCCGCATCCACGCCGCTTCGCGTTCGGCGTGCCCACGGAGTCGGTGCACTGGGTGACGGCTGCCGGCATCCGGCCGGGCGTCAACTCAGTGACACTCACGGACTCCGACGCCCTCGCCCGCGCGGCCCTCGCCTGTCGCGGCGAGGGCGGACAGGAATCTCACACAGGACAGGGACTCACCCATGCTCACTGACACCAGCCTCACTGCGGAGGCGGGGAAGGCCGGCTTGGCGCCGGTGCCGGCGGACCCCGGTCTGCTGTCCCCCGTCTGGGCGGCCACTCCCGTCACGGCCGCGGTATCCGACGGGGCGTGGCTTCAGGCCATGCTGGACGCCGAGGCGGCACTGAGCCGGGCGCAGGCCCGGCTGGGCACAGTGCCCGCGACCGCCGCGCAGGTCATCACCGAGGCCGCGCGGGCCGACCGGCTCGACCTGGTCGCTCTGGCCCGGCAGGTGCGCGAGTCCGCCAATCCGGTGGTGGCGCTGGTGCGGGAGTTCACCGCGCTGGTGGCGGACCGGGACCCGGACGCGGCCCGGTATGTGCACCGGGGTTCGACCAGTCAGGACATCCTCGACACGGCGACCGTCCTGGTTGTCGACCGGGTCCTGCGGCTGATCCGCGCCGGCCTCGAACGCGTCGAGGAGGAGCTGGCCGTACTCGCCCGGGAACACCGGGACACCCTGATCGCGGGCCGGACCCTGGCCCTGCACGCGGTGCCGACGACCTTCGGGCTCAAAGCCGCGGGCTGGCGCCATCTCGTCCTGGACGCGGTGCACAAGCTCGACGCACTGAGCGCCGAAGGGCTTCCCGTCCAACTCGGCGGCGCCGCCGGGACCTTGGCCGGATACCTCGCCCACGCGCCGGAAGCCGAGCCGGCCGTCTACGTCCGGGAGCTCACGGACGCGTTCGCGGCCGAACTGGGGCTGTCCGCGGCCCTCGTGCCGTGGCACGTGCTGCGCACGCCCGTGGTGGATGCGGCCACGGCTGCCGCGTTCCTGTGCGGAGCCCTCGGCAAGATCGCCGTCGACGTGCTGTCCCTGACCCGGACCGAGGTCGGCGAGCTGCACGAGCCGGCGCCCAGCGGTCGGGGCGCGTCCTCGGCGATGCCGCACAAGCGCAACCCCGTGCTGGCGACGGCCATCAGATCCGCCGCTCTGCAAGCTCCGCAGCTCGCCGCCACGGTGCTGGGCTGTCTGCTGAGCGAGGACGAGCGGTCCCCCGGCGCCTGGCACGCCGAATGGGAGCCCCTGCGCGCCCTGCTGCGGCTGGCCGGGGGCGCGGCGCACCAGGCGGTGGAACTCGTCTCCCAGCTGTCGGTGGATCCGTGGCGGATGCGCGCCAACACCCGGATCACCGGGGGACAGATCGTCTCCGAGCGGATCGCCGTCGTGCTCGCCCCGTTGCTCGGCAAGGCCCAGGCACGCGACCTGCTGAACGAGGCGTCCGCCCGCTCGGCGCGCACCGGAGAGCCGCTGGCCGATGTTCTGCGGCAGGACAGCCCGGCGTCGGCCGTTCTCGCCGACGCCCGGCTGACCGACCTGTTCGAGCCGGAGGCCTACACCGGGGCCGCGGGCCCGCTGACAGACCGCGCGCTGTCCCGGTCATGCCCTCCACGGGCGGGCGGTAAGAGGTCCTGACGAAGGCGGTGGACGCCTGGGGCGGCCACGATGTGCGCCTGTTGTCTAACGCCGTCGTCGTATGGCGATCTGCGTGAGTTCGTCTATGTCGAACGCGGACCGGCCCGGTGTGCCGTAGCGGGTGAGCTTGCCGCGGCTCACCCACTTGCGGATCGTCGCTTCGGACACACCCGCGGCGAGTGCGGCCACCTTGGTGGGCACCAGCCGGTGGTGCGGTGGTTTCCTCATGTGCCGACAGCCTTCCGCCGCCGCTCAACGAGCGGCCGCAGAGTGACCCATTCGTGCAATTCCCAGGTGTGTCCCGACGAACACCGGATGCTTGTCCCGTCCGCGGTCCCCACGTGCTGCGACGACGTGGTGATCTTTCCGGCGCAGTCGGTCACCACACACTCCCAGGTGAACACGTGAGGTTCACTGGGTTCCGGGTCGATGGTGCGCAGCAGTTCCAGACGGAGACCCTCGATTTCCTCTGCGAAATCAGTCGCGGGCGGCTGTTCGGTGAGCCACTCCAGGTTGCGCAGCAGGAAATGTGCCATGTGTGGAACCGAGCGTGTGGGGGCGATTCCACCGAGCGTGTCGGCAACGAACTCGGCCCACGACTCGAGAATGGCGAGGATGTTGTGCCGGGCGTCGAGCGCGGACATGTTCAGGTGATCCGTGCTCCGGCTTCCGGACACTCGCGTGTGGTGCATTCGCCTGGATATGGGTGAGACGTGGTGCAGACTCTCCTGGTAGAGACCGGGAAGCGCGCGCAGGTTGCTCTCCAGTTGCAGGATGCGCGAGGCGCAGAGGGTGGATTCGGTCGCCTCGCCGGGTCCCTGAGTCGGAGTTTCGGGGCAGGCGTGTAACTCCAATTCGATCTCCATTCTGAGGTGGCTTGCCCGGCGACCATCACGGATGTCGTGAGCTGCCCATGTGGATTGCACAGTCGCAGTCGATTCGATGGCCCATGGGACGAGCGAGAGGTCGCGGCAGAAGACTTGATTCCGACCCGGACGCACAGGGAGATTTCCATGGTGCAGTTCAGGGTGTCAACGTTCTGCATTCGCAGTCGATCGCCGCTACAGGGGAACTCCAGATTCACCCAGTGCAGGCGTCGTCACCAAGGTCAGGCGTGCACTCGGCCGAGCCGCGGCGGCCTGGTCGGAGGGCACCGCGCTCCCGCTCAAGAGCCCCACCATCCGAACCCGAGGAGATACCTTTGACTTCCGATGTGACCATCGACACCGGCCAGGAGGCCGTCGGCCACATTCGCCGCACCAGCACCGACCTGCTTCGCCGCATCGAGGACAGGCTGAACTCCCTCCTCGCGGCCGAGCGTGATGTGTGGGCCGGGGTGCACCCACGGGCGGTCGTCCCCATCAATGCGCTGTCCGAGCTGATCACGTCGGGCGGCAAGCGCATCCGGCCGGCCTTCTGCGTCACCGGCTATCTCGCCGCCGGCGGTGACCCCGACGACCCCGGGATCGTGGCAGCCGGCGCGGCCCTGGAGATGCTGCACCTGTCCGCCCTCGTCCACGACGACGTTCTGGACGATTCCAGCCAACGGCGCGGACTGCCGACCGTCCACACGAAGCACGCGGCACTGCACGACAGCCGCGGATGGCGAGGTGAGCCACGCCGGTATGGCGAGGGTGTGGCCATACTTGTCGGCGACCTCGCGCTCGTCTACTCCGACGAGTTGATGGCCGAGGCGCCGAGGTCGGTGGTCCCGGAGTGGAACCGGTTGCGCTCCGAAGTGATGATCGGCCAGTACCTGGACGTCCACGCGGCCGCCGAGTTCTCGGCCGCCCCCCATAGCTCCCGCCTGATCGCCAGGATCAAGTCCGGCCGGTACACCATCCACCGGCCCCTCGTAGTGGGCGCGAACGTGGCGGGCCGCAACGAGCTCGCCCCTGCCTTCGAGGAGTACGGCGAGGCGGTGGGCGAGGCGTTCCAGCTCCGTGACGACCTGCTGGACGCCTTCGGTGACTCCACGGACACCGGCAAGCCCACCGGACTCGACTTCACCCAGCACAAGATGACGCTGCTGCTGGGCTGGGCGATGCAGCGCGACGAGCGCATCCACAGCCTGATCACAGAGCCGGGCCACACACCCGACGAAGTACGCCGCCGCCTTGTGGACACAGGTGTTCCCGCCGACGTCGAAAGGCACATCGCCGGCCTCGTCGAGCGGGGCTGCAAGGCCATCGCCGACGCGCCCATCGATCAGGTTTGGCGCAGCGAACTGGCGGACATGGCCATGCGAGTCGCCTACCGCAAAGCCTGAGTCCGGCACCTTCCCCGGCGCCCCGGGGGCACTGCGCGCGTCACCCACCGGATCCGCCGGCCGGCGCTCGCAGGCCACCCCACCAGCACATCGGTCCCGGACACGTGAGGGCTCGGCCCGCCCGGGCGTGGTCACGGCGGCGCTCCGGCGTCCCGCGCCCGTCCGGGAACACATCACCCTCCACCCCGAAGTACCGCTACGAGCCCCGGCAGCGGCGTTCTTCTGCGTCGTGCGCGAACGCGCGCGACCCCGCCGCGACTCCCGGCCCCACCCGGCGCTCACAGCGATGTACGTCCAGGAGCCGCCGGAAAGGGCCTGGCCCGCCAAGGTCCGGGCCGCACGAGCAGCGTCCTGCTGCGCGCTGCGTCCGTATGCCGCCCGCAACCGGCGCTACGGCAGGTGATGTGACGCCGGGTGTGCCGTCCTACGGTTGCCGGTGCTCGCGCCCAAGGCCTGGCCCGCCCTGGTGAAACGTCCGGCGGGCGAACCGACTTCGGCAGAGACAGCGCGAACTGCCGGATACCGGGCCGCGCCACAGTGCCGCTCTACCGGTGCTCCAGTAACGCTGCCGATACTCGCTGGGAGCATTGGGGCGGGAGCCGCCCCGGATGTCGATGCGAAGGGATTCCTGTGTCCAACCCTGACGCCGTACTCGCCCGGATGCGCGAGTACATGGTGGGACCCACACGGTTTATGAACCTCTACGCCTGCTTCGAGCTCGGCATGGTGGAGGCGCTGCGCAAGGAGGCCGGCCTGACCGCGGCCGAAATCGGCGCGGCCGTGGGCGCGAAGCCCGACGCTGTGGAGCAGTTGCTGTATCTGCTGGTGAAGGAGGGTTTCGTCGCCCGGGACGAGGCCACCGGCGGCTACACCCTCGGTGCGCTCGCAGACGTCGCCGAGACAGACCTCCAGCGCGTCCTGACCTTTATGGGCATGATCAAGACAGGCATGCTGCGCCAGTTGTACTACCTCGCCGACAGTGTGTCGACCGGCAGCGTGGTCGGTCTGAAGGAGCTCTACGGCTTCGAGGGCACGATGTTCGAGGCGGCGGCCGAGGTCGAGGAGGTGCGCGCCGCGTGGGGGCCGCTGGCTCAGAACGAGACCGCCAGCGTCTATCCCTGGTTCTTCCGCAGCTTCGACGTCCCGGCCGGGGCGCGGGTGCTCGACGTGAGGGGTGGCAACGGGCTGGGGGCGATCATGACCTATCAGTTGAAGGGGTCGCCCGGTCTGCGGGTGACCACCTTCGACCGGCCCGCCCTGGAGGCCGAGTGCCTGCGGAACTTCGAGGCGCAAGGTGTGGCGGAGCACTGCTCGTTCGTGGGCGGTGACGTCCTGGAGTGCCTTCCGGGTGGTTTCGACGTGATGCTGCTCAAGCACTTCGTGGACATGTACGACAAGGACGAGGTCCTCACCATCTTCAAGAACGCCCACCGGGCGCTGGAGCCCGGCGGGCAGATCGTCGTCCTCGCGCCCGTGTACCCCGAGGACATCAGGGACACCGACGACTACCAGGCCGACTTCTTCCCTGCCTACATCCTCGGCTGCGTGGTGGGACGTGGCGGATTGCAGAAGCTGTCCACATACCGGAGTTGGCTGGAGGAGAGCGGGTTCGAGATCACGAAGGTGAGCGCCAAGGATCCCACCGACGTTCCAGCGGACGCCATCATCAACCGCGTCGTCATCTGCGCGACCAAGCGGGACTGAGCTGCCCGGGGGCCTTCCGCGGCCGGCCTCGGGCGCGGTCGCGGTCTCGCCCTCTGACAGCAGCGGTCGCGGCGGCCGGGTGAGCCGCGCGAGATCGCTGAGGCAGCTCGTGACCACGTACATGCCTGGCGGCCCGTTGCGCGAGGGAGTTCAGGCGCGGCGTCGTGTCGGCACTCGTTGCCGTTCAGGCTGTGGACGGATCGTCGCCATGCGGCGATCAGCACCCCACAAGGCGAGGACGCCGTGCGGCTTGCCCACGGTCGACGGCGGGGCGAACGGCCCTCGGTCCCGGGGGCGCTCGCGTTCGACTCCGCAGGGCGCCACGCGGCGGGGGATCCGCCCCCTGCCCGGTGGAGCACGGCACGCACATGCGCCCAACTCCCTGCTCATGGCAACCGTCAAATCCACCGACCCGGCAGGCACCGCAGGCCGCAGCGACCGTGCTGCGGCGCATGCCGAGCAAGGACAAAGGTCCCGCCGGAGGGCCGGCCTCCCTTGGGAGCCGTCGGCCGTGTTGTGGGCCTCAGGCGGCGTAGAGGTCGAACGTCGAGCTACGCCGCGGTCCGGCGACGACGTCCAGTTGGGGGTCGACGACCAGCATTGCCTGGTGCAGCCGCTGCACCTGCGGCGAGGGCTCGACGCCCAGCCCCTCGATCAGCCGGATGCGCAGCTTGTGGTAGACATCGAGGGCCGACGCCTGCCGGCCTGACCGGTACAGCGCGAGCATGGCCTGCGAGTGCAGACCCTCGTGCTGTGGGTAACGCGCTGTCAGCTCCGTGAGTTCCGGCAGGAGTTCGGAGTGCCGACCGAGCCGCAGATCGGCGTCGATCCTCCGCTCGACGGTACCCAGGCGGCTCTCCTCCAGGCGCATGACCTCTATCTTGAGGACGGGCCCGGTCCGCACGTCGACCAGTGCCGGTCCCTGCCACAGCGTCAGCGCCTGCCGGAAGCGGTCGGCTGCGATGGCGTCGTCGCCGGCATCGAAGGCCGACCGGCCCTCCGCGACCATGCGTTCGTAAGCGTGCACGTCGACGCTCTCGGCGGGTATCTCCATCACGTAGCCGCCGTGCCGGGTGGCGAGGACCTCCTTGGCCGTGCCGGGGGCGTCAGGCCCCATGGCGCTGCCGAGGCGTCGGCGCAACTGAAGGATGTAGGTCTGGAGGGTGGCCAGCGCGCTCTGCGGCGGCTTGGTTCCCCAGAGTTCCTCCATGAGTGTGGGAACGGGCACCACTCGTCCGGGAGAGAGGGCGAGCAGGGACAGAATCTGCCGCGGTTTACCGGCCGTTGGGACAATCGATTCCTCGTTGACCTCGGCACTTAACGTACCCAGTACCTGAATCTTCATTTTCTTTCCCCCGTAGTTCGTCGAGTCCCTCTTAGCAGACTGCGGTGGGCGGGTGTGTCGTGAGGGAGGGTCGCCCTGGGCGGAGAGTGTTCACTCCGCTCGCAGGAACAAGTCCCTCCTCGGCGGACGTCTCAGTCTCCCGTGCCGGGCGAAGACAATGAAGGAGTCTGCCAGGCCGCGTGGCATGGACAGCGTGGTCGACACATTGGGAAACGGATCGGCAGCCCTCAAGACTGTGAAGCGCCAGTCGAGGTCTCCCTTGTCGTGCCGGCTTGTCCCCACGCTGAAATTAACTTCCCTGTCCGGGAGTTCATCCTCCTGCGCGGTCCGGACAGACCGGACCTTGTCACGCGAGTGCGGTACGCCCCGCGATGAGATGACTCCTCGACGGCTGAGCGAAGATCTGCCGACTCAGCGGTCTCGGACATTGATCCTCCATCTGTCCCGTGCCGATGGCTGTCTGGTGCGACAGGACGACACCGGCGGCGAAATCTGTGAACTCCCGGCGGGCGACGCGCGGGAGGCTGTATGGCGCCTGCCCCAGGTGCTGCCCTGAGCAGCTGTGTTTCGGCGCTGAAAACCATGTCTCCGGTACCACCAGCGAGCGAAAAAGGCGGCACCGGGACGTCTGTGCAGATGGACTAAATGAACACAGTCATCACGGTTCACGAACGTCCCCCCGGCGGTGCGAAGGCAATCGCGAACCCCGTCGGCCCCCATGCATTCTCGAGTATGTTTATCGGAAAGATTGCTGTCAAGGTTGAGCCTCGGAGTGTCGGGCTTACACCCATTTCCTGGTCATACGATGCCGAACCGGCTGGGCGAAGGGTGCCGATAATTGCGCGGGAGCCTCGTCTGCCGGTCCCAGCGAGAAGGCGACCGTGGCGTAGTACGCCATGGGCAACCTGACGGCCCGGGAGCGCATCGAGCTGCTCGTGGACCCGGGATTCTTCCTGGAGTTCGAGCAGGTGAGCAGGCGCGGATGCCCACGCGGAGACCTCGGGGTGTGTGTCACTTCGCCTCGGGATGAATTCAGGCGTCGCAGGCAGATCCGGCACGGCTCGAAGCTGCCGTACGCCCGCTACGGGCCGAGCGAGGCCTCGCCGACAACGTCATCGACCCCGCCGACACCCGCGAGGTGCTGAGCCGCTCCCACGCGACGCTGGGCAGACCAGCAAGCAACCCGCCGAAGTAACTCCTCGAGTGGGCAGAGGAGTTGATGGCAGTCATGTCAGGAGGCCTCTCCATGGGCGGGAACGTTCATGGCGGGGGCGGGATCCGGGGCGGACTCGGCCAGGGCGGTGTGCGCGACGGCGTACTCGCCGCGTGCCATCCGGTAGCCGAGCTGAAAGCGGTGCTGGGCGCCGTACTGCTCGCGCAGAGAGGCGATGTGCCCCTGCACGGACCGCAGACTCATGCCGAGGCGGCGCGCGATCGCCTTGTCGGAGCGGCCCTCGACCAGCAGGGCCTTGATGGCCTGACGCACATCGGGTACCACCTCGCGGGCGGCATCCGCCGCCCGCACCGGACGGAAAGGGAACCGCTCGGCCCGTACCCAGGCCTTCTCGAAGACGCCCCTGAGGAACGCGATGACGGCGCCGTCCCGGATCATCGCCGCGCTGTGGGGGCGTTCGGCGCCGGGGATGAAGGCGACCTCGCCGTCGACGACGATCAGCCGGTCGAAGAACTCCGGGAGCGTGCGCACCTCCACGCTCCCGTGTTCCATGACCTTCTGCACGTATTTCTTCGTGGGCTCGGAGAACCGGGCACTGTGCTGGAACAGCGTCCGCATGGCGACTTGGCGTGTCAGAGGGTCGCGGACCGCCGCATAGCCCCAGTCCAGCGTGGCTCCGGGGCCTGGTTCGTCAGGTTGGGCCGTGAGGATCTCGCGCTTCGCCCGCCACAGCGCGTCGCTGATCGCCTCCTGGACGGTTCCCGGGCCCTCCACGTATCGGATCCGCCCCGGACCCTCGGTGTCAGTGCCCTCAGCAAGGAGCAGTTGACCCGCGGTTTCGGTGGCGTACCGTTCGAGGCTGCTGAGAGTGTCGGCGATCCGCAGCAGGGACTCCAGCGGTGAGTCGGCGGGGGACAGGGCCTCCCGCGTCTGTCCGCTGCCTGCGCTCATGACGTCATCCTTTCCGTGGACTCAACCTGGACACGAAGCCAGGGCCACGGGCGCCCGCAACCTTGGCCGATATCGAGCTGGGCGCAAGGGAGGGCACCTTACGCTCTTCCGGCCTGCGCGGGGCGACCGGGGGCGGCTGCGTGGTCGGAGCGGGGCCGTGCCCGGGAGCAGCAGGACATAAGCGCTCTGGCAGAGCCGCGCCGCGACCAGCGCGCTCGACCCGGCCATGCCGACCGCAGGAGTGCCGGAGGCGCCGACCAGCATGGAGAGTGGGACGTCGCGCGGTGGCCCTCCTACGGCGGAAGCCGCGGACGGCGGCGACCCGCTCAACGACGATCCGGACACCGGCGAGTGCCGGGTGGGTGGTCACCCGGCCGGGGGCGACGATGGGGCCATGGGCGAGGCCGACGCCGGGTGGAGAGCCGCCGGTCAGCCGCTCCCACTCACGCCGCGTCTGCTCCGTGCGATGCCGGGCCCCGGCCGGGCGATGGCCCATGGTGACCAGCGCGCGGCTGAGGGCGCCCGCCGGGGCGGGCAGGTCCGGGGCCGCGGACCTGGTGGGAGTGGTCAGGACGGAGGGTGTGTTTGTGCGGTACGACCGAAGAGACGTCGCGTGCCGTGCGGGGGGCTCTCCTGCCTCGCCGATCCCGGCGCGGACCGGAGCCAGGAAGTCTGCGGGGGCGATGAGCGCGACCAGCGGCGAACTCAGCGCCGCCTCGTCCGCAGCCCTCGGACATCCGGCGGTCAACGGTCCGCTCTCGGCCACCGGGAGCGCCGTCGGTCCACGGTTGTTCTGCGACCGCTCGTGGCCCGTGCCCGCGATCGCCTTCTTGACCGCCGGTTGGAGACAACCGCCGACGGAGATCCACTTGCTCATCGGATTCCGACGGTCTTGCACGAAGCCTTGGTTCCAGCCTGCAGCGGCGCACGCGCATACGGTTCCCCCGTTTCTCGAACCCCCGGCCCCCTCATGACCGGCCCCCAGTGCGGCAGCCGGCCACAGGTGGTCCGCACCGTGCCGGCAGTTACCGCCCTCAGATCCTTGGTGAACGCCCCGGAAGTCGCAACCCCAATTCCCGGTCACCCCAGTGATCCTGGCTCGATACTCTAGTGGCGCCGCGTCAGGTCGGTGTTGTACCGGCATGCTGCCGGGGCGGCCCGGCCGTGAGGAGTCAGGCATGTCGAGCGGGCCCCGCTCAGTAGCCCGGCGCCTTCGCCAACCGCTCGCGGTGCGCGACAATCTCGGGCTGGTAGACATGTGCGTCCCAGTCCTCCGGTGCGATGGGCACGAGAGCGAGGGAGATCACCCGCTCCTCTACCTCGAACGCCTCCTGCACGGCGGCCGTCACCTGCTCCACCAGGCGCGACCGCTGCTCGGCGGTGAGGGACTTCGGGAAGTGCTGAATGGTCACGTGAGGCATCAGAGCATCCTTGTCCGCGTTGCCGGGCGTGATGTCGGTCGTGGCGTGGCGCGCTGGAGCGCCTTGACCAGCTCGCCGACGCCCGGGTCGCGCAGCGCCCCGTAGTGGTCGGTCTCCAGCTGGACAATGGTGGGCGGTGGCGTCGTGTGGCCCAGTGCGTGTTCGATGAAGGAGGGTGCGTCGTCACGTGCCCGGAACACCGTGACGGGCGCAGAGACCCGGCGTGTGGCCGGGTCGACGTGGTCGTAGGTGAATCCGTAGGTACGGCAGACCACGGCCACCACGCGGCGGATCAGCCCGGGATCCAGCTGCGGGAACTGGCGGTCGATGAATTGCGCGAAGCTCTCCGCGTCGGTGGACCGGCGCAGGCACTCGTCGAGGGCCGGGCTGCGGACCGTGCCGGCGAAGACGGAGAAGAGGATGGTGGTGAAGACGGGATCGGCGAAGTCGGCCACGGCCGTGCCCGGTGCCGCCTGCGGGGCGCCGGCCACCCGCGGCGATCCCGGTGCCAGCAGAAACAGTTGCTCCACCCGCTCGCCCGACTGCTCCAGCTGCCACGCCGCCTCGAAGGCGACCCGCGCGCCGAAGGAGTAGCCCCACAGCGTGTAGGGCCCCTCCGGCTGGACGCGCCGCAGCGCCGCCACATCGTCGGCAGCCATCTCCTCGATGGACGCGAGCGGCGTCTCGCCCTCGTTGATGCCGTGCGACTGGATGCCGTAGACCGGCCGGTCCCCGGGCGCACGGGCCGCGAGCAGCCGCAGGTTCATCGTGACACCGCCGAGCCCCGGCCAGCAGAACACGGACGGCTCGCTGCCCTCGGACCGCAGCGGGGTGACCCGGGAGGCGGCGACGGCGGCTCTGGTGCTCACCGCCTCGGCCAGCTTCGCCACCGTGGTCGCCTTGAACAGCAGTTGGAGGGGCATGTTGCAGCCGAATGCCTCGTTGATCCGCTTGACCAAGGCGACCGCGATCAGCGAATTCCCGCCGAGCTGGAAGAAGTCGTCGTGCACGGAGACGAAGTCCCGCTTCAAGGCCGTCCTCCACAGACCGCACAGCCGCGCCTCGATCTGATTGCGCGGCTCCACCACCGGATGGGCACGGGCCGCCGCCTCGTCGACGTGCCCTTCGAGGGCTTTGGTGTCGAGCTTGCCGTTGGGGGTGTGCGGCAGCTCGGGCAGTACCAGAATCCGGCTCGGGAGCATGAACTCGGGCAGGGACGAGGCCAGATCATCCCTGATCAGCTCCTCCGGTCCCTTCATGTGCACCTGGTCCTCGTACATGCCTTCGTGGCGGAGCTGCTCCTCGCTGACCTTGCCGCCGACGCAGAAGTACGAAGGCCCGGTGGGCTGCGGAGTCTCCCGAAGGATTGCCGTCATGCGCCTGGCGGCGGGCAGGTCATCTCCGGCGCGCGAGCTGTACCCCGCGGGCATGAGGCCCAGGTTGCCGGTGTTCATCATCAGGTGCTGCACCTCGCGGCCCAGGTCCAGATAGCTCAGCCGCTCCCTGCCTTGCTCGGCGGCGCGGCTGACGAGGGTGATGCCAAACCCGGACCGGTCGTACACGGCCTGGTTGATGGCGACCACATGCCGTTTGGAGACCAGCTCGCGGCTGATCCAGTGCAGTCGGCCTTCCCGGTACAGGTACTGGCCGCTGGGCAGCCCGGCGTCGCTGCCAGGATGGAACTGCACGTAGATGTCGAGGGAGCGCTGCGCGGGTGCCTGCGCGTGGGCCGCCGTCCAGGGCACCAGCTCGAAGGAACCCAGGTAGTGGTCGTCCTCGCCGCAGCCCAGGAGCTGGGTCAAACCGTTGTCGTACGTCGCCTCGGCGAGGGCGAGGCCGTGGATGGGCAGCACCTCGTCGAACAGGCCGGCCATGTGCCCGGCCTCAATCTCCAGGACTTCATGGATGTTCTTCTTGTACACCGGCTCGATCGCCGATCTGCGGCCGATGAAGTGTGCGCGCACCCCGGGGCGGGCCGCTGCCTCGATGCGGTGGATCAGCACCAGCTCGTGATGGACCGGGTGGTAGTAGTAGCAACCCGCCGCCAGGCCAGCGATCCCGGCGAGCTCCAGGTACAGCTGTGTCGCGTAGAGGGATCCGGGAGAGGCGTACGCGTACTTCGGCAGCAGCCGCTCGTCGCTGTGGTGCTGCCCGAAGTCGCGGAGTATCACGCCTAGTTCGTGCAAGGTCAGCTCTTCGGGGCGACGCGATCCGGCACCCTCGGTCCGCCGCCCGATCGCCGCCAGCACGTCCGCGACCCTGAGCCGGCCGCCCTCGTAGAAGCGGTAGGTCTTGCGGGCGAAGGCCCGGCGCCGCTGCTCGGGGCTGGCGGTGGCGCCGGGCAGACGTGAGGTGGGCCGCCCGGACAGATCGGCCGCGTCCCGCACGCCCGGGTCCGACAGCTGTGCCTTGACCTGGAGCTTGGACGACTTCGACACATGGTGTTCACCGAACTCCCCCTGGTCCATCAACACGGCCTCCCGGGGGCTGAGTTCGATGCACGCCACGAGGTTCTGCACTTCGGTGAGCGGATCGGTGCGCAGGAGCACGGCGGCGTTCTTCACCCAGTCGTGGGCCTCGATGGCCAGGCGTATCTCGTCCAGCTCGATCCGGAAGCCACGCAGCTTGACCTGGTTGTCTGCCCGGCCCGTGAACTGGGCGGTGCCGTCGGGGTTCCAGTAGGCCAGATCACCGGTGCTGAACAGCCGGTCGTGACCGGGCTCATCGCCAGACGGTCCCGGCCGCAGTGCCGGGACCGGCCGGAAGCGATCGGCGGTGAGCTCGGGCCGGTGCAGATAACCGCGCGCCAACTGGACGCCGCTGATGTGCAGTTCGCCCGTCTCGCCGGCCGCCACAGGACGGCCCTCGGCGTCCAGGATGTGATAGCGCAGGCCGGGCACGGGCGTGCCGATCGGAAGGGTCTCGGGGCCCTCGCCGAGGGCGGCGGGGGCGACGATGTGGGCCGAGGTGTTGATGGTGCACTCGGTGGGGCCGTAGAGATTGACCAGGGTGGTCCCTGGCAGCGCCTGGGTCAATTTCCTCGCCAGCGCCCGGGACAGCGCCTCGCCGCCGCTGAAGAGGTGGGTGAGCGATGTGCAGCGGTCGAGTTCGTCGGTGTCGACGAGGGCCTGAAGGAGCGTCGGCACACACTGCAAGGTCGTGATGGCATGGCGGGTGACGGTCTCGATGAGGCGCATGGGGTCCCGGTGGATGCCGCCGGACCCGACCACGACCCGGCTTCCGCAGGCGGAGGCCAGGATCTCCCACTGGGCGGCGTCGAAACTGATCGGGGTCTTCTGCAGAACGGTCTTGGCCGCGTCGAGCGCGAAGGCGTCGGCGAGCCAGCGCATCTGGTGAACGATGGAGCGGTGCTCGATCGCCACGCCCTTGGGTTTCCCGGTGCTGCCCGAGGTGTAGATGATGTACGCCAGGTCCGTGGTGCGCGGACCGTCGGGCAGCTCGGCCGCATCCGCGCCGGACCGGCCCTTCATGAACTCCACGACGTCTTCGAGGGTGATGACGACGGTATCTGCGGCGAGGAACTCCGCGAGCCGGTTCCGCAGGAAGCCCTGAGTGAGGACGACGGCCATGCGGGCATCCTGCGCGATATGGCGAATGCGCTCCTCCGGATAATCGGGCGAGAGCGGAAGACAGGCTCCGCCCGAGCGCAGAATGCCCCAGGCGCCGATCATCAGATCCAGTGAGGGCTCGACGAACAGCCCCACGCAGTCATCGGCGCCGACGCCGAGGTGGCGCAGGTACCGAGCCACGTCATCGGCCTGGTCGGCCAGTTCGCGGAAGGTGAGCGACTCGCCTTCGTGGATGACGGCGATGTCGCCGGGACGGGCACGAGCCTGGGCATTCAGCAGATCGGACAGACATGTCTCGCCGGTGTCCTGTCTCTTCATCAACGTACCCCCGTACTCGGATAGGTCTTCGACCTCCGGCTCGAACGTACGGATTCGAGTCACGTGCGGCTCCGCGGGTGACCCCCGCAATCAATGCAGTGCGGCAACCCGAACCATGGGCCGCGTGGTCATCCCGCACAGGGAGCGGCAGATTCTGGACCAGCATGTGCCCACGGGGGCGCACCGAACCCGCGGCACGTGTCGAGCAGAACTGATCCGGAGGGCCCTGTGACCGAACTATCCACCGGCAGTGTCGTCGGCTCACTCGAGGAACTTGTGGGCGACACCCCGATGCTGCGGCTGAGACTCGCCGGGCTGCCCGTCGGAGCACATGTGCTGGCCAAACTGGAGGCGGCGAATCCGCTGTCCAGCATCAAGGACCGCGCCGCCCTGTTCATGCTGCGCGCCGCCGAGGAGGCGGGGACACTGCGGCCTGGTGCGACGATCATCGAGTCCACCTCGGGCAACACCGGCATCGCCCTGGCCGCGCTGGCCACCGCCCGCGGCTACGGCTGCCGGATCGTGCTTCCCGACAACGCCTCGCGGGAGCGCCTGCTGACTCTGCGCGTGCTGGGCGCCGAGGTGGAACTCACCGACCACACCCTCGGCTTCGCCGGCTGCGTGGAACGTGCCGAGGAGTTGCACGCCGCGACCCCCGGCTCCTGGTATGCCGCCCAGCACCGGAACGCCGACAACGTACGGGCCCACTACGAGACGACAGGCCCGGAGATCTGGCGGGACACCGGCGGCCGAGTCGACTATCTGGTGTGTGGTGTCGGCACCGGCGGCACCCTGACCGGTGTCGCCCGCTGTCTTCGGGAGCACAACCCGGAGCTGAAGGTCGTGGCCGTCGAACCCGCGGGCTCGCCCCTGCTGTCCGGCGGCGAGCCGGGACCGCACCGCATCCCCGGCCTGAATGGCGGATTCACCAGCCCGGTCACCGATGTCACGGTCATCGACGAGGTGATCGCCGTCGAGGACGAGGACGCCGCGGCCACCACCCGCGCCATCGCCGCCTCCACCGGACTGCTGGCCGGCGTCTCGTCGGGCGCCGCCGCGTACGGCTGCGTGGAACTCGCGCGCCGGCACGACCTGGCCGGTGCCACGGTCGTCACCGTCTTCCCGGACACCGGAGAGCGCTACCTCAGCTGGTGGTCCGAGGCCCAGGCGGTCCCCGAGGCGCGCCCCCGTGCCACGGGCGGCACCGCTGCGCGGCGGGCCGGATGAACCGGGTGCACGCCTCGCCCTCGCGATGCCGGCGGACCCTGGGGATCCGCCCGCGTGCGGCAGCGCACCGGGTGCGGGTCGGCCACCTGCCCATCCCGCCACCCGCGGAGAGCCCGCGCACGGACGCCAGCCCGTACACAGGAACGGAGCGCAACCGACACATGAATCCTGAGCGTTCACTGCTGCTCGTCGGCGCCACCGACGAAACAGTGGCCAAGGCCAAGCAACTGGGCCTGTACGTCCTGCTGCTGCAGCACCCCACCAAGGTCACCGCCGAGCAGGAGCGCCTCGCCGACCATGTGGAGGTCGTCGACTACACCCGCTGGGACCTGGTCGAGCCGATAGCCAAGCGGCTCCGGGACTCCCCCGGCTTCGCCGCCGCCATCTCGATCACCGAGCCGGGTCTGGAGAACGCGGCCCGCGTCAACGACCTGTTCGCCCTGGGCGGCACCGGCCACGAGGTGACCCGGCGCTTCCGCGACAAGGTGGTCATGCGTGAGCACCTGGCCGGGCTCGACCCCGACGCGGTCCGCGCCGAGCCGCTGCGCGTGCGCGAGGACCTGGACGCCTTCGGGGAGCGGCACGGCTACCCCTTCATCGTGAAGCCGACCGACGCCACCGCCGGCATCGGCGTGCACCGCCTCGACGGACCTGCCGACGCCGAGCGGGTCTGGGCCGAGGTGCGGCGGCTGTCCGGCACTAGGACGGACCGGGTCTCGACGCTGTTGCTGCTTCAGGACTTCCTGATGGAGGAGTACCTCGAGGGCCCCGAGTACAGCGTGGAGTCCTTCAGCTCCGCCGGACGCCATGTGGTCATCGCCATCACCGAGAAGTTCACCGACCCCGCGCACTTCGCCGAACTGGGGCACGCGGTCCCCGCCCGGCTCGGTGCGGCGGTCGACGAGCGGGTACGTGCGGCCGTCATCGGGTTCCTGGACCGGCTCGGCGTCAAGGACGGCGTCTGCCACACCGAGATCCGGATCGGCGCCCGCGGCCCCCGCGTCATCGAGAGCCACAACCGGGTCGCCGGTGACGCCATCACCGACCTGGTGCACAGCGTCTACGGCATCGACACCGTCAAGCTCGCCCTCGCCGCGCTGTTCGGCCTGGCCGAGGAACTCCCCGACCGGCCCGAGGCGCGCGGCGGGGCCGCCGTGCGGTCGGTGGTGGGCCGGCCGGGCGACATCGTGGAGTCGGTGGACGGCGTGACCGAGGCACAGGCTCTCGCCGATGTGCTGGCGGTGCGCATCAGTGCCAAGCCCGGGGAGACGGTACGTCCCCTGCGGGACAACTGGGACCGACTCGGCCTGGTCGCCGTGACCGGCGAGGACACCACCGCGGCGATCCGGCGCGGCGCCGAACTCATCGGCGACCTGGTGAAGGTCCGGGTGAGGGATCCCTACGGCCGGCCGGGCCTGGCCGAAGTCGCCCCGGTGAGCGACCGGACGGTGATCTGGTCATGAGCGTCCTCATCCTGCACCGCAACCCCTTCGCCGCCTTCCCCTACCGCCAGTGGCTGGACGGCAACGCCCCCGGCCTCGACGGCCGCACATATCCCGGCGACATCGTCGTCCTCGCCGCCCGCGACAAGATCGAGCTGGCAGGCGAGAAGACTCCGGGAGCCGCCGATCACGACTTCACCCACCTCGAACTCTTCGGCACCCTCGACGACGAGGCGGTGCCGGCCCGCGCGCTCGCCCTTGCCGAGGAGTACCGGATCACCCACGTCATCGCCCACCACGAGGCGGACGTGGCCCTGGCCGCCCAGCTGCGCGAGCGCCTCGGCCTCGACGGGGCGTGGAGCGCCGACATCGCACCGTTCCGCGACAAGGCCCTGATGAAGCGGCTGGCCCGGCAGGCCGGCATCGAGGTCGCCCCGCACACCGTGCCGGGCACCGCCCGGCAGGCCCGCGACTTCGCCGGGCTGCACGGCTTCCCCGTGGTGCTGAAGAACCGGGCGGGCTACAACTCCATCGGCCTGAGCATCGTCGCCGACCGGGACGAGCTGGAGCTGCGGCTGGCGCGGGCCTACCGGGACGGCTCGCGGGACGACCTGCTCATCGAGGCCTACGTGCCCGGGCGGATGTGCCACGTCGACGGGCTGGTGGTGCAGGGCCGCACCGTGGCTGCCTGGCCTTCCCAGTACCAGTACGACCTGGCCTCGTTCGGGGCCGACCCCGGGCCGCGCGTCGACCTGACCCTGGACGTGGACGATCCGCTCACCCCCCGGCTGCTCGCGCTGATCGAGCAGACCCTGGCAGCCCTGAAGCCCGAGGGCTCCCGGCTGCGCACCCACGCCTTCCACGCGGAGGTCTTCCACACGCCCGACGACCGTCTGGTGCTGTGCGAGATCGCGGGCCGGTCGGGCGGTGCGAAGATCCGGGAGGTCTTCGAGACCCTCTTCGGAATCCAGCTCGCCGTGCAGGTGACCCGTGCGGAGGCCGGTCTTTCGCTGCCCGTGATCGAGGGCGCCGCCGGCGACGGGGCGCCGCTGCGACCGCGCTGCATGTCGGGACAAGTGCTCACCATGAAGCGGCCCGGCCTGGTGCGCTCGCTCCCCGCCGTCCCCGACGAGGAGTGGGTGAAGGGCTTCTGGCTCTTCGCCGAGGAGGGCCAGGTGATCGCCCCGGCCGCGGGCTCAGCGGACTTCCTCACGGCGGCGGTGGGTTCGGCCCCGACCCGCGTCGAGTGCGAGCGCCGGCTACGCGCCCTCGGTGCCCGGGTCATCGCCGAGACAAAGATCGTGGCGCTGTCCGAGGACGCCACCCCGGCACAGCCCGGGAACGGCGCCGAGCCGGCGGAGGCATCATGATGCGGAAGCTGTCGTCCGTCCGCTTCAAGTACATGCTGGGCATGGTCGTCGACGCGACCGGCAGCGGCATGTACCTGCCGCTGTCGCTCCTCTACTTCCACCACGTCACCGGTCTGCCGCTCACCCAGGTCGGTGCCATCGTGACCACGGCAGCGGTGATCGGCCTGGTGAGCAACCCGATCGCCGGCGTCCTCATCGACCGCTTCAGCGCCCGCACCGTGCTGGTGGGCGGGTATGTGCTGCGGGCCTCGGCGTTCTGCACCTATCCCCTGGTCGACAACGGCGTGGCCATGTTCGCGGTGATGCTGCCGGTCGCCCTCGGCGACACCTCCTATCCGCCGGCCATCCAGTCCTTCGTGGCGGAGATCGTGCAAGGCACCGAGCGGGACAAGCTGCTCGCCCTGCAGCGCAGCCTGCGCAACGCCGGGATGGGCGTGGGCGGACTCCTCGCGGGCGCGGCCCTCGCCCTCGACGAGTCCGGGTTCTACTTCGTCGTGCTCGGGGCAGCCGCCGGCTATCTGCTGTCTGCCGGGCTGCTCAGCACGATCCGCACCGGCACGTCGACACGGCCCGGGGGCGGCCGGGTCTCCCGCAAGGGCGGCTACCGGATGGTGGCACGCAACCGTCCGTTCCTGGGCCTTACGCTCCTGAACATCCCAACGGCCTTCGGGTACATGGTGCTGCCCGTGGCCCTCCCGGTGTATCTCACCCGTGAACTGGACGCCTCCGTATCGCTGGTGGGCGTCCTGTACGCGGTCAACACGGTCGGCATCGCGGTGCTGCAGATTCCGGTCACCCGGGTCCTGGTCAAGTACCGCAGAACGCGTGCGGTGGCTCTCGGCGCGGGCATCTTCGCGCTGTCCTTCGTCACCTTCGCGGTGCTCGGCAACCTGTCGACCGGGGCCGTACTGATCGCCGGTGTGTTCGCGGCGACCGCGGCGTTCACCGCGGGCGAACTGCTGCACGGCGCCACGGCCTCCGCGCTGGTGGCCCAGGCCGCGCCGGAAGAGACCCGTGGCCGCCATCTCGCGGTCTACCAGCTGTCGTGGGCGGTGCCCATCGCGCTCGCGCCGACCGTGTTCACGGCGCTGCTGTCGGTGTCGGCCACCGGGATGTGGCTGCTTCTCGCGGTGGCCACGGCAGGCTCCGCGCTGGGCGTGCTGCGCCTCGAACGCGGGCTGCCTCCGGCATCGGTGCATCCGGTGCTGCCCGAGGCCGAACCGGCCGTCTCCCGAACCGGCTCCACCAGAAAGGTTGCGTGACCCTCATGGGGATGTCCAGTTGGCGCGTGCTCGGCGACGAGGACCCGGAGTTCGCCCTGGAGGAGGCCGCGGGACAGAGCGGTCTCGTCAGCCAGTTGCGGCCGTTGATCGCGGAGTTGAGCAAGCCCGGCGACTTGGTGTTCGATCCCTTCGCCGGCTGGGGCACCACACTGGTGGCCTGCGCGGCCGAGGGACGGCTTGGGGTCGGCATCGAAATCAACCCGTCCCGAGCGCAGGAAGCACGGCAGCGCGTCGCGCGCTACCCGGAGCAGCGCATGCTCTGCGGCGACGCCCGCACGCCTCCACTCGACCCCGGCACCGTGGACCTGGTCCTGTGCGACCTGCCGTACTTCGGCACCAATCTGGACCTCGAATCGCCCGACCCGGGCCAGATGTACGCGTTGCGCGACTACGACGCCTATCTGGCGGCGCTCGACGAGGCCTTCGCGGCCATCGCACGGGTGATGCGGCCGGGCGCCTACGCCGTCGTCGCCGTCCAGAACCGTCGTGTCGCGGACCGCTTCGTCCCGCTGGCCTGGGACGCCGCGCGCGTGCTCGGCCGCCATCTGACCCTGGGGGACGAGCGCGTCCACCTCTACGACTGGCCGGCCAAGGACGAGGACGACCCGATGCGGACGAACCGTTCGCACGAGTATCTGCTGATGGCTCAGAAGTGAGGCCGGCCGCCCTCGATCGTCAGCCGGCCTCGCCACCAGGGTGCCCGGGTGCGGGTCAGCCCGTCCTCCAGAGCCGGAGTTTGTCGGGGTTGAGTACCGACCAGATCTGCTTGATCCGGTCCTCCGCGACGTCGAACGCCAGCACCGAGACGGGGACGCCGTCCACCTGAGCGACCAGGCCGGGCTGACCGTTGACCGTACTCTCCACGAGCGTCAGGTCGGTCACCGCGTCCATCCGGCCGGCGAAGAAGCGCGCGATCTGCTCGGCGCCTTCGACCGGGCGGATCGCGGCCGGCACGAGTCCACCACCGTCGCCCGTCGCCGTGGCGTCGGGGGCCAGCAGGCGGATGAGGGCGTCGATGTCCTTGGCCTCCCAGGCCTCCTTGAAGGTCCTGACGATGTCGGCGCGCCGGGCTGCCGGCGCTGCGGCGGGCTGCGACCCGCGTATGCGGCGGCGGGCCGACGAGGCCAACTGGCGGCATGCCCCTGGCGTCCGGCCGACGATATCGGCCACTTCGGCGAAGGAGTAGCGGAAGACATCGTGCAGGACGAACGCGACGCGTTCCGCCGGCGTCATCGACTCGAGCACGACGAGGAAGGCCATGGTGATCGACTCGTCGAGGGTGACCCGGTCGGCCG
The DNA here is from genome assembly GCF_040295365.1 of Streptomyces sp. NPDC002838. Taxonomy (NCBI): domain Bacteria; kingdom Bacillati; phylum Actinomycetota; class Actinomycetes; order Kitasatosporales; family Streptomycetaceae; genus Streptomyces; species Streptomyces sp. NPDC002838. The sequence goes on along the minus strand of NZ_JBEOVF010000031.1, from coordinate 12,284 downwards.
GGTCGGCCGTGGTGCCGCCGCCCCACCGCCCGCTGATCCACTCCGTAGCCGCGGGCAGTGGCTCCGGGACCCATTCGCCCACGTAGCGCTCCCGCCTGGCCCGTGCCGAGCCGAGCAGGTCGAGGCAGATGCGACTGGCGACGGTCGTCAGCCAGCCACCGGGGGACTCGATGGCCTCCCGCTGCTGCGGAGACATGGCGTACCAGCGGGTGTAGGTCTCCTGTACGACATCCTCGGCTTCGGTCAGCGAGCCGAGGAGCCGGTACGTGAGATTGATCAGCTGGTGCCGCTCGCTGATGATCGCGCTCAGGCCCGGATCGGCCGGGCCGTGCTCGGACTCGGGCGGGTTGGTCATGGTGTCGCCGACTCCCTCGGTCGTTGTGTCCCCGTTCAGTTCGACGAGACATCGCAGTGAAATGTGAGGTGGGCGGGTCGCCTCACATTGCGCGGGGCTGCGTCGTCGTAACTGGTGAACGGAACAGTATCCCGGTGAAGAAGGAAGGGAACCGATGTCGGAATCCGTGAATGTGTCGATCATTTACTACAGCGCCACGGGCAACGTGCACGCCTTGGCGCAGGCGTTCGTCGAGGGTGCGGAGAAGACCGGCGCGCAGGTGCGACTGCGCAAGGTTGCGGAAACGGCCCCGGAGGAGGCGGTCAACTCGAGGGCGGAGTGGGCCCAGCACCTTCAGGACACCGCCGATGTGGCCCTGGCGAGCCACGATGACCTGGACTGGGCCGACGCGGTGCTCTTCGGTACCCCGACCCGCTTCGGCAACCCGGCCAGCCAGCTGCGGGCGTTCATCGAAACCACTGGTCCGCTGTGGGGACAGGGCAAGCTCGCGGGCAAGGTGTACTCGGCCTTCACCTCCTCCGGCACCGCGCACGGCGGTCAGGAGTCCACTCTCCTGGCGCTGGCGAACACGTTCTACCACTGGGGTGGCGTCATCGTGCCCCCCGGTTACACCGACCCGATCATGAACCAGTTGGGCAACCCCTACGGCACCTCCCACGTGGCCGGCGACGGCGCGCCCGGCGAGGTTCCTTTGCAGGCGGCCCGCCACCAGGCGCGCCGTGCCGTCGAGATCGCGGCCGCACTCAAGGCCGGCCGCGTCGCCTGACCCGGAGCGGAACTCGCGGGTCGGCCGCGGACCGGCCCGCTGACCGGTGAAGAATGTGCCGCCGCTGGCTGCCGTCAGCGGCGGCGACGCGATGGCCCCGGACACGGGGGGTGGTGACACGTGCGTCGGCTGTTGAGTGGTGGCAACCGCCGCATGCCCAGGGAATGCGGCTCGGGGCGCGGGCACAGCCGCCTGGCCCGCCCGACGGCGCGCAGCGAGGCGCCTGCCGAACGGGTGCGCATCCTGGGCGACTTCGTTCCGGGAAGGGGCTGGCCGCTCGGCGCCGGGTGCCAGGCCGATCACCGCCTCGACCTGCGAACCCGCGAGGAGTGAGGCGACTGCACCACTCCGCGGGCCATGACCCGAGTGGGCTCCTACCGTCTCGCAGCGGGCGTGCTCGTCGAGGCGTCGAGGCGTCCAGGAGTACAGCCTGACGCCAATGGGGCGCCTACGGGACGTTCTGGATCACAGGAACGCACGCCGGAGCGATCCGGGATGTGCGGGAACCCCACGCCCCGTGGACGCGACTAGCTGGCCATGGATGCAGAACAGCGACTGCGATCTTCCTTCGCTTATGGCAGACCGATCGGATTCGTACTGGTCCTGGGGACGCTGTGTGCCGTGTTCTACATGGTCGGGCGCGCGGTTGGGCCGGTGCCACCGGAGGTGCGTCCGGGGTGGCACTACCCCCGGGACGAGGTATCGCACTCCGCGGAGCACACCCGATGAGCACCGGATCCGGGATGTACCCCGCGGCGCCGACGGACGCCGGGCAAGGCCAGGTGACCACCCGAGGCGACGGCTCGCTGCTCACGACCGATCTCGCCGTCGGCGGAATGACGTGTGCCTCCTGTGCGGCCCGCGTCGAGAAGCGGCTCAACCGCATCGAGGGCGTCACCTGTGGCGTCAACCTCGCCACTGGCCGAGCCCGAGTCGTCCACCCGGCCGGGGTACCCGTGGGGGACCTCCTCGATGCCGTGCGGCGCGCCGGATACACGGCCGACCGGATCACGGACGAAGGCGCACCCGAGCCCCCTGCGACCGGGTGCCGCGACGAGGACTGCGTCAAGGTGGTGCTGATCGCGGTTCTGGCCCTGCCCGTACTGCTCGTGTCCATGGTCCCCGCGCTGCAGTTCCGCAACTGGCAGTGGGTCTGCTTCCTGCTGGCCACCCCGGTGGCCCTGTGGGGCGCCGAGGTGTTCCACCGCCGGGCGCTGCGTGCCCTGCGGCACTCGACCGCGACCATGGACACGTTGGTCAGTCTGGGCATCGCCGCCTCGTACCTGTGGTCGTGCTACGCGTTGTTCCTGGGCACCGCCGGCACGCCGGGGCTGGTCATGCCGTTCTCCCTGAGTACGGACGGTGGACACGACCACGTCTATCTGGAGGCGACCGTCGGCATCCCCCTGTTCGTCCTGTGCGGCAGACTGATGGAGGATCGGGTGCGGCGCCGGACGGGCTCCGCGCTGCACGCCCTCGCCGAGCTCGTGGTGAAGGATGTCACGGTCCTCGATGACGGGTCGCCCGGCGAACCGCCGGTCGAACGGCGCGTTCCTGTTGCTCAGTTGGTGCCGGGGCAGCGGTTTCTCGTCAGGCCGGGGGAGCGGGTGGCCACCGACGGCGTGGTCGTCAGCGGCAGCGCCGCGATCGACCTGTCCCTGTTGACCGGCGAAAGCGTGCCCCGAGAGGTCGGACCGGGCGACCGGGTCACCGGCGGAACACTGGACGCCGGCGGGAGCCTCGTCGTACGGGCGACCGAGGTGGGGGCCGACACCCGGCTCGCCCGGATAACCCAACTGGTGTGGGAGGCCCAGGCGGGCAAGGCCCGGATACAGCGGCTCGCGGACCGTGTCGCGGGGGTGTTCGTGCCTGTGGTGCTCGCGCTCGCGGCATCCGTCCTGGGTTTCTGGCTGGGCGCCGGCGCCAGTTCGCAGGGTGCTGTCACCACCGCCGTCGCCGTGCTGGTGGTGGCCTGCCCCTGCGCGCTCGGGCTGGCCACCCCCACCGCGCTGCTCGCGGCCACGGGACGTGGCGCGCAGTTCGGCGTGTTGTTCAAGGGCCCCGAGGTGCTGGAGAGACTACGGGCCGTCGACACCGTGGTGCTGGACAAGACTGGAACACTCACCTCGGGCAAGATGTGCCTTCTGGACACGGTGACCGTCGACGGCTGGTCGGCCGCCGCCGTTCTGCGACTGGCGGCGGCCGTGGAGCAGTTGTCCGAGCATCCCGTCGGTCGTGCCATCGCCGCCGCTGCGCCTGTGGCGGGCCGCGCTCCCAGCGCCGTCTCGGAGTTCACCGCCATGGCCGGCACAGGGGTGCGCGGAACCGTGGAGGGTCACGCCCTGTGCGTGCGACGGATATCCTCCGGTACCCGGCTGCCGGACGTGCTGCGGGACGCCAGGGACCGGGCCGACGCCGCAGGCCGCACAGCGGTCCTGGTGGAGATCGACGGCGCGTGCGTGGCCGTGCTGACACTCGGGGACACGCTGCGGCAGGGCAGCGTCGAACTGGTGGCGCGGCTGCGGAGGCTGGGCGTAGAGGTCATGATGCTGACCGGGGACGGCCCGGGGCCGGCCCGTGCGGTTGCCGATGAGCTGGGCATCGAGAAGGTACGGCACTCCGCGTCGCCGGAGGACAAGGCCGAGGTCGTGGCGCGCCTGCAGGCCACGGGCCGCGTTCTGGCGGTCGTGGGTGACGGCGTGAACGACGCGGCCGCGCTGGCGGGGTGCGAACTCGGCATGGCCGTAGGGACCGGTACGGACGTGGCCGTCGGAGCCGCGTCGGTGACGTTGATGCGGAGGGACGCGCTGGCGGTCGTGGACGCCCTGGAGTTGGCCAAGCGAACCATGGGGACCATCGGCTCCAACCTGACCTGGGCATTCACGTACAACATTCTTCTCATCCCGATCGCGGCCGCCGGCATGCTCAACCCGATGATTGCCGCAGTCGCCATGTCGGGGAGCTCACTGCTGGTCGTCGGCAACAGCCTGCGGCTGCGGTCATGGCGCCCCGCCGGGACGCCCGGTGCGCGGGTGCCATGATCCGGTCTGCTGTTCGCTGGGCGGCCGTGTCCGTTGCGCGGTGACGCGGCGGGCCACCGCTCAGGCCTGAGGTGGAAGCAGCCCCTCCTTGAGCGCGGTCACCACGGCCAGGGTTCGGTTGGGGCTGTTCAACTTTGCCAGGACGTTCGCCACATGCCGCTTGGCGCCGTGCTCGGAGATGCTGAGTCGGCGAGCGATCTGCTTGTTGCTCAGACCGTCCCCGACCAGCGAGAGCACCTGCTGCTCCCGCGGAGTCAGGGACACCGGACGCGGCGCCTTGGCGCCGTTTCGCTCGCGTACCTGGGACAGCAGCTCGCGCGCGAGGGTCGAGGGCATGGACAGCTCGCCGTTGCTGATCCGGCGCAGCGCGTCGGCCAGGGCGTTCCTGGTCAGCTCGGACTGCACGAGAAAGCCGTCGACGGGCAGCGAGGCCGCCTGTATGATCATGCGCTCCGATGCGCTCTCCAGCAGGAACAGTACCTTGACGTTCATCGCGGAGATCTCACGGAGGGGCTCTTCCTGCTGGGTGACGTCCTGACCCGGACAGGACATGATCAGGACATCGACGGGCGCTCGTTGCAGGTGCTCCGAGAGTTCCTCGAACGAGGTGGCCTCGATCAGATGTCGCACCCTGATCGAGGCCAGCATGGTGCGCAGGCCGAACCTCGCCACTTCGTTCGGAACGAAAAGAGCGATGTCCAGCCCGTCGTGGGTCGTGGATGAGTACTCGAGGGCGCTGGTGCGAGCTGTCTCGGTCACGACTTTTCTCCTGATTACTCGGCCGGGAAGATTTCCTTTGGATGGAATCGCGCGCTGAACAATTTCGGGAATGGGGCGGCGCCGTGAGTTCGTGGTCACGGCGGACAGGGGACCGATTGCCTGCGTCGACCGCTGTCGGCATTGGCGCATTTCAACGTCGTTTAGAGCGCTGCCGGTATGATGTCGAAGACGCTTCACCCCGTGTTCTACTACGCTGGGCTAGTAGATCGGGAAGACAGTAGATGACGACTTGGCGCGCGGGCAAGACCGCCCACTGCCGCCTCCGGATCTGTCCGAATGAATCACGCCATCCGATTTTCGGCGATCAACGTCGAGGCACGGGGGCAGTGAATCCACTAGCCTTTCGGGCACCCCCGGACGGCGTCTCCCAAGGACGGACGCGAGTCGGCGGTGATCCGCATAGCGTGGGACAACGCCGGTGCTTCCCGCTACCCGAGAGGGCTACGTCCCATGACCGCCGACTCCCTGGGAACCGAACAGCTGTCGATACCGGCCGCGTTGCGCCACTCGGCGCGGCGAGGCGGCTCACTCACCGTGCTCGACCGGGCCATGCGGCCGACCCGCCTGACACTGACCGAACTTGATGACATGTCGACCGGCGTAGCGGCCCGGCTGCACCATGCGGGTGTCCGCCCCGGGGAGCACGTCTGCGTGCTCGCGCCCACGTCTGTGGGACTGCTCTTGAACCTCTTCGGGCTGTGGCGGCTCGGTGCCGTGCCGGTGGTGCTGCCGCACGAACGTCCGGACGACGCGGCCTCCACCGGAGGGCTGCTCGCTCACCGGATCGTCACATCGGGAGCTCACCTCCTACTCACCGATCGCGCACCCGAGTTGAGCACCCGGGTGCCTTCCGGGTGCCGGGTGCTGGGGTTCGAATCCACACTGTCGGGTCCTCAGGCGCCCGAGCCCGCGGTGCCCGACGGCTCCGCCCTCGGCCTGCTCCAGTTCACCTCGGGTACCACCGGGTCGTCCAAGGCCGTTCCAGTACGCCAGGGTCAGCTGGTCGGGAACGTCTCCGCCTGCATGGCGTCACTCGGCATGCGCCCCGGGCACACCTACGTCAGCTGGCTGCCCTTCTACCACGACATGGGCATCGTCTCGGTGGTCGGCCTGCTGGTGCAGGGGGTGCACACCGTCGTGATGCCCACCGAGAACTTCCTCAGCCGGCCGTCGAGCTGGCTGGAGACCGTGACCGCCCACCGCGCCGAGATCACCGCCGCCCCCAACTCGGCCTACCGGCTGGCCGTCAGGGCGCAGCAGCTGCGGCCCGCGGCACTCGACCTGTCCCGGCTGCGGGTGGCCATCAACGGCGCGGAACCGGTGACGGCAGACACGGTGGAGGAAACCGTCCGGGTCCTCGGCAAGAGCGGCATGCCCGCCGAGGCGCTCTGCCCCACCTACGGTATGGCCGAGACCACGCTCGTCGTGACGGCGGCGTCCGCCACGACCCCGGTCCATGTGCTCGACCCCGACCGGGCACCGCGCCAGTCGGGCGACCACGAGCTTCCGGCCCGCCCGCTGGTCTCCTGCGGCAGCCCACTGCCCGGCACCGGAGTCACGGTGCACGGCCCTGGCGGCGAGCCCCTGCCTGACGGACAGATCGGCGAGGTGCGCGTGACCGGCCCCGGTGTGACCGACGGCTACTGGACCGGTCCCGACGCGCCTCTTGACGGCATGGGGCGTCTCACCGGCGCACACATGGACACCGGTGACCTCGGCTTCCTGCACGAGGGCCAGCTGTACATCTGCGGCCGGTCCAAGGACCTGATCATCGTGGGCGGGCGCAACCTCTACCCGGAGGACTACGAGATCGTGGCCGAGGCGGTCCCCGGCGTGCGCGGGGGAAACGTCATCGCGTTCTCCCTCCCCGACCAGGAGCGCATGGTGGTGGTCGCCGAGGGCACCGGCGGTGCCGCGAGTCAGGACCGGCTCGCCCACGACCTGTTCGAGCGGCTGCGCAGGGCCGCACAGCACGCCCCCGCCGAAGTCGTCCTCGTCCGCCCCACCACCCTGCCGAAGACATCGTCGGGCAAGAAGCGCCGCGGCACCTGCCGTGACCGGTACCTCGCGGGTGAGCTCGACGTCGTCGCCACCGCGCGCTGAACCACCCCGCAGCCCGCCGGGCGCCGAGCGGTGCACCGGAGCCGCCCCCCAACAGGGCCGCACACGCGGAAGCCGCCCCGCCGGTGTGAACACCCGGCCGGGCGGCTTCAGCCACGGTCGCCGTGGCTCAGCGCATCTCGTCGACGAAGCTGCTGGACACCTGGGCGGCGAGTGACACCAGTTCGTCCGTCGCTCGCACGTATTTCAGCAGGGTGGGCAAATGGCCCGTCACCAGGAGGTCGCCGTCCAGCATCCCTTCGATGGGGTCCGTCTCGCCCTCGATGACGCTTTTCCACACGGAATAGGGCGCCCTGATCACGAAAGTGGTGTTGCCCGCACCGTCCGGGCCCACATCGTAGATGGCGGATTTGCATTTTCCTTCGCCGAATTCTGTATGGCACCAGATGTCGGCCTGCACTCCTCGGTCCTCCTCCGCTTCGAAGACGAAGGCGATCTCGGCCTGAAACGTGCGTGCCGCCTCCTCGAACTCCTCTGAGGAATTGATGAGCCCGACGTACGAATTCAGCCACTCTGCGCTGGGAAAGACGCTCACGACATCCCCTCGGTCTGGTCCGGTGCCACCGTTGTACCGAAGCGCCGCAGCGGCACCCAGGGCCAACGGGACGGCCGAGTCACAGCACGCCCGACGGGCCCGAACGGCCACCTAGAACGGATGCCGCGCGGGGCACGAACGACGCTCCGAAACAGCGCTGTTCAGCGGGAACCCGAGGCAAGACGCTGAACGGCATGTCCATCATCGAGGCGCGGAGCCTCCACAAGGCGTTCGACGACGGAACAGTGGCCGTGGACCGGGTCGACTTCGAGGTGGCCGAGGGGGAAGTGTTCGGTTTCCTCGGCCGCAACGGAGCGGGCAAGACCACCACGGTCCGTATCCTGACCACCCTCACCCGTGCGACATCGGGCCAGGCTCGGGTCCTGGGACTCGATGTCGTCAAGCACCGATCGCAGGTGCGCGACCGTATCGGTCTGTCACTCCAGCAGGCCGCGCTCGACCCCCTCATGACGGGCCGCGAGCATCTGCACCTCATCGCGTCCCTGCGCCGGATGCGCCCCGCCCGGCGCACCGAGCGCGTCGAGGAACTGCTCACCGGGTTCGGACTCACCGAGGTGGCCGATCGGCTCGTCGCCACTTACACGGTGGGCATGCGACGTCGCCTCGACGCGACACTCGCCCTGCTGCACGGTCCGGAGGTGCTCTTCCTGGACGAACCGACCACGGGCCTCGACCCGCAGAGCCGGCGGGCCCTGTGGGGCTTCGTCCGCAGCTACCGGCAGAGCGGCGGCACCGTGTTCCTCACCACCCAGTACCTCGACGAGGCCGACGAGTTGTGTGACCGCATCGCCATCCTCGACAAGGGTGCGGTTGCTGTGATCGACACCCCTCAGGAGCTCAAGAACGGCATCGGTGGCAAGGTCCTCACCCTGCCGGCCACCCCGGAGGCCCTCGAACTGGCCGCCTCCGTCGTCGGCGAGGCCGCCTGCCGGTCCGCCGACGACGTTCTCCGGATCGACCTGCCGGCGGGCGACGACATCCTGCCGTCCCTGCTCAGGAGGCTGCACGACCGGGGCATCCCCCTGGCCGGAGTCACCGTGACCGATCCGACCATCGAAGAAGTCTTCATCCGTCTCACCGGTGAAGGGCTGGAACGCAGGACCGGAGACGACGGCAGTGTCGCCGCGGCCGCCCTCGCCAGGACCGTCGGCACGGGCCGAGGAGGAATCTGATGTCCGCTCTCTCAGGAACCCTCACCCTGCTCAACCGCAACCTCCGCGAGGGCTTGCGAAGCCCCGTGATCGCCTTCGTCTTCCCCGTCCTCTTCCCGATGTTCCTCATCACCCTCGTGGCGTCCAGCTACGAGCGCATGGCTTTCATCCCGGGCTTCCCCGTCACCCCCTACGCCGCCTACATGGCGCCCGGACTGCTGTTGTTCACGGGGATGATGGGCTCCGGCTACTCGGCCACCGCCCTGGTTCTCGACGCGCAGAGCGGATTCCTCGACCGGCTACGGCTGCAACCCGTGCGCCCTCTGGCACTGCTGCTGTCCAGGCTCATGTTCGACGCCCTCCGGGTGGTGCCGGCCGGCCTCGTGGTGCTCGGGGTCAGCGTGCTTCTCGGGGCCCGCATCGACTCCGGCCCGGCCGGTGTCATCCTGCTCCTGGTGCTCTCCTCGTTCTGGTCGGTCGCGTACGGGGGCGTCTTCTACGTCGTGGCACTGCGCACCCGCAATCCGCAGGCCCCGCTCGCCATGGCCCCCCTCTCGGTGCTGCTGCTGTTCGCCAGCCCCGCCGCCGCCCCGCCGTACCTGCTGCAGGACTGGCTGGCCTCGCTCACCACATGGAATCCGTTCACCTATGTCATCGAGGGCATCCGCGCCCTGATGACGGGGCCGGAGAGCGGCACGGTCACGGAGGCACTGCTGAAGGCCCTGGCGGTACTCGTCGGGCTCACCGTCGTCACGCAGATCTTCGTCGTCCCGGCCTTCACCCGCATGGTGGGCGACTGAGCCGGGCCCGCCGCTCGCCCCGCACAGAGGAGTAACCCCCCATGCTTCTGTACTGCTTCCCCCACGCCGGTGGCGCCGACTCCCCCTACCGTTCCTGGGGGGATCGGCTCACCTCCGTGGAGATGCGTGTTCTCGGCCGCGGTGCCAGGTTCCCGGGGAGGGCACCGACGGCGCCGGACTCGGTGACCGCCCTGGCCGAGGCATGCGCCGACCACCTGGCCGCCGAGCGCCGCCCGTATCTGTTCCTCGGCCACAGCCTCGGCGCGCTGGTCGCCTTCGAGACCGCCCGCGCACTGCGCGCCCGCGGCGGCCAGGGTCCGGCGGTGCTGTTCGCCACCGGCCACGTCGCCCCCCACCTGCCGTCGCCGGGGCGGAAACTGGCCGGCCTGCCCACGGCCGAGTTCTGGGCGGAGGTGTGCGCGCTCGGTGGAACCCCGCCGGAACTCCTGGACCACGCCGAGCTGCGCGAGGCGGCCGAACCGGGCCTGCGGGCGGAGTTTCGTGCGGCCGAGACCTACCGCTACACCCCCGGACGGCCCCTGGACTGCCGGATTGTGGCCATGACCGGTGTCGACGACGACCGGGCGCCCACCGAACAGTGCGCTCTCTGGAGGCTGCACACCACCGGCACCTTCGATCTGCACACTGTGCCCGGAGGTCACTTCTTCGTCGCCGACAACCCCGAGCCGGTGCTGGACCGTATCCGGGAGGAGACGACCTCACCGGTACGGTGATCCACCCGGCGAACGCCGCAGCGGGGCCACCCCTCTGGCCGGGGTGGCCCCGCCGCGGTCTGTGCGGGAAGAGGTGGCCGTGCGCACGGGCACGGCCTGGAGGAAACGGAGCGCTCAGACCTTGGGCGTCCGGGACTCCAGCATGTACGACGCCTCGACCCGGTATGTGCCCTTGTTGCCGCCGCCGCGGTCCACGTTCACATCCGCCGACCTGACGACCTTCAGATACAAGCCGTCTTCCTTGTCGAACCAGACGTCTGCCACGGCATCACCGTCGAGACCGTCACCCTTCACATAGCTGTCGATCTTCACATGGTGGGCTTCCCGGGTCTCCCCGTCCACCGTGACGGTCTCGTCGCCGATATATTTGATCTTGATAGCGGCCCGGTTTCCGTGCGCGACGCAGATGGTCTCCTCCCTGCCACCGGGCTTCACCGCGTCACCGCCCACCTGGACCATGGCCGGATTGCACTTGTGGGCCTCGTCACCCTCGATACCGGCGAAACTCACCTTCTGCATATGGGCCAGACACAGGTATTCGCCCTTGCCGCTGCACTGCCGGTGAGCGTCGGTGTGCTCCTCGATCGGGGTGAAGTACAGCTCCCACACGCAGCCAGAGGCATGCAGCACCCGGGCGTGGGTCACTTTCGGGAAGGGACGCTCGTACTTGTCCCCGTCGTAGATGATCGAGTCCGAGCCGTCGGTCCGGTACGTGTAGACGCCGGCCTTCGGTTTGGCGAACCCCTTGACCTCCTTACTCGGCGCGACCGGACGCGTGATCTGGCCCAGGTCGTTCCGGAGGGCCGAGGGGTGATCGCGGTATTCCTTGAGTGCCATGGCGAGCGTGACGCGCGTTCCGTCGGGGGTGATGGCCTGGGTGCGGTTCGCGACGATGAACGCTCCGGCCGCGACGAGCACGGCCAGTATCGGCACCAAGCGCAACAGGGTGCGCCTCACCTGCCGTTTGGTTGAGCGGGACGGGCCTTCCACAGTCGCTCCTTCGACGGGTCGGACAATCCCCTGCACCGTCCCCCCGGGGACCGCGAGCGGCCAATCCCAGCACGACGCGTCCGAAGAGCCATGCCCTTAGCCCCCTCGAAAGAGCACGGTGAGCGTCCTCGGGCGTCCGGCCTTCCCGGCAGTCATTCAGGGCTGTTGGGCGGCTTCGGCCACGCGTGACTCTGGCCGGGATTCGCATGCCCGCATGCCCGCATGCCCGCACGCCGCGCGGGGCGCCGTCCCAGGCCCGGCGAGTGGCCCTGGGCGTTCGTTCCCCGCATCGCCTTCAGGAGGATCCAGTGCCCCCGATCAGCAACGGCAACGTCGACATACGCGCCCTCGACCGCAGCGCCCTGCTCGCTCTCCCCCCGGCTGACCGGATGCGGGAGATCAGCGCCTACCTGCGCGACCGCTACCGCCGCATCACCGGCCACGAGGCACCCGCCGACCTCGACGAATCCGTCTTCCTGGAATCCCTTCAGGCCACCGAGCTCCAGATCACGATCGAGGCCGAGCTGGACGTTTCCATAGCGCTCACCGACCTCGTCGCCATGCCCAGCCTGCGCGCCCTCGCCACGGCCGTCGACCGCTGCATCGTCTCCTCCGCCGAGGCGCCGTTAGCCGAGGCCGAAAGGGAACTGACCCTGCGTTCCGATGTGGCGGGGTGGGGTGAGCCGTTCGGTCTGACTGATGTGCAGCATGCGTATTGGTTGGGGCGGTCGGGGTTGTTCGAGTTGGGTGATGTGTCGACGCATGTGTATCTGGAGCTGGAGTCGCGGGATTTCGATCCGGTGCGTGCGTCGGCGGTGCTGAGGCGTTTGGTGGCGCGGCACGGCATGTTGCGTGCGGTGGTGCGTGGGGACGGGCGTCAGCAGGTGTTGGCGGACGTTGGTGAGGTGGAGGTCGGTTTCGCGGATCTGAGCGGGTTGTCGGTGGGTGAGGTGGAGGCGGCGGTGGTCGCTGTGCGGGAGCGGTTGTCGC